>JBCAZT010000005.1:0-47095 GCA_038532855.1 Pseudomonadota bacterium
CCAAATTCGCTCTCTTCCCCGTCAATATCGACCACGCCTGTGCCTTCATAAACAAAAACAAGTTCGTGGTTCTGCTTGTGTCCATGCTCGCGCACCATGCAGCCGGGCGGCATCACCTGAATGCCCGAGGACCACGTATCATACGGCATGTTATCCGCTGTTAGGTTCACATTGACATAGCCGCGGCTGGGCATGGGCTGCCACAGGCTGCGCCCTTCATCGGGGCCCACAATGACAGAGCGGCCCTTGGTGATATGGCCTAAAGGCGGGTGGACTGGGTCTGTCGCCATGACGATGTCTCCAAATTCAGGCGGTTAGAAATTCAAGCACGCGCGGATTGTAATCGACCGTTGCGGCAATCGGGCAGAAATGGCCGCCACGTTCCAGAAGGTGCGTTTCGGCCCCCTCGATCAATTCGCCCATTTCCTGCGTGAAGCCAGGAGGCGTTATGGAATCGTCCATCGCGCCAATACAGAATGTGGGCACAGTGATTTCATGAAGGCGGCTGCGCAGATCATGGGTGTAGACCGCATTGATCCGGGATAGTTCCACTTCGAGACCCGGAAACGCCGCCAGTCGTTCTTCCATGAATTTGCGCGCGCCATAGCCTGGATCGCCCATTTGGTGCTGAAGCACAGAGGCGGGCATGGCGAGGTATGTGCCGATTGTCAGATAAGCTTGCGGCCCGCAGCTGATGAGGATTTCGCGGCGATTGCGGAACAGCTCTGTCAGATATGCATCAGGGCCTGCCCAACTGCATGAAAGCACCATTTTTGAAAGCCGATCTGGAGCGCCAAGGGCGATATGCTGACCAATCGCACCGCCGGTGGAATGGCCCACCAAAGCAGCCTTATCAATCCCCATGGCATCCATCAGCGCGAGCACATCTGTCGCCATATGCTCTGCGCCAAACACGACCTTGTCGGGTGTCGATTCCCCACAGCCGCGATGATCGAATGTGATAACACGGAAATGTTCGGCAAAGGGTTGGACCTGATGGCTCCAAAACGCACCGCGCCCACCAAGCCCGGCGACCAAAAACAGGTCTGGCCCGTTGCCTGTCACTTCGACATGGATTTCCGCATCGCCAACATTGATGCGATGCACCTCAGTGGGGATCACAGCCTCGCTCATAGTGTTGTGAACACCGATTTTGTCTGGAGATACAGCTCCAAACCATCGCGGCCATTCTCGCGGCCTACGCCTGATTGTTTGTAGCCGCCCAAAGGCACATCCCAATCCGCACCTGAAGCGTTGTTGATGCCGATAATGCCCGCACGGATACGGCGCGCCATGCGGTGTGCTGTTGAAACGTCGCCGGTCCAGACAGAGCCGGCAAGGCCATAATCACTGTCATTGGCAAGCGCGATGGCTTCGTCTTCGGTCTTGAAGGTTTGGGTGACGAGTACGGGGCCGAAAATCTCTTCGCGCACCACGCGCATTTCGTTGGTGGTGTTGGCGATAACCGTCGGCTCGATAAAGAACCCGCTATTGCCTTGCCGTTTGCCGCCGCTCGCAATTTCCGCACCTTCTGATGCGCTAAGCTCGATGTAATCTTGAACCTTGTCGAATTGCTTTTCAGAGACGATTGGGCCGATCTGTGTCTCTTCATCAAGACCCGCGCCCAGTTTCAAAGACTTGCCGACCTCGGCGACGCCAGCGATCACCTCATCCTTAATGTCTTCATGAACATAAAGACGCGATGCGGCTGTGCAGGTCTGGCCCGTGTTCCAGAAAATGCTCATAGCAGAGGCGGGAATGGCTTTTTCCAAATCCGCATCCGGCATGATGATATTGGGCGATTTTCCGCCAAGTTCCAAACTGACTTTCTTCAGGTTTTCAGCCGCTGCATGGGCGATGACTTTGCCGGTTACGGTTGATCCGGTGAAAGCGATCTTGTCGATGCCCTTGTGATGGATCAGCGCATTGCCCGCCGTCGCACCGTAACCTGTCACGATGTTGAGCACGCCTTCGGGAAGGCCTGCTTCCAAGAACAATTCGCCCAAACGCAAAGCGGTAAGCGATGTGTCTTCGGCTGGCTTCAATACGGCCGTACAGCCAGATGCAAGGCAAGGGCCAAGCTTCATTGCAGCCATCACAATTGGATAATTCCACGGGACGACCAAAGCGGCCACACCCACAGGCTCTTTCAACGTATAGACGTGGTGATCACCCGGCATGTTGATGTTGTGCGTTGTGCCTGTGATCTTGTCTGCCCAGCCTGCGTAATACCGCATAGCGCCGATTGCGGCGAAGACTTCTCCGCGAGAGGAATTGATGGGCTTACCTGTGTCGAGCGTTTCGAGCTGCGCCAGCTCTTCATGATGAGCGGCCATTTTATCGGCGCACGCATGGATTATACCTGCGCGTTCAGCAGGTTTCATCAAAGTCCATGAGCCTTCGTCAAAAGCTTTGCGCGCTGCGGCAACCGCGCGGTCCACATCAGCCTCACTCGCATCAGCGATAGCGCTTAATTTTGCGCCATCTGAAGGATTGATCACGCCAATCGCCGTGTCGCTGCTTGCTTCGGACCAATCGCCGCCGATCAGAATGCCTTTGCTTTTCTCGAGGAAATTCGTTGATGCGGGGAGCAAATCAATAAGGGCCATTTTCAGGTTTCTCCAGTGGATTGGGCTTTGACCATCGCGCGATAGGGACGAATGGCCAGAATGATGAAAAACGCGCCCACCGCCATTGCAAGCGGCGGGGCAAGAGCGAGGGACAAATTGATGGCTTTTGGATCGCCGAAAACGCGGTCGGTCAGCCATCCGATCAGCAGTGGACCCGCTGAGTAACTCAAGAGATTGGCGATCAAAAGGTACACCGCCATAACTTGCGCGCGCATCCTGTTGGGCGTGACCAAAGGAAAGGTTGAAACGCCCGCTCCAAAAGGAATTGTACCCAGCACAATCACCACACCGAGCAGAACGAGCGCCAATATGGGCGAGCTAACGAGAGGGAATGCAATCGCAAACGGCAAAGCGATCAGGATAGCAATTAAAGGCAAGCGAACAGTGGCGTCTTCAACCCCGCGCGCAAGCAAGCGCTCGGCAGCAAAGCCGCCAGATATGACGCCCAATGGCCCTGCAACCATCACCACAGGACCAAACATGTTCCCCACATCAAGCTGGGTCCATCCGTGTACGCGGATGAAGTAACTCGGCGCCCAAGCGCCCAATCCATATTGCGCACCTGCAAAACAGGAAAAGCCGATAAACAGAGGTAAAAACACGCCAGCATTGCGTTTGATAAACTGCACGACTTCAAAAGCTGGCGTGGCCTCATCGTGCGATAAGGCTTGGCCGCTATCTTTGCGGGTGGGCTCGCGCATCAGCAGCAACAGAAAGAACAAAGGAACGCTGAGCATTGCGACACACATGAAAGTGAGCTGCCAAGGTTCAAACGTGCCAAATGGCAACGTGGTTGGCCCCATTTCAGAAAGGGTCGTGTAAAGATATCCGCCCAAGATCAGCGCAATGCCTGACCCGACAAATCCGCATCCGGTAAACACGCTGATCGGTCCGGGGAGCTTTTCCTTGGAGAAGTAATCGCTGATGATCGAAAAGCCCGCAGGCGATAAAGTGGCTTCCCCCACACCGATAAACATGCGCGCGATGAACAAAGCCATAAACACGCCAGCAAGCCCACTTGCAAATGTCGCAGCAGACCAGCACACCAGCCCAACTAGGATCACCATTTTGCGATTGTGACGATCAGCAATCCATGCCAGCGGTATTGCGAGAACGGCGTAAAACAGCGCAAATGAAATGCCCATCAAAAGGCCCATCTGCACATCAGATGCGCCCAAGTCTGCTTTGATAGGCTCTACCAACAAGGTGATGATCTGGCGGTCGATATAGGCGACTATCCCGGCAAGCGAGAGCACAGCCACCACGAACCATGGGCGACTGCCTATGCCTTGGCTTTTTTGCGATATCTCTTGGGATGCAAACGCGGTCGCCATGGTGCCCGTCTAGTGCGCAGACGGCTAAGAGCTATGCAGAGCAAAGCGTGTGACCATCTATTGGATAGGGGGGCAGGGGTGGCTCGTCTCGCCCCGTTCTATTACAGATAACGACGAAATATGACGCAGGCTAAGATTGAACCCAAGGCGCAAATCACTCCGCTAACGCAGCGTCTTACGGATACGCTTGATGCAGATTGCATGATCCTTGACGAAAGCGAGCGGCGCTTTTTCAGTCAGGATTTGTTTTTTGAAGGTGACCTGCCGTTTGCCGTTATCCGCCCGCGTGATGCGCAAGACGTTGTCGCTCTTGTCAAAGTTTGCGCGCAAAACGCGATCGGCATTTATCCTCGCGGTGGAGGCATGTCGTATACGGATGCTTTCCAGCCGCAGGGCGAAAACTCGGTTGTGCTTGATACGAGCGGGCTCGATTGGATTGGTGAGGTTTCAGCCAGCCGCGATTATGTGATGGCTGGTGCGGGATGCACTTGGGCTACCTTGGATGCAGCATTGGCGAAAGTGGGCATGCGAGCGCGATTTTGGGGGCCGATGTCGGGCGCGATTGCAACGCTTGGCGGCTCGCTTAGCCAAGGCTCGGTAACGTTTGGGTCGGGGCAAACGGGCGCCTCCGCCAATGGGGTCAAAAGCTTTGAGATTGTGTCCGGCGCGGGCGAGGTTCTGCAAACTGGATCGGATGGTTCGCACAGCACGCAGCCTTTTAACCGGCATTTCGGCCCTGATCTCACCGGCATCTTTGCCAATGATGCAGGGGCGCTGGGGATTAAAACCGCAGTAACGCTGGAGATTGAACCGCGCCCTGAAAAGGTTACGGGCCTGTCGTTCGCCTTCGATGATTTTGCGGCGATGGCTGCGCTTTTTGGCGAAGTGTCTCGCCGCCGTCTTGCCAGCGAATACACCGCGATGGATGCCGATTTTGCTCGTCAGAATGCAGGGCCACCTGATCTGGTAAATGATCTAAAATCACTTTGGAAAGTGGGCGTGTCTGCCGGCAACCCCTTTGCAGCCCTTGGACGTATGGCGCGTGTGGCATTGGGCGGGCGCGGATTTATGGATAAGGCGCATTACACAGCCCATTTCGTGATCGAAGGACGCGATGCGAAAGATATTGCAAGCAAAGTAAAGTCGCTCCGCAGCCTTGCCAAAGGCGGGCACGAAATTGTGAACACAGTCCCGCTTATGATGCGCGCAGATCCTTTCCCGCGCCTGCCTGTGACCCATCCCGATGGACGGCGCATGGTGCCTGTTCACGGCATATTCTCGCCCGATGGGATGGACGGTTTTCACAATGAATATCTGGCTCTCAAAAAGAGATATGCGAGCCAGATGGCCGATTGCGGCATGACCATTGCGGAATTTTTTGCAGGAATTGCGGGGGCAGGTTTCCTTTATGAACCCGTCTTTTATTGGCCAGATACTCGTTATGAATACCACGCTCGCATGACGCCCGATTATCTGTCGGGCCTGCCCGAATATCCTGAAAACCTGTCCGGGCGCGAACTTGCCAAAACCATGATCGCAGACATCATTGCGCTGATGCGCAAACACGGTGCAACGCATTTCCAGATTGGCCGCATGTATCCCTATGCCGAGACAAAGAAGGAGCCTGTTTTGAGCTTCGTCAGATCGCTGAAACGCGAGCTTGATCCCAAAGGCATTTTGAACCCGGGAGCATTGGGTCTGTGAGTAATATTGCGATTATAGGCGGCGGAATTGGCGGAATTGTTGCTGGGATTGCCCTCCAGAAAGCCGGGCAATCGGTGCGCATTTACGAGCGTGCGCCTGAATTTGGCGAAGTGGGCGCTGGTATCTCCATGTCGCCCAACGCCGTTTTGGGCCTGAGTCGTCTGGGTTTGGGCGAGTGGCTAGAAGAGGTATCGAACGAGCCCATAGAACAGCACCTATGCCACGGCGCAACAGGCGAACTTTTACAAGCAATTGACAGGCGCAACACACGTGAGCGTTACAAGGCCCCCTATGTCCAATTGCACCGCGCAGATTTGCTCGCCAAACTGATCGCGACATTTGGCGAAGAGAACTGCCGGATGGGCGCGGATTTGACTGACATTCAATCGCGCGAAGAAGGTGTGACCTTGCACTTTGGCGATGGATCATCGGTCGACGCCGATGCAGTGATCGCCGCTGACGGTCTGCGTTCAGTTGTGCGCGATGCTTTATTTGAAACCAAAGCGCCTGAGTTTAGCGGCCATATCGCCTATCGCGGGCTTATTCCTGCAGAAAAGGTCACCAGCCGCGCCATAGAAGCGCTCAACATCAATCACCTCAATGAAGGGCGTAACATCGTCAGTTATCCTTTGCGCAAAGGCGAATTGGTGAATGTTGTCGCCTTGTCCAAAGCCGATGGCTGGGTTGAAGAAGGCTGGTCTGTCAAAGCAGACAAAGCGCAATTGATTGAGAAATATTCCGGCTTCCCGCCGTATGTTCAAGAATTACTGGGCGAAATCCCGGAAGAGGATTTGTTCTGCTGGGGGCTGTTTGTCCGTGAACCACTGGCAGAATGGCGCAAAGGGCGCACGGTTCTGCTCGGCGATGCAGCGCATCCCATGCTTCCCTATATGGGGCAGGGCGCCTCAAGCGCGATTGAAGATGGCGTGATCTTGGGCCGCGCGTTTGAAGAATGCGATCGTTTAGACGCAGCGCTTAATTGCTATGTTGCCACCCGCATCGAACGCGCCAGCCTGCTTCAGCGCGAGAGCAATCTGGGCGGGGAACGTTTGCAAGCCATCAACCCAGATATGTTCCGCGATACGCCGATCAAAGACGAAGATGCGCTGGGCATTTTCGCCTATGATCCAGCGACAACCCCTTTGTTAGGGCTACCGACAAGAGCTTAGTCAGGCTTGCGCGCTACAAGCGATTGCAGGAACGTATTTGAGAGCGTGGGGCCATCTTCCACGACAAATCCCGCGCCTTCCAAAATGCCTTTAAAATCGGACGCAACAAAAGCGGGCGAATAGGGTTCGCAATTGTCGCGGCTGTCATTGTCGATCATGAAGCGATGCGCATCGCTTACCGCGAAATTCTCGTTGTTGTTTGGAAACTCGTAGATCGAGAATGTGCCACCCGGGCGAAGTACGCGGAAGGTTTCTGCAATGATTTCCGTCATCTTCTTCACCGGCACTTCGTGGAAGAGGATATAGGACAGGACCATGTCAAACTGGCCATCTGCAAATCCGCTGTCTTCTGCCAAAGCCTGTTTGAAATGAACATCTTTGCCGCGCTCTGTTGCACGCATATGGGCATAACGGATCATGGGCAGACCAACATCGACACCCCAGACTTCGGCTTGCGGGTAAAGGTCTTTTAGAACTGTCGTTGCCTGACCGATTGAACAGCCAATATCGAGGACACTGTCGATCTTGCCATCAGCAGGATTGGTCGCTTTTTCGGCAAGCTCGATGTGAAGTTCGTCCTGATCGTTGAAGCCTTCGTAGAAAATCTTGGTGCCGTAATGGAATACAGCGCCGCCCAAAGGATCATCGGTATAGCCGCCGGGCTGGCAGTGGATTTCGCAGCGAGTGTATTTGGGCGGTTCAAATGTGGGATCGACATGGATGTTGCTGGGATTGGATTGTTCCGCCTCATCCATGCGCTTCATCAGATTATCGCCATCACGCAGAAAGCTTTTGCGCGTGCCGCGCCACATCATTTCCTGCTGCGAGCGAACAAACCGCTGCCAAGTGGGCGTGATTGGCACTTCGCGGAAAACCCGTTTCACCTCATCAAGTGGCACTTGTTTCCCGTCTTCAGGTGGGGCGACTTCGCCAGATTTGACCGCCCGCTCCAATTGAGCCTCTCCATTGGCGGCCACAACGGGAAACCCACGCTGAATGGCGAATTTTCGGAACGAGGTAACAAATTCCAGATAGCTTTCATCCGCCAATTTCGTGGGGCGGGGCAGAATTCCGATTGAGCCGCGATCCATTTCGTTACTCCATATTTCCGGTTGCGATATCTTTGGCAGCTTCGCCAATGTGATGGGTGGGACGGCGCAGGAAGGCGCCAAAAACTTGGTCTACAAACGCATCGCGCGCTTCGGCGCGGCGAGCGATTTCTTCATCGTCAGGGACATGCGCCTCAATAGCCTGGGAGACCTCTATGCCTTTTTCTTCGAGGATCTTTTCAAGCACCAGAACACGGTCATGATTGGTCCATACAGCAGCGGAAAGCTCCAGCAGTGCATCCATCATATTGTCGATAACAACATCATCGAAATAGACGCGCCCTCGGCCGCCAATTTCATCGCCCAGATCCTGCGGTATGGCTTCGTCCATGACTGTGTTGTCCATTCTTGAGTGGGTCCTATCTGCAATAACGCATACAAGACTGCTCAGTGCCCACCAACAAATCGACCCGGCTCGCAAATTTCATCCGCGTATTGGATAGCAATTTTTGCCATGCAGCGTTTTAGAGCCTTGCCCGGTTATGGCCCGCGGCATGCTAGATACGCAATCTCCCGCAAAAACCTTGAGAACGCAGCTCAGCCAGGACGAGATCGTCATCGCGCCGGGCATTTACGACCATATGAGCTTGCTGATGGCTAAGCGCGCTGGTTTCAACGCGTTCTATGCCTCTGGCTATTGGAACGCTGCCTCTGCTTTGGGGGAGCCGGATGTGGGTATTGCAGGAGCAACCGATTTCATCACAATCTTTGCTCGCTTTGCTGAAAAAGCAGGCGCGCCTATCATTGCTGATGCGGATACAGGCTTTGGCAGTCTCACCAATCTAGATCGCGCGGTAAAAGCATATAACCGTGCAGGGATCGCAGCCATGCAGATCGAAGATCAGGGCTTTCCCAAAATCTGCGGCCATGTGGGTAAAGCGTCTTCCGTGCCAGCGGAAGAAATGGAACAGCGCATGAAGGTCGCAGTCGAGGCCCGAGGTGATGGTGATCTTATGATCATAGCGCGAACCGATGCGCGCCGCACTGAAGGGCTGGATGCGGCGATAGACCGGCTTCAGCGATACAGCGCAGCGGGCGCGGATATTGTTTTCCTCGAGGGACCGCAAAGCGAAGAAGAAATCGCCATTGCTGCCAAAGCGCTCGATAAACCCTTGTTGTTAAACGCAGCCCATGGCGGTGTTACCCCAATCCTATCGCCGCAGCGCTATCAGGAATTGGGCGCGAAGCTCGTTATCTATCCCGCGGGCGCACCTTTAAGCGCGGCGCATGCAACACAAGAATTCTACCAAAACCTGGCAGCTGGTGATCCTAACACAGGGCATGTCGATATGTTCGATTTCACCGAAATGTCGACCGCATTGGGAATGGATGACGTGGTTGAATTTCAAACTCGTCATGGGGCGGCCTAATGCTGCGCAAGGTTCGTTCTTTCATTTGGAGCCGCGCCTAAAATGGATGCGATTGAGGTAGTCAGAACCGACAGCGTCGATGTGATCATGGACATCCCCGTCATCATTGTTGGGGGCGGAGGCACGGGCCTTTGTGCGGCATTGGCTGTGCGCGATGCGGGCGTGGATGTATTGGTTGTGGAGCGTGATCGCCAGCCGCTGGGAACAACATCGATGTCCACCGGCCTTATCCCCGCTTGCGGAAGCGCTATCCAAAAAGCAGCTGGCGTTGAAGACAGCGTCAATATCTTTGCAGGCGATATCGTTTCAAAGACCAAAGGTCAGGTCGATAAAGCGATGGTGGCCTCTATCGTTGAACAATCGGCTGCCACAATCGATTGGCTGGTTGAAAAACACGGTCTTGATCTCAGCCTTGTCGATGGGTTCACCTATCCCGGTCACTCGGTCCGCCGAATGCATGGAATGCCAAGCCGTTCGGGCGGCGAATTGATGGGCGCTTTGTTTGCGGCGTGCGAAAGTGCAGAGGTCGATTTCTTCACGGAAAGCACGGTTAACCGCCTGTTTGTAAACGGGGAAGACCGAGTGATCGCAATTGGCTGTACGCGGCCGGATGGATCAGAAGACGTAATTGGATGCGAGGCGTTAATCCTTGCCTGTTGCGGGTTTGCGGGCAATCAGGCTATGGTCGCCGAGCTTATTCCGGAGCTAGAACACGCGACATTCCATGGGCATCCGGGCAATAAAGGCCACGCGATTGAATGGGGCCGTGCGCTGGATGCTGCCATGGCGGATATCAGCTCTTATCAGGGCCACGCAGGACTTGCAGCAGGCTATGGAATACCGATCCTATGGCCGCTGATTGTCGAAGGCGGCGTGCAAGTGAACAAAGCGGGCAAGCGCTTTTCAAACGAGGCATCAGGGTATTCAGAACAAGCTGTCGAAGTGCTCAAACAAGACGGCCATGTCGCCTGGAGCATTTATGATGAAAAGCGCCATTTGATCATGGAGCAGTTTGACGATTATCAGCAGGCAATTTCCGCCGGGTGCCTCAAAACAGCCGATAACCTTGAAGATTTAGCAGCAGAAATTGGCGTTGATCCTGACGGTCTCAAAGCGACTATAAACGAGACACATGCTCTGGTTGAAAGCGGAGAGGACGACGTATTTGGCCGCAATTTTGCTGGCAAGGCGAAGCTGGAAGCGCCGTTCTATGCGGTGAAAGTCACCGGCGCCTTGTTTCACACCCAAGGCGGGCTGGAAGTCGATGAAAATGCTCGCGTGCTCAAATCGGATCGCACGCCATTTCCTAACCTTTATGCAGGCGGGGGGTCCGCGCGCGGTATCTCTGGTCCGGGCGCAGATGGATATTTGGCAGGCAATGGATTGATGACGGCGACCACTTTAGGCCGATTGGCTGGAGAGCATTCTGCGCGAATTGCTGGGTAGTGCCCTTGGCTGAGCAGGCTTGGCTCAGCTCACTCGAAACCGTTTACGCCTAAACTGGTGCTGATTTTCTTCGCCGTTTCCTGCATTTTGGGCAGGAATTCGGTCGCTGCTTCATTGGGCTTAATCGCAGAAGCAAAGAAGATAAGTGCCATACAGCCAACAAGCTGACGGTTTTCATCAAATACAGGTACGGCAAGCGATGATGTTTTGCCGGGCTCAAAATTATGCTGATTGCGCGCCTGAAGGGCGTATCCCGCATCTTTAATGTTCTTGAGCGCAACCCCATCGGAAAGCAGCAGCAAGCCGGTTTGAGAGGACTCGCTGTCTGTTGCCTCCAACGCGTCTTTAATCATGTCACGTTCGGATTCTGCGCAATGGGCGAGGTAGGCTTTGCCTGTGGCGCATTCCGAAATCGGCAGTGTGAACCCGGGATAGTAGTTCGTGAAAGTGAGCGATGTCATCTTATGCGTCGATTCGCGCACCATCATCCGCGTGCCCACTCGTGTTGCCAATGAGATGGGCCAGCCAACGTCTTTGCAAAGCTCTTCCAAATGGGGGCGCGCTTCGGCTGCGAGCAAGTCTTCTTGCTGAAATCCCGTGGCCAAGGATTGAACAAGAGAGGTTACGCGATATTTCTTGCGGCCCACTTCGCGTTCAATAAGGCCCTCATGCATAAGGGTTTGTACAACACGGCAGGCAGTCGCGTATGGGACATCGGCGCTGCGCGATATGCCCATCAAGGTGATGGGTCCATCGCGGCTCACTGCTGATAATACAGCAAATCCGCGGCTAATCGCTCTTACGGGTACGCCTCTTTCCATACCGGCCTCATTTATCCGCTGATTGGGTAGACTGTTTCAGTGATGTGTACAAGATGTTAGACGGAAAAACCGTCTATCTTAATTGACGGTTGCATCATGGCATCACCTAGCTTCGTCTCAGAGTTTGCGGCCAATCTGAGCCAGAGCGCGCGATTGTTCGTTGCCGACAATGCAAATCGCCTCATCCACGCCCATGCCTGGTTTTGCGAGCATCATGTCAGCTTGCATGGCGAGAGCGACATGAACGCAAGCGCGTGCGGAAATGTCGGTTTCTGCGCTGGTTCCTCCTGAATAGGCACCCACGCCAGCCGATTTGGCATAGTCAATGGCGCGCGCTGTATCGAGCAGGCTGCCAACATCAGGCGTTTTGACCTGAATGATATGCGCCGCTCTTGCATCACAAAATTCGCGTACGTCTTTTAAGGTGTTGCAGTGCTCGTCTGCGACGACTTTGGCGCTCGTCCCCATCGCATCCATATGCGCGATGATTTGGGCGTAGAGATCGATTTGCTTCTGCCTGTCGCCATAATCAACGGGACTTTCGATCTGGAGATCAAAGCCGGGCACTGCATCGGCGCAGCGCGCGATAAATTCGGCAACTTTCAGCGGATCGTCGCTAAAGCCAAGGCCAACCCAACCATAAAGATCAAAATGCAGTTTTGGTCGGTATTCACTCCCGCCCAACTCGCCTGCGCGCGCGGCGACCCATTGGATGTATTCGATGAAAGTTGCGCCATCGGGCCCGAATTTCTCCGCTGAGTTAATCAGCCCATGCGGGAGAACGTCGACTTTCTTTAGCACCATCTTATCGACATTGATCCGCCGCTCATCCCCGCTTTGCGCGAATATCGGGATGGGTGAGCGGGGAAGGGGCTTTCCAAAAATACCGCAAATGGTCTCGGTCAAAGTGCATTTTTGGGCGCTCGCTGCCGCTTTCAGCAAGGCTTGGCTAACCCCGTATTTGACCGCGATGGGCAAGGGGGTACCGTTTTCTAGCACCTCTTCACAATTGACCTCACCCTGCGCCGCATCGCGTCCGATTAAGTGCGGGGTGATGTGCTCCTCTACGAGTGCTGCAATGGCATCTTGATCAAACAGCGGATCACGCCCCGCAGCGCCTGAATATTGGACGCTGACCATATCGCCCCAGACGCTTGCGCCATTATCCAGAACAAGCCCGATGGAAAGCGCGCGCGCTGGCTGGCGAACCCGCTCAAATCCGGGCGTTACCGGCGCACCGACATAGTCAAATCCATCATGCGCAAGGCCAGACCGTATTGCGGCCTGATCATCATAAAAGAACGATCCCATCGCAGGCGCTAAGATTACATCGGCAATGGCAGGCAAGAGCAAGGTTCCTTGAGATTGATGTGACAGATGCCCCCATCGCTTGCCGGAATTTTGCCGAAATATGACAGCAAAAGGTTAGCTATCCGTCATGCGAATAACTTTGCGATGGCGCGTTATGACTTGGCCCACGGCCCCGTGATCGCCACAGTCCGCGTTGGCGCATAGGCATTGACGAAGAACCACTTGCCATCAGGCGAGAAACACCCACCGGCCAGTTCTGTCTGCATGTTGAGCCGCGCAAAATCATATGGCCGCCCATCAGGCGTAATTCCGCGAATGTGATTGTCGACAGTATCGGTATAAGCGTCTTCGCAAACGAGCAGATGGCCATTGGGCGATACGCACAGATTGTCGCCATAATTGAACTGTTTGATATCTTCGCTTTCAAAGAACAGCTCAACACTATCGCGAGCCCGATCATGGCCCAGAACGAAGCGGAATATCTGGCCTAGCTTTTTGGCACCGCCGCTTGTTGAACAGAAGTAAAACTCGTTCCAGCCCATATGAATGCCTTCGCCGCGCGCAATAACGCTCGCGCCTTTGGCGACAGCTTGAAGACGCAGATCATCATTGGGAGATTCTACATCCTCTAGCTCAATCCAATCCACCGTGTATCGCTGGCGCAAAGGCATGTCGGCTGCGTTCCAGTTGCGCGTATCAGGCACGCCTTCGATGGACATGGCTTGCAAACGTCCGCCTTCCGACAGCCTGCCGGGCCTATTGGGCATAAAGCGATAAAGCACGCCATCATCGCGGTCTTCGGTTTGGAAGACATAGCCGTTCACTGGATCAACGCAGGCCGCTTCGTGATTAAACCGGCCAAGAGCGCGCAGGGGCACGGGATCAACAAGGCCGGTTGCATTGCCGGGCACTTCGAATGTCCAGCCATGATTGACCGCAAGCCCATCGCCATATCTTTGGCCCGGGCCAGTGGGTGCTTCTTCACATGTGAGCCATGTTCCCCAGGGCGTAACGCCGCCTGAACAATTGCGGATAGTGCCGCCCAATGTGCGAAACTGGCGTTTGACTTCCAATGTGTTTGCATCAACCACGATATTGGTCGTGCCGCCGGGCGTGATTTCGCCATTCCATGTGCCAAACCCTTTCGCAATTGCGCCGCCTGCATCATCGGTGGGGATAAGCTCATGGTTGCGCACCAGCGCGATTTCTCCATTGCCAATGTCCAAACAGCCCATGCCATCGGCTTTGTCGGGCACTCTTCCCCCATCGCTCATCGCATCGCCAAGGCTGGATAGCAGGCGATAGGAAAACCCCTCTGGCAGATCGAGCATACCGGCTGGATCAGGCTTAAGTGGTCCGTAATCGGAAAAGCTTGCGGCTGCAGAGGAAAGCGAGGCGCCGCGTGTCATACACCCGCTCGCCATCAGCGCTGCAAAGGCTGACCCGGTGGAGGTTAGGAATTGACGGCGATTGGAAGGCTGAAAAGTCATGCGCGATGAAACTCCAAATGATGCGCCCTGAATAGCGTGTGTTAGCTACGATCTGAAGACGCGATTGGCTGACGGGAAAACAAAAAAGGGGCGCAGTTATTCCGTCCTCAATGCTTCGATAGGTGACAGGCGCGAGGCGCGTATGGCGGGATAACCTCCGAATATGAGCCCAAGAAAGGCGGAAAACGCAATCGCGCCCAATGCTGTGCCAATGCCAACGGGAACAGGAAATTCTGCAAAGGCCGTGAGCGCCGCGCCCGCCCCCCAAGCCAGTACCAGCCCGACAGCTCCGCCAAGAACGCACAAAACGGCGGCTTCGACTAGGAATTGATTGCGAATATCCGCGCGCCTTGCGCCCAGCGCCATCCGCAGGCCAATCTCTCGCGTGCGCTCTGTCACGCTGACCAGCATGATATTCATAATCCCGATCCCGCCCACCAGCAGCGAAATAGACGCAATGGAGACAAGCACGGCCTGAAGGATGCCCGTGATAAACTGGCTTTGTTCAACGAACTCTTCTGTTGTGCGCACGGTGAACGGTGTGGGTTCGCCTTCTTCGACGCGGTATCGGTCGGAAAGAACTGAGACGATATCGTCCTTGCCTCTCGACAAGGATGCGCCTTCATTAAAAGCGACAAAGGCGACATTTAGATCATCAGGGCCGGGCAGAGTGTCGCCTACAAAACGCTGACGCATAGTCGATATAGGCATGATCATCGTGTCATCGCTGTCATCGCCCAAGGTTGATCCTTTTTCTTCGAGCAGACCGATAACCGAAAAGGGCACCCCGTTAACGCGCACAGTTTCGCCAATGGGATCAAAGCCGCCAAACAAGTCCTCTGCCACGGTCCGGCCCAGCACAACGACGCGAGCGGCCGATCTTACATCGGATTCGGAGATGTAGCGGCCCCTATCGGCAGGATGTGTTGTCACCTGACCATATCCGGGCGTTGTCCCAACAGCGCTGGTGGATGTGCTGCTGCCTGCAACGACAAGATCCACCGGTTGCAGCAATTGCGGGGCAACTGCGCGGATGTTGGATACCTCGTTCTGGATCGCTCTCAAATCGCGCTGGGTCAGCCTGCCGCGTTCTCTTACCCGGCGTGGTGGGCCCGATTCCTCGCCATCATCAGGGCGGGGCAGGACAATCGCCATATTGGAGCCAAACCGGTTGATCGCATTGGTGATCGTCTGTTCAGCCCCGCTGCCGACTGCCACGGCCAAAGTCACCGCAAAAACCCCGATCAAAACGCCCAGCATGGTCAGGATAGAGCGCAGCAAATTTGTGCGAAGCGCTGTTAGTGCGATGGAAACATTCACGCCCCAGTTGCTCAGCATGCTGCGTTGGCGTTTGGGAGCAAAAGCGGGCGTCTCGCTATCCATCACGCATCCACCCGGCCTGCAATGGTGCGGTTTTCAACCGCGCGATCTTCGATCACTTTGCCATCGCGAAATTCAATTCGGCGCTTTGCATGATCGGCGATTTCGCTTTCATGCGTAACGACAATCAGAGTGATACCAGAGGCGTTCAATTCCTCGAACACTTGCATAATGTCTTCGCTGGTTTTGGAATCGAGCGCGCCTGTCGGCTCATCAGCTAAAAGGATAAGCGGTTCTGTTACCAATGCCCGCGCAATCGCAACGCGTTGCTGCTGCCCGCCTGAGAGTTTCGCTGGCGTGTTCAGCAGGCGCTCTCCCAAACCCATATCAATCAGCTTAGCCGTCGCGCGTTCGCGCCGGGTTTGCGTGTCCATCCCTGCATAGATCAGCGGCACAGCAACATTGTCGATAGAAGAGGTGCGAGCAAGCAGATTGAACTGCTGGAAAACAAAGCCGATTTTGGCATTGCGTAGGTCCGCCAATGCATCGCTCGACATTTCGCGGGTGGGAATGCCATCAATGAGCACTTCGCCTTGGCTTGGCACATCAAGGCAGCCGATCATGTTCATGAAGGTGGATTTGCCTGAACCTGATGCGCCCATGATCGCAACATATTCGCCGCGGCGGATAGACAGGCTGACATCATTCACCGCATGAATCGTCTCACCGCCCAAAGTGTAGGTTTTGATAAGGCCGCGCGTTTCAACCAGCGGCTGTCCGTCACCATGCGCAGAGGCCGGCATCGCCATCATCACTCGCCATCATCGTTGAGTTCGCGAGAGCGCACGAGCACGTTCTGTCCCGCTTCAAGCCCGCTTGTAACCTCGACAAAATCCTCACCACGCACACCGATCGTGATGGTTTTGCGTGTGGGTTGATAGGGATCTTCGCCCGGCACCCATACGTTCACTTCATCGGGTTTCTCTTCGCCTTCTTCTGGCTCTTCCTCGTCATCTTGCGGGCGGTCAGTTTCTTGAGGGAGGAACCGCGTTGCCGCGACAGGCACGCGAAGAACTTCGTCTTTCTTGCCAGTGATGATGTCGACATTGGCGGTCATCCCGGTGAGCAGCTTTCCATCGATGTTGTCGACATCCAGAATAACGAGATAGCTGACCGCGCTTTGTTCCTGCGTTGCCGATTGCCGGATTTGCTGAACTTTCGCGACGAAAGTGTCATCGGGGTAAGAATCGACAGTGAACCTTACATCTTGGCCCTGACGCACTTGGCCAATATCCGCTTCATCCACCGCCGCTTCGACTTGCATTCGGCTGGTATCGGCCGCGATGGTGAAGAGGTTAGGTGTTTGGAAACTCGCTGCCACTGTGGTGCCGGGCTCAACAAGCTTATCAATCACAACGCCGCCTGTCGGGGCTATGATCCGCGTGCGCGATAAATCCAATTCGGCAGAACGAAGGCTCGCAAGGCTTTGAGCAATCTGGGCGCGCGCGCTTTGCGCTTGGGCCTCGGCTGTGCGAAAAGAGGTTTTCGCAGCAGACAGCAGGTTTTCTGCCTGATCGCGCCCTGCGCTTGAGACAAAACCTTTTTCTGCCAATTCTTTGCGCCGGTTAAACTCGCGTGTCTGCACCTCGACATCGGTCCGTGATCTTGCAATCGCGGCTTCAGCTTGAGCAAGGCTGGCACGCGCCAGATCAACCTGCGCGCGTGCCTGTGTCACAGCGGCGCGCGGGCGAGTGGGATCAATTTGCGCAAGCAATTGCCCTTTCTCAACCGGCGAATTGAAATCGACATACACAGCCGTGATCTGGCCAGAGACCTCAGCGCCGACATTGATTGTATTCAGCGCGCGCAAAGTCCCGCTTGCAGAAACCACGCGCGTTACTTCACCGCGAGAGGTCTCTTCCTCGACATATTCGTAATTGCGCCCGCCAGCGAAAATAAAACTCGATGCGATCAGTAGAATAATGATCACACCCAAAGCGGTGATGATGGGGTGACGCTTTATCCAGCCCAAAATGCCTTGCATTGAATCCCCTTAACGCCCCCTGATGGCTTTGTGCCTTGATCCGAATTCGATGAATGACCTTCGCCGTGCTTTAGTGCAAGTCTTGAATTCTTAAGATCCAAACGCACATGGTTTTTCCATGAACGCCGCAGACAGCCCGATGACCGATGGCAAAGTGAAAGTTTGGTTTGATGGCGCGTGCCCGCTATGCCTTCGTGAGATCGCTTTGATGCGCCGTTTGGATCGCAAAGGCGCGATCAATTTCATCGATGTGTCGGAAAATGGCGATCCCAATTGCCCGATTGACCAGGCTGATTTGCTTGCGCGTTTTCATGCAGAAGAAGATGGAGTTGTTTTGTCAGGCGCAGCCGCGTTTGCTGCGATGTGGCGCGCGATCCCATCATTGCGCACGCTTGGCCTGATGGCGCGCAACAAAGCTGTGTTGGCTGTGCTCGAGAGGCTATACATCGCGTTTTTGCGTGTGCGTCCGCGTTTGCAAAAAATGGTGAGCTAGGGTCAGGGCCCTAAAACCTCTTGCCCTTGTCGGCGGCTTGCGCTCAATCTCTCATCCAAACAGGAGAGGGATATCCATGACCTATTTCGGCGCGATGCAGAACGCGATCTATAATGCTGGCCTGAAAGGTGTTCTGCCGGATTACCCGGTGGATTTCGCAACACTGGAAAAGCGCGCGCACGAAGCTTTGGGCCCGATGATGACGAATTACGTCGCGGGCGGATGCGGCGATGAACACACGCAAGATACCAATGCGAGCGCGTTCCATCACTGGGGCATGATCCCGCGCATGATGGTGGATTGCGCCGAGCGTGATTTATCGATTGAGATATTTGGCCAAAAGTATCACTCACCTTTGTTCATGGCGCCGATTGGATTGAACGGCGAAGCATCTCAAGATCGGCACGGCGATATCGCGGCTGCCAAAGCGTCTGCGATGACCGGCGTACCTTTTTGCGCGTCCACATTGTCCAATGATCCGCTCGAAGACGTGATGACAGCATGCGGCGACACTGCGCCGTGGTTTCAGCTTTACACGTCGCGCAACAAGGATGTTGCCACCAGCATGATCCAGCGCGCGGAAAAGGCTGGCTACAAAGCTTTGGTTGTCACTCTGGACACCTGGGTGACAGGCTGGCGGCCGCGCGATCTAAATGCGTCGAATTTTCCGCAATTGCGCGGCAAGGTTTTGCAAAACTATTTCACCGATCCTGAATTTAGGAAGCTCTTGCAAAAGCCGCCTGAAGAAGACCCCGAAACCGCGATCCTTATTTGGGCGGCTACATTTGGGCAGGTCCTGACATGGGAAGATATTTCGTGGTTCAAATCGGTGACGGATTTGCCGATTGTTTTGAAAGGCATCTGTCATCCAGAGGATGCGAAGAAAGCTGTCGATCACGGGGCCGATGCGATTTATTGCTCCAATCATGGCGGACGGCAGGCAAATGGCGGGATCGCAACGATTGATTTGCTGGGTGATGTTGTGGCCGCAGCGGGTAATCTGCCGGTTTTGTTTGACAGCGGCATTCGATCCGGCACCGATGCGATCAAGGCGATTGCATTGGGCGCGACGGCTGTTGGGGTAGGGCGGCCTTACACTTATGGCCTCGCGCTTGGCGGGGCCGATGGCGCGGCCTTTGTGCTTAATTCGATTTTGGCTGAGGCTGATTTGCTGATGGCGGTTAACGGCTATCCCACATTGGCTGACGTTAGGGCCGCGGGGGCGCAGCGCGCAGATCGGTAAAGAAGGCGGACGCCGCAAAAGCCTAAAGCTCTAAAGTTAAAGTCAACCTTGGTACTTTTGCGAGTGATCGGAAAAGATGCTGCCTTTGTCATATTCTGTCGTACCGTTGCGGCGTTTCGACCGAATTGAACGTTAAGCCGTGATAAATTTCCACACCGGCTCAATTTTCGACTCTGTTTTCCACAGTTAAGATGATAGTTAACCCACATAACGAGTCGCGAATCGGGGACGCGCAATGGAAAAACCAACCGTTTGGTCAAACAGACCAGATTGCATGGGTCGCACCATGTGTCTTAATGATGAAAATGCGCGCCGCGCACGCTATGGACGCATCCGTCCCATGCCTGCTCGTGGGACGTTTATGAATGCATTGTCGCGCTGGATACCAATGTCCTAAGCACGCGAAAGCGCCATGCTAGCCGGCTGATTGCTCGCAGGCATATTTTAACTGATTGAAACTTTCTTACGTTTGACGTACTTTTCGCTCTTCCATTTTCGGCGAGGAGCGAATCATGCTGGTCGGTGTTCCCAAAGAAATCAAAGCGAGTGAATTTCGCGTTGGCCTAACCCCTGAATCAGTGCGCGAATACATCGCTGCCGGGCATTCGGTCGTGGTCGAAACAGGCGCAGGGCTGGGCATCAGCAAAACCGATGATGACTACACGGCCGTTGGCGCTGAGATTGTCGACACCGCGGAGGAAGTCTTCGCCAGCGCTGACATGATCGTGAAAGTTAAAGAACCGCAAGCCTCTGAATGGGTGCAGCTGCGCGAAGGGCAGATCCTTTTCACCTACCTCCATCTGGCACCCGATCCCGATCAAGCGCGCGGTCTGATGGAAAGCGGCGTGTCTGCGGTGGCCTATGAAACCGTAACCGCGCCTGATGGATCGCTCCCACTGCTTGCCCCTATGAGCGAGGTTGCAGGCCGCCTTTCTATCGAGGCAAGCGCGCATTCCAGCCACAAAGTGCACGGCGGCCGCGGCATATTGATGGGCGGCGTTCCCGGAGTGCTCCCTGCCAAAGTCGTCATTATCGGCGGCGGCGTTGTCGGCACCCAGGCCGCGCGTATGGCTGTAGGGCTGGGTGCGAATGTCGAAATTCTCGACCGCTCACTCCCGCGCATCCGCGAGCTTGACGATATGTTCCAAGGCCGCGCGACCACACGCTATTCCAATGCAGGGACAATCGAGCACGCGATCACAGAGGCTGACGTGGTCATCGGCGCAGTCCTGATCCCCGGCGCCAGCGCGCCGCGCCTTGTCAGCCGCGATATGCTCAAACTGATGAAGCACCGCGCGGTTTTGGTGGATGTCGCGATTGACCAAGGCGGGTGCTTTGAAACGTCCAAGCCCACCACGCACAACGAACCGACCTATCTGGTCGATGACATCATCCATTACTGCGTTGCCAATATGCCGGGCGCGGTCCCGCACACGTCAAGTTATGCGCTCAACAATGCGACTTTGCCATTTGGATTGGCGCTCGCGAACAAGGGCATAAAGGCGTGCGAGGATGATCCACACCTCGCTCCTGGGCTGAATGTGCATCAGGGCAAGATTGTCAATTCCGCAGTGGCTGAGAGCTTAGGCTTCTGACACTTGCACGAAACAGAACACACATTGTGTGGATTCTGAGGGTATTTCTGCGCCAAAAACCCTACATAAGGATCGCCGACAGAGACCGCGTCAGGGCGCTCGACAATGGGGTCGAGTGGAAGGGGCGATGGTCACTTGAGAGTACCCTCGTGAAACACATTGATCCCCGCCCGCTCGTCCGCGAAATCAATCGCGAAGCTCTGATTGACAGCCACATCGCGCCGCAAAACGTCAGCGACAAAATCGCGTTCGCATTCGTTAAACTACTACGCTTTTTCGCCGATGCTTTTTTCGCCAAACGCTATGGCCACCGCGCTGTTGTGCTTGAAACGGTGGCGGCTGTTCCCGGCATGGTCGGCGGCTTATGGCAACACCTCACCGCGCTTCGCAAACTGCGCGACGATGAAGGATGGGTGCGCACTTTGCTGGATGAGGCTGAAAATGAGCGGATGCATCTGATGACTTTCATCGAGATCGCACAGCCCAACTGGTTTGAGCGCGCTCTGATCGTTGCAGTTCAGCTGATATTCTACAATTTCTATTTCTGGCTTTACCTCTTTGCCCCGCGCACAGCGCACCGTGTTGTTGGCTATTTCGAGGAGGAAGCGGTCATCAGCTACACCGCCTATCTCGAAGAAGTGGATGCCGGGCGGCACGCAAACATCCCCGCTCCCCAGATCGCCATCGATTATTGGCAATTGCCCGCCAATGCACGCCTTCGCGATGTGATTATCGCGGTGCGCGCTGATGAGGCAGAACATCGCGATGTCAATCACGGCTTTGTTGATGCGCTTGATGAGCGGCGCGAGGGCTCTCGCGACAGGCGGCGCACCCTTAGCGCGGATTGATTGAAAGCTTGCACCTCCCGGTGCACACGCATAGCGACTGCGTGACCGGGAGGAAAAGCCATGAAGACCAGAGCCGCTGTCGCTTTCGAAGCGAAAAAACCGCTCGAAATTGTAGAGCTCGATTTAGAAGGGCCGCGCCAAGGCGAAGTCCTTGTCGAAGTAATGGCGACCGGCATTTGCCACACCGATGCCTACACCTTGGATGGGCTCGATAGCGAAGGGCTTTTCCCAAGCGTGTTGGGCCATGAAGGCGCAGGTATTGTACGCGAAGTGGGCCCCGGCGTTACTTCGGTCACGCCCGATGACCACGTCATCCCGCTCTACACGCCAGAATGCCGCCAGTGCAAAATGTGCCTGTCAGGAAAAACCAATCTGTGCAGCGCCATTCGCGAAACGCAAGGCAAAGGCCTGATGCCCGATGGCACGAGCCGCATGAGCTATAAGGGGGAGACGATCTTTCATTACATGGGCTGTTCGACTTTCTCGAATTTCATCGTCCTACCCGAAATCGCGGTTGCCAAAATCCGCACCGACGCGCCGTTTGAAAGCGCATGTTATGTCGGTTGCGGCGTGACGACAGGCGTGGGCGCGGTCACGAACACGGCCAAGGTTCAGCCCGGCGATAATGTCGTCGTCTTCGGCCTCGGCGGCATTGGCCTTAACGTCATTCAAGGCGCGAAAATGGCCGGGGCAGACCGCATTGTCGGCGTTGATATCAACCCTGCCAAACGCGAATGGGGTGAGAAATTCGGGATGACCGATTTCGTGAATCCTAAGGAAACGTCTGATGTCGTCGCGCATCTGGTTGAACTGCTCGACGGCGGTGCGGATTATTCTTTCGACTGCACCGGCAACACCGATGTGATGCGCGATGCTCTGGAATGCTGTCACAAGGGCTGGGGCACATCGATCATCATCGGCGTTGCCGAAGCAGGCAAGGAAATCGCGACCCGTCCTTTCCAACTGGTCACAGGCCGCAATTGGCGCGGCACAGCCTTTGGCGGGGCAAAGGGGCGCACTGATGTGCCCAAAATCGTCGATTGGTATATGAACGGCAAGATCGAAATTGACCCGATGATTACACATCAATTGACGCTGGAAGAGATCAACAAGGGCTTTGACCTCATGCATGCAGGTGAAAGCATCCGGTCCGTGGTGGTTTTTTGATGGGCGGCGATACCCCATCCAAAGTCAATCTCGCTGAAAAATTTGCGAGTTTTGAGGGACATTGGGCGCCGCGCATTGCAGGGCGATATAACGACAATGAAGTGCGCCTCGCCAAGGCATCAGGCGATTTCCAGTGGCACTCGCACGTAGACAGCGATGAGCTGTTTCTCGTGATCGAAGGCGAATTGCATATGGAATTTCGCGACAGAACCGAAGTGGTCAGCGCTGGCGAAATGATAATTGTGCCGCGCGGCGTTGAACACTTTCCTCGTGTGCCAAAGGGAGAGGTGAAAATGATCATCATCGACCCCAAAGACACCGCCAATACCGGCGATCCCGAGACCGCGTTTAAAGCGGTTGAGATTTAAGGCGCATGAGCTCCGAACAGCGGCTCTATGCGGATTTGGATGCATCTGGGATTGTGTATGCTGTGCACGAACATGAGGCGGTCTTCACAGTCGAGGAAAGCCGCGCGATCAAGACCGATATTGAATGCCTGCATACCAAGAACTTGTTTTTGAAAGACGCAGGCGGTGCTTTCTACCTGCTGACCGTGCCAGCTGATGCGCGAATTGATCTCAAGCGTGTTCACCCATTGCTTGGATGTCGGCGGCTGAGTTTTGGTAAGGCGGAGGCCATGGAGGAATTAATTGGAGTGACGCCGGGTTCGGTGACGCCGCTTACCATGGTCAATGCGCAGCCGGGTGCGATTACTCTGGTGCTTGATCAGACACTCGCGGTGGAGGAACCAGTGGGCGTTCACCCCTTGCGCAACACAGCAACGATGACGCTTAAAGGCACCGATATTCTGGCAGCGGCAAAGGGTTGGGGGCATGAGCCGCGCGTTGCGGAATTGCCTAAGATCTAAACCGCCACCACCGTCTGCTCAATCGCGCCAAAGATCGAGTGGTTCTCTTTATCGCGCATCTCGATCCGCACTGTGTCGCCGGCTTTCATAAAGGGCGTTTTGGCTTCGCCTTCGGCAATCGTTTCGATCATGCGGATCTCGGCAATGCACGAATAGCCTAGACCGCCTTCGGATACAGGCTTGCCGGGGCCGCCATCTGCGCCTTTATTTGACACGGTGCCCGATCCGATAATGGTGCCAGCAGATAGAGGCCGCGTTTTGGCAGCGTGCGCGACGAGCTCGGCTAGGCTGAAGGTTGCGTCTACGCCAGCTTGAGCGCGGCCAAAAGCTTTGCCGTTATAGTCAACCATTAGCGGCAGATGGACAAGGCTATCGCGCCATGCATCGCCCAATTCATCGGGCGTGACCGCGACGGGGGAAAAGGCGCTTGGCGGCTTGGACTGGAAAAAGCCAAACCCTTTGGCAAGCTCTGGCGGGATAAGGCCGCGAAGGCTAACATCGTTGACCAGCATGATGAGTTTGATGTGATCAGCTGCATCCTCGGCGCTGACGCCCATGGGTACATCATCCGTGATAACAGAAACTTCGCCTTCCATATCGCAGCCCCATGCCGGATCGCCCAGCGGGATATCGGCGCGTGGAGGGAGAAAGGCATCAGAGCCGCCTTGATACATGAGCGGGTCGGAATAGAAGCTTTCTGGAACGGTCGCGCCGCGCGCTTGGCGGACGAGCTCAACATGGTTGATATAGGCGCTGCCATCTGCCCATTGGTATGCGCGGGGAAGGGGAGAATGCGCTTCGCGTTCGTGGAACCGTTCGCACGGGACAGCTTCGTGTTCGACATCGGTTGCCAGCAGCTCAAGCTTGGGCGCGATATGCTCCCAATCATCCAAAGCAGCTTGCAAAGTGGGCGCGATATAGCCTGCCGCGCAGCACCGGGTCAGGTCTTTGGAGACGACAACCAGTTTCCCATCGCGGGTTCCGTTATTGAGCGTTGCGAGTTTCATGGCTCTCTTTCTCTATGGGCTATTTTGCGTCGATTTGTTGATCGGGATGGGCGCGCTGGAATTGGGGCAGAGCAAGGCAGGCCGCTTCGATCCGGGTTATGCGAGGATGCAGCGTCAGATCATAATGGAAGCGGCGCGCATTGTAGATTTGCGGGATCAGGATCGCTTCGAACATGCCCGGTTTGTCGAACAGAAACTCGCCCGTTTTCAGCTGTTTTAGTCGCGCCTCGACAGGGTCCAATGTGCGTTTCAGCCAATGGCGATACCAGTGATCGATAACGCGCTGCGAATGGCCCAGGGGGTCTTTTAGGTATTTGAGAACCGGCAGATTGAGCGGCGCGTGCAGTTCGGTTGCGATGGCATAGGTAAGCTCGCGCGCGGTGTAGCGATCCTCCATATCAGCTGGCAGCAGCGGATTCTCAGGGTAAGCCTCATCCAGCCATTCAATAAGCGCCATCGATTGCGCCCGGTCGCGCGCCTTTGCCTCAAGCATGGGGACAGAGCCAAAAGGATTACGGCTGGTGAAAGCGCTGCCTTTCTGCTCCCCCTCAAGAAGGTTTACTGGCACGTTTTCAAAGTCGAGGCCTTTCAGCTCCAACGCAATGCGCAGGCGATATGATGTCGAGCTTCGGTAATAGCCGTGCAGTTTCATAAGTCGTTGTCTCTTGAATTGGCGCGGGCGGGTTGGTTCACGATCAAAATGCAGCCAAACCAGTAATTCCGCGGCCCAAAATCAGCGCGTGGACATCGGCTGTGCCTTCATAGGTGTTCACCGTCTCCAAGTTCACCGCATGCCGGATCACCTGGTATTCCTCGCTAATGCCATTGCCGCCATGCATGTCACGCGCCTGCCGGGCGATATCCAACGCTTTGCCAACATTGTTGCGTTTGACGATAGAGATCATGTCGGGGCTGAAGCGGCCCTCATCAATCAAGCGGCCAACGCGCAAACTTGCCTGAAGGCCCAGCGCAATATCGCTCATCATGTCCGCCAGTTTGCGTTGATAAAGCTGGGTGCCTGCCAAGGGTCGCCCGAATTGCTCGCGATCCAGACCATATTGCCGCGCGGCGTGAAGGCAGAATTCAGCCGAGCCCATTGCGCCCCAACTGATGCCATAGCGGGCGCGATTGAGGCAGCCAAAGGGGCCTTTCAAACCTTGTACATGAGGGAGAAGCGCAGAGGCCGGTACGCGCACATCCTCCATCACAATCCCGCCAGTGGTCGAAGCCCGCAGTGAGATCTTGCCTTTGATCTTGGGCGCGGTCAGTCCGGCCATCTCTTTATCAAGCACAAAACCACGAATGCCGCCGCCATGTTCTTCAGACTTGGCCCAGACGACAAACACATCGGCAAAGGGCGAATTGGATATCCAAGTCTTCGCGCCGCTGAGGATGTAATCATCGCCATCCTTGCGCGCGACGGTTTTCATGCCCGCCGGATCGCTGCCTGCGTCAGGTTCGGTCAAGCCAAAGCAGCCGATCAATTCGCCAGAGGCAAGGCCGGGAAGATATTTGCGTCGCTGCTCGTCTGATCCGTATGCGTAGATCGGATGCATGACGAGGCTGGATTGAACGCTCGCCATAGAGCGATATCCGCTATCCACCCGCTCAATTTCGCGCGCGATTAGGCCGTATGAGACATAGTTTGCGCCAGCTCCGCCAAATTCTTCAGGAATGGTCGCGCCCAGTAATCCTGCCTGCCCCATCAATGGGAACAGTTCAGGCGCGTCCACTTCTTCGCGGAAAGCATCAATAACGCGGGGTTGCAGCTCGCTTTGCGCAAAACCATGGGCTGCATCGCGGATCATCCTCTCGTCTTCGGAAAGCTGACTTTCCAAATCGAAGGGGTCTTCCCAGTTGAAGGGGACAATCCCGGCAGAAGGGTTTCTGCCAGAACCATCTGGTTGGGTGCCGTGCACTCGTCTCTCCTGAAACTATTATGGGAGAAACTGTTACAGGTGTGAGCGCGCGAGGCAAGTGACAAGCGCGCATGGGCGCTTGCACTCAAGCAAGTTTAGCGGATCAGCTATTATTCAGCCGGTTCGAGCTCTTGACCCGCTGATTGCAGAGCGTCGCTCACAGCGTCGAGAATAGTCGTCGGCGGGCATGGCTTTGCCAAAGTGGTCGCGGAAGGGAAGCGTTGGGACACTTCCTTTTTTACGTCCAGCCCCGAATGGAAGATGATCGGCACGTTTTCTGCGCGCAGTTTTTCGGCAAGCGGATAGACGACGCCATCATCCAGTTGGACATCCAAAATGGCAAGGTCAGGCTTTTCCTTTTGGAAAGCTAGCATGGCAGAGGAAATGCCAGCATGCGGCCCTTCCACTTCAAAGCCTGCCTCCGCGACCGTGTCGCAAAGGTCAAAGCCCGTGATGAGTTCGTCTTCCGCTACCAGAATGCGTGTGGCCATCGTGTCCTCCCTGTTTTTGTTTGTTAACTGTAACACAGATTGGACACTTTGGTTCCGGTATCTCTACGTATTCTGGCCAAACTTCGCTGCAAAGGCTGATTTATCGCCTGATGCCAATAGCTTAGCTTGCTCAACCCAGTGATCACGCGTAATGCGTCCCTGGAACTTTCCTAGCATAGAATCGACACGTTCAATATCCGACTCGGACCAAGCGGCGATTTGCGCGAATGTTGTAATGCCCTGATCTTTGAGCATTCCAGCAAGTTTCGGCCCCACACCTTTAATGGTTGTAAGATCATCTGGCGTGCTTGGCGCTGGAGCTGGTTTCGGAGCCGGAGCTGGCGTTGGTGCGGCTTTTGGCGCAGGCGCGGGCGCAGGTGTAGGCGCTGGGGTTGGGGCCGGAGCTGGGGCTGGCTGCGGCGCAGCAGCAGGCGCTGAATCAATCAAGGCCTGATTGCGCGATGCAGGCGCTGCTCCTTTATCCAGAACATCACCGCGCGGCGCCGTCCCATCGCGCATCACAGTTGTTGATTTGCCAAGACCCAGCAAAATTCCGGCCGCAATGAAAAGCAGCAGGATGCCCAGAATTAAGAGTACGATTGAAATAGCCGACATGATCGAAAAGCTCCCCTCGGATTCGGTTGAATTCACGAAGGAGCTTAGCAGCGCTTGCGGGCAGGGCCTAGGGCGCGGGATTGTG
Organism: Pseudomonadota bacterium; assembly: GCA_038532855.1. Classification (GTDB taxonomy): domain Bacteria; phylum Pseudomonadota; class Alphaproteobacteria; order Sphingomonadales; family Sphingomonadaceae; genus Erythrobacter. The sequence continues at coordinate 28,080 of JBCAZT010000005.1, forward strand.
ATCGACGAAAAACCATTAAAGCAAACGGGCGCCAGCATCTGCAAAGCGCCCGTTCGGTTTGGTTTTTCTGATATTTCAGCTGATATCAGCCGCCTTTCATGCTCCCAGCTAACTGATTGAGTTCGAGAAATTCCTGCCGCCAGAAATTGCGCTGGCGACCGGCAAGCTCGCTAACATCATCATGGCCAAAGCCATTCATCAACTCATCACCGCGCAGGATCTGCCCGAATGCCGCAACAGATGCTGCAAAGGCAAAATCGCCGCGCGGGGCCTTGGCAGTCGCAAGAGCATCGCTGCGGATGATCGTATCGATCAGACGCGATGTGTCGCCATCAGGCATCTTATAGCGCAGTTTGACATGCGCAGCTTCGGTTAGCCTGCCCGTTGCCGCTTTATCTTGATTGGTTTCATACCGCCTCGGCGCGATCCAACCCTTTGTTCCAGTGGGCACAATTTCATAGATCGCGGTGACCTGATGGCCTGCACCGATATCGCCTGCGTCAATCGCGTCATTGTCAAAATCCTGCTCCCGCAATGCGCGGTTTTCGTAACCGACAAGCCGGTATTGGCTGACAATGGCCGGGTTAAATTCCACCTGGATCTTCACGTCTTTGGCGATGGTGAAAAGGGTAGAGGACATTTCATCGCCCAGCACCTTTTTCGCTTCCAATGCGCTGTCGATATAGGCGTAATTGCCGTTACCGTGATTGGCGATCTGCTCCATCATCGCCTCGTTATAATTGCCCCGGCCAAAGCCGAGCATTGTCAATGTGATGCCCGTGTCGCGCTTTTTCTCAATGAGATCGACCAAAGCGTCCTTGCCGGAAACACCGACATTGAAATCGCCATCGGTTGCAAGGATGACGCGGTTGACGCCGCCTTTGATAAAGTTGTCTTCGGCAATGTTGTAAGCAAGCTGGAGCCCCGCGCCGCCAGCGGTTGAACCGCCAGCTTCAAGTTCTTTCACTGCACGGCGAATTTCGCGGGTGCTGTTGGTGGGTTCAAGCACGAGGCCTGCTGCGCCCGCATAGACGACGATAGAGACTTTATCGCGCGGCCCCAATTCGCCCGCGAGACCTGACAATGCCGTTTTGACTAGAGGTAGTTTGTCCTGCGAATTCATCGATCCTGACACATCCATTAGAAACACCAGATTGGCAGGCGGGCGCTCAGCGCGATCAATGTCATACCCGCGAAGGCCAATACGCATCAGATACGTGTCATCATTCCACGGTGTTTTGGCGACATCAGTGGTGACGCTAAACGGAACGTCGCGGCTTTGGGGGCGATCATAGTCATAGCGGAAATAATTGATCATTTCCTCTGTCCGCACGGACGCAGAAGGCGGCAACGCGCCATCGGTTAGGAACCGGCGCGCATTGGCATAAGCGCCCGTATCAACGTCCACGCTGAATGTGCTGACAGGCTGCGTGCTGGTGATTTTAACAGGCGATACCTCTTCGCCGTCATAGCGTTCGCGGTTGGGTTGATCTGGCACAACCACCGGGGGAACAAACACGCTAGGCGATGGCAGAGCGCGGCCTATCTTTGGAGCAGGCGCGTATGCTTGGCTGCTGTTCCGGTGACCGGTGACAATCACCGCATCTGCGGCTGCTTCTGCTGGCGGCGGTGGTGGCGGAGCGGCGGGAGCTGCCGGAATATCGACGCTGGTGACGCGCTCTGTTTCTTCAATCGTTCCGGCTTGCTGTCCGGGTCCGCTTTGCGTTGTGGTGCTGCATGCTGCCAAAAAGCCAAGATGGGCGATAACCACAATCCCCATGGCAGGGGCGTTAAATCGCTTTTTCCGCTGATCTGAATACGATGCTTTAGTGTTGGTTGCTTTGTCTTCCAGTTTCGGCATCTCTCTCTCCTGAATGCACCGAAAGAGTGATGGATGTCCGTGCGCTGATCGCGAGGCGTTCGCTCGTCTTTGCAATCCCCATTCAGCCCCAGACTTCCCTTCAATCGGTTAGTCCCCTGTTATGCCCAGTGTCACTGTCTCATCAGAAAGGTGAACGGTGCATGAGTTGCGATGTGCAACAGCTTGTTTGAGGTGGAGGGTTTGAGATGCAGGCTGGGGGCGTGAGTTCGGGTTTGACGCGCGGTTTTCCTACTTGGCCTGCCGCTGCTACCTTCGTTTGCGGGGGCGTTTATGCCGATATGTGACAAGGCAAATGAAGCAGCCCCCATCACCCCCACCAAACAGACCGTTTCACGTATGTACTAGGTCAACGAATCGCGCTTTTGTTGTCAGCTTGAAGAGGGCTTCTTCTTCGCCGCACCCGGTTTGAACAGCACTTTATCTTCTTCTGAAAATCCGCGCTTCCAGATGACATATCCATAGACCGACAAAATGACAGGAATGCCAATAGCAAGCTCCACCCATTCCGGCAGGAAGGTAAAGGCAAAACCCACTACCACAGCCGGCGCTGCTGCATAAACCAAAGCCCAGCGCCAATTGGAAACGGGCGCTTTCAAGAGCGTCTTCAGAACCAGCGCTTTGACAAGACTGGAAACCGCCAACGCACAAAACAGAGCCGCCGCTGGCATAGCTGCTTCGAACCCTGCATCCACTTCGTATGCCTCAGCGATCAGAAGGAAGGTGATCGTCAGCACCGCTTGCAGTGCAAGAATGCCCACCGAAATCGCCAGATTGCGCTTTTTCGCAATATAGACGAGCACGCTTTCAGATACGACCGCCATGGATGCAACGACTTCGGCAGCCAGCAGAAACGCAAGAGCCGCTGTACCCGCCACATAAGCGGGGCCCCAAAGGCCCATCACCCCTTCGCCTGGAATACCCAGCGCCAAGGCTATCCCGAACTGCACCGCGATGATCCAAAAACCGACTTGGCGAACCTGCTTTGCAATCGCGCCCATATTGCCGGTCTTCAGGTTTTTCGTGATCACCGGAGATAGGATCGGTTCGAACGAGGTTTTCAGCTTCTGCGGCAGGCTCGCGATTTGCTGGGCTACGTAGTAGATGCCGACAGCAGCTGGTGGTGCGAACAGGCCTAGAATAAAGATATCAAGCAGCCGCGTCCCCCGCTCCACAGCATCCGCGCCAACAAGAGGAAGCGCGCCCGATGATTGCTTCATCATCGCCTTGCCCGTGGGCCGCCACCCTTTGGGAAGACCATAAGTGCTAAAGAACGGCCAAAGCGCGGTCGCAAGCCCGGCAAACACCGAAAAGAGATAAGCAAGGCCAAGACCCGCATCGCGCGTTTCTTCAAAAAACAGAAACACGCCCACCGCAATCGAAATCGCCCAAGGCTCAACAATAGCGCGCGCTCTCACTGTGGTGGCGATATCATAACGATATGCTTGGGCAGCGAGCACGATTTCGGTCAGGGCAAAGGCAGGTATCGCCGCCACCATCCAGATATCGAGGGGCGAGTTCATGCCATTTGGGAACATGATCTGCGGCAAAAGCAGCAAAGCGGCGACAGCAATCAGCGAATAGAGCAGCCCTAACAGCAGGCCATCATAGACAAGGTTAGTCTCTGACTGCGGATCATCATTCCCACCAAGGCGGAGCCTTTGCGCAAGCCCGCGTTTTTCTCCCAATGAACAGACGAGTCCAATGATCTCGATCAGGATAAAGGCCGAGGCAAACCGCCCCAGGGCATCCTCACCATAATAGCGCGCTGCAATGATAAGGAACGGAATACGCGCAAGAAGGCGCACGACAAAGCCCAAGGTGTTCTGCCGCCCGCCTTTGGCAAGCGCCGCCATATCGGAGCTGTCATCCCCCGCAGGTGAGCCAGTGGTTTGAGGTTGCGAACTCACTTGGCGCTTTCTGCCTTCAATGGCCGCGCAAGCAGGCTGGCAACGGCATCCCGAGGATTCTCACCTTCGAGGATGGCATGAACGGCCTGAACAATCGGCATCGCTATCCCGCGTTTTTGGGCAAGCTGCGCCAATACAGGCGCGGTGTGCGAGCCTTCGGCAACCGTGGTGCGATCGGCCATTAGATCTGCGGCCGAACCGCCTTCTCCCAATGCCTTGCCAAGCGAGAAATTGCGGCTGGAAGTGGATGAGCAAGTCAACACCAGATCGCCCATGCCGCATAGACCTGCGAGCGTTTCCTTACGGGCTCCCAAAGCCATGCCAAAACGCTCCATCTCGCTGAACCCGCGTGCAATCAGTGCCGCGCGCGCATTCTGGCCAAGGCCAAGCCCATCAACGAGGCCGCAAGCTATCGCGAGCACGTTTTTGACCGCGCCGCCTATTTCAGCGCCGGTGACATCATCCGAGTAATAAGGACGGAAGGAAGGCCTTGCGATTGCAGGAGATAACCGGTCCCACTGAGCCTCCCCGCCACCGCATGCCAGCGTTACGGCAGTTGGCAGGCCGCGTGCGACCTCAATCGCGAAAGTGGGGCCGGATAGAACTGCGATATCGCTATTGGGGCAGGCGGATTTCGCAACGTCATTCATCAATCGGCCTGTTCCGGCTTCAATCCCTTTGGAGCATAAAACCAAATCGCGTGGCGCAGAGGGAAGTGTGGAGAGAACTTGTCCCAAGACTTGCGCTGGTGTCACCGCCAGAATCGTGTCTAGCGCGGCAAAGTCTGATATTTTCGAAGTCGCATGTATGTTCCCATTCAGTTGCGCACCGGAGAGAAATACCGCGTTTTCACGGGTCTCGTTTATCGTCTCCGCAACCTCAGCCTCATACGCCCAAAGCCGCACATCACGTCCATCGCTGCTCAGCATTTGGGCGAGAGCCGTTCCCCATGCGCCTGCGCCAATAACGCCGATTGTGGGTTTTGCCTCGTTCATGCCTTTACCCCAGCGCCGCGCACCTTTTCCGCCTCAGGGTCGAGTGGCCATCTTGGGCGCGCTTTTGTATCGAGAGGGTCGCCTTGATACAGAGGGTTGGCGGCCAACCGTTCGCATCCGGCCCATGCAATCATCGCCGCATTATCGGTGCAAAGGGTAAGGGGAGGGGCTACAAACCGCATATTGTGATCGGCTGCCAAACTCTCGAGCGCGACGCGAATGGCTTTGTTTGCTGCCACACCCCCAGCGACCACCAGAGCGGGGAATGAACCCACATTGCCTAACGCCATTTGAAGTCGGTCAATCAGGCAATCAATTGCAGCTTGCTGAAAGCTGGCAGCAATATCGGCAGGTTCGGGGATGCCGCTTTCATGTGCTCTCAAAACAGCACTCTTCAGACCTGCGAAAGAGAAATGTGGTTCTTTTGATCCCTTTAAAGGACGAGGCAGTGGCACTGCATCAGCATCACCTTCCAAAGCCAGCTCTTCGACAGCTGGCCCGCCAGGATAGCCAAGGCCGAGAATCTTCGCTGTCTTGTCAAAAGCCTCGCCCAAAGCGTCATCAATTGTCGTGGCGATCCGGCGGTATTGGCCCACACCCTCGACACTTAAGATCTGACAATGCCCGCCTGATACGAGCAACAGCATATAAGGATAATCCAAAGCTTCATCCGCAAGCCGCGGTGAAAGTGCATGGCCTTCAAGGTGATTGATTGCGAGCAGGGGTTTGTTTGCTGCCATTGCCAGTGCCTTTGCGCTGACAAGGCCCACCATTACGCCGCCAATAAGGCCCGGCCCAGCGGTGGCAGCAATCGCGTCCACATCGCCAAGTTCAACGTCGGCCTCTTTCATCACCGCTTTCAGCATCGGGGCAAGCTTTACCGCGTGCGCGCGAGCAGCAATTTCCGGGACCACACCGCCATAGGGCGCGTGCTCTTCGTTTTGCGAGGCGATTTGCTGGGCAAGGATAGTCCGGTCTCCTTTTACCAAAGCCACAGCGGTTTCATCGCAGCTTGTCTCCACACCAAGGACAATAGGTGCGCGCATAGCCACATGATCACTCGCAATTGGGGAGGCGGAATTCATGACGCTTTCAATGGGCATTTGTTAGAGCTATCGCAATGGCCGCAATGAGTATGTCACCCACTGAAACGCTATCCGGCTCGGTCAAACTGCGGCTTGGCACGCGCAATTCCCCTCTCGCTATGGCGCAAGCTATCGAAACGCGCCAAAGGCTTTGCGAGGCCCACGGCTGGGATGAGGGTGCTGTGGAACTGGTGCCTGTTACCGCGAGCGGTGACAAAGTGCTTGATCGTCCCCTGGCTGAAATTGGCGGAAAAGCGCTTTGGACCAAGGAACTGGATCAATGGCTGGCCGACGGGCGCATTGATGTTTCGGTTCATTCGGCCAAAGATGTTGAGACGCAGCGGCCAGACGTTTTCGCCTTTGCCGCCTGTCTGCCGCGCGCTGACAAACGAGATTGCTTGGTAGGAGCCAAGAGCATTGCGGCGATCCCGCAAGGCGCGGTGGTTGGAACCAGCGCCCCGCGACGTGCCGCGCAATTGTTGAATTTGCGGCCAGACTGCAAAGTCGTGACTTTCAGAGGCAATGTCGCAACCCGGCTTGGAAAATTGGAGGCAGGCGAGGCGGATGTTACCTTCCTTGCAGCAGCAGGTCTTGAAAGGCTTGACCAAAGCGAAGTCGGCTCTCCGCTTGCTTCGGAAGAATGGATCCCTGCAGCAGCCCAGGGCGTGATTGTGATCGAGGCGCGTGTGGATGATGCCGCAACCCATGCCGCTTTAGCTCCTCTCGATAACGCGCAAGCCCGCGCCGAGCTGGAAGCAGAACGAGCCTTGCTCGCCGCACTTGGCGGGACATGCCATTCGCCCGTCGCTGTGCTGTGCAGCGGTGATGAGGCGCGGCTGACGATGCGCGCAGCGGTGTTCAGTCCAGATGGCGCTGAGCGTATTGAGGGTGAGGCGAGTTTTGTCGCGGGCGATCATGGGCCAGTCGAAAATTTAGCCAAAGACCTGCTTTCGCGAGCAAGCATTGCGGTGACAGAGCATTTCCAAAAGGCATGAGCAAAAGCTCGCCTATCCTTGTTATTCGCCCCAAGCCGGGCCTTTCGCAAACACTCTCGCTTGGCCGTGAAATGGGGCTGAATATGCATGGATTTGCGCTTTCGGAAGTGCAGCCAGTGACATGGGAAATCCCGCAGCGTGATGGATACGATGCACTTTTGTTGGGGAGTGCAAATGCCATCCGCCACGGCGGCGCAAACTTGTCCAAGCTAACGCATCTTCCCGTCCACGCGGTCGGAGAGGCGACCGCACGAGAGGCAAAAGAAGCGGGTTTTGAGATCGAGCGAACCGGCAAAGGCGGGTTGCAAACTATCCTCGATCAGGTGTCTGCTCCCATCCATTATCTGCGGTTGGTGGGAAACGAATATGTTGAGCTGCGCCCGCCCAAAGGTGTCTCATTCGACCCAATTCAGGTTTATGACGTGGTTCCGCGACAATTTTCTTGCGAGGCAGCAAACATATTGGATGAGGCGCCGATAGTCCTGCTTCATTCAGGCGCGATGACGCGGCAATTTGCAAACGAATGCAACCGTTTGGGAGTGGATCGCAGCACCATAACCCTTGCCGCAATGGGTCCGCGTATTGCTGAACCTGCAGGTGTTGGGTGGGCCGCTATCCACGTATCCGATGAGCCAAATGATGCAGCATTGCTGGAAATGGTGCGTTCCGTGTGCATATAAGCGCTTTCAAGGTCCGCGAATATCACTCCTAAGCGGTCGCTGAATTTGGGATATGATGGAATCGAAATACGGCTCACGCCGCAAATCAGGCTCCGGTCGAGGCGTCATCTTTTCTGCATTGGCTGCTTTTATTGTGGGTGGCCTGCTGGTTGGTTACGTTGTGTGGTACAATATGAACGGCGTCGCAGCGCCGGATGGTGCTTCGCCCACAGCATTGGCCGAAGCGATTGACCCGCCTGTCGAAACACCAAGCGCTGTCATCTCGCCCAGCCCGACAATTGAACTGGTTGAAGCGATTGAAGCTGACAACGCCGAAGAGGCTGTCGAAGTGGTTACCCGCGTTGCGGAGCAACAAGGCGGCTTGGACCAGCGCATAGCCGCTGCCGAACAGCGCATTGCCCGGATTGATCTTCAAACGCAGGCAGCATCAGGCAATGCCGCACGCGCTGAAGCTTTGTTGATCGCTTTTGCAACGCGCCGAGTGATCGAACGCGGCGATGAGCTTGGATATCTTGCTGATCAATTGCGGCTGCGTTTTGGCGATGAAAGACCTAATGCGGTCAACACCATCATCACTTTTGCGCGCAGCAATCCGCGCATCAGACTTGATCAGCTGATTTTGAGGCTTGATGGACTTGCTCCGCAATTGACGGAGAATGAAGAAGGTTTCTCCTTCGGCAGTATCTCGCGCGAATTCAGTCAATTGTTTGCCATACGCCGCGAAAGCACGCCATCGGCTTTGCCCGAAAGGCGTTTGGAGCGCGCGCGCTTTGCGATGGAGCAGGGGCGGTTTCAGAATGCGATTGACGAAGTGAAGGAATTACCCGGCGCTGCCGCTGCGCAGGCATGGATTACCGATGCTGAAAACTTTCGCGATGTGATGATCGCACTTGAAAATATTGAGACAGCCGCTGTGCTCGATCAAAGAGGGCTGCGCGACAGTGCGGGCGAAGTGGTCGAACAGCCAAGCCCGGTTGATGCGGCAGCCGAATAAAGCCTGATTAAACGCGCAGCAATTCGGGCAGATCGCCAGATACGCCGCGCGCTTCATCCATGAAAAATGTCTTGAGCGGATTTATCCGCTGAATGCCGGCCATTCCCAACCTGCGAACGGCTGATGCTGTTTTGCCCGGCACTCCGAATATCCGCGTCAATCCGTCAGTGGCAAGCGCAACCATAAAGCTATCAAGCCCCCGCCAGTTTTCATACCGTTTCAAAAGCTGCGCATCGCCCGGATCAAGCCCTATTCGCGCGCCATCTGCCAGCACTTCCACCAATGCCCCCACATCGCGCAGCCCAAGGTTTAGCCCCTGTCCCGCAATGGGGTGAATCCCGTGGGCTGCATCACCGATAAGCGCCAATCGTTCATCGGTGATTTTAGCAGTGTGATGGAACCCAAGCGGCCAGCTTGAACGCACCCCAACACTTTCAACAGTTCCGAGAATATCACCCATCCGGTCTTGTATTTCGGCGAGGAATGCGCGGTCGCCCAGCTTCATCACCGCTTTTCCATCGGCCTCTGATACCGTCCAGACAAGCGAGGAACGGTGCGTGCCATTGGCATCATCATTCAGCGGGAGAAGGGCGAATGGCCCTGCGGGATAGAAAATCTCCCAAGCGACATTGTCATGCGGTTTGGAGTGGGTGAGGCCAGCGATAATGGCGCGGTGATGGTAATCCCATTTCGCAATCGTGATCCCTGCGCCATCGCGCGTGGGCGACCCGCGCCCTTCGGCTGCGATCATCAAACGGCCTTTGAGTTTGCGATCATCGCTAAGCACTGCTGCGACACCAAATTCGCTGCGCTGCCGCTCCGTAATCTCAGCCTTTGCTACCCAATTGATCATTGGTTCTTTTGCAGCCGCTTCAAACAGGGCAAGTCGCAAACGGCGATTGGGGAACATCCGGCCCAGCGTTCCTTGGCCTTCGCCCGGGACGAAATCGAGCCTGCCCGGGCGGTTTTGATCGGTTACCGCTATGGAGGCGATGTCGCAGGCGAATTCTTCCAGACCTTCGGCAATTCCGATATTGGTGAACAGGTGCCAGCTTGCCGTAGAAATTGCGGTAGCGCGGTCGTCAAAGCCTTCGGCAGTCAGCTCCGCCGGGTCAGCGCGGTCGATAACATGGCTCGATAAGCCCTTTTTCGCCGCTGCCAGCGCCAGCGCCATGCCGACAAGCCCGCCGCCAAGGATCAATAGATCGCGTGTTTCTCCGTCAGCCTTACTCATCAGCTTTGCTCATATGTTACCTTATCCGCAGGAATTGCGAATACCTTGGGTCCGCTCTAGAGGTTTCGTCGTGTCCGAGGCAAGAATGTTCCCCGTTTTGATCCGTCACTTCGCTGCATGGTGCTTTGCATTGTGCGCAATGGCGATGTTCGTGGCTCCGCTTGCCGCGCAGGATGAGCCGCTCTCAATCCCTGATGAAGAAACGTTCGGGGATCAGCATATCGAAGCGCAGCTTTTCGCGGACGGCTTGCCTAAGCGCGGCGGGACATGGATGCTGGCTATCCGCTTCACGCCGGAGGCGACCGAATGGCACGGCTATTGGTCCAATCCTGGTGATGCGGGTCTGGGGATGCAGGTCGCACTAGACCTGCCCGATGGCTGGCAGATGGGTGAAGCTCAATATCCCGTGCCTGAACGCCTGATGATCGGCGATTTGATGAACCATATTTATGAGGGTGCTTACACGGTTTTGCTGCCAGTAAAGGTTCCTGAAGATGCGGATATTGCTGGCGTGCAGGGCGTAGATGGATATGCGCAATACCTTGCCTGCACGGATGCGATTTGCGTTCCTCAAGATGCGCTGCTTCAAGCTCGGCAAGGCGGTGATTTCGTCAAATGGCGAGCAGGCGTTGCGCCTTTACTCGATACCAGCGCAACATTCGAAGTAACCGCAGGAGTGCTGCGTCTTGCCATCCCGTTGCCCGAGAGCGTTGACTTACCTGAACCGCATATCTTCATCGCGAATGAGAGATTTGTCGACTATCCGACATTCCAGACCTTGCGGCGCTCAGGCGACATGCTGACGGCAGAAATTCCCCTCTCGCAATATGGTGGTGACACGCCGAGTGTGGTGGGCGGGATACTTGCTTTTGATGATGATCAGGGTGTGGTCTTTACCGCTATTCCCGGACAAGTGCCCACAGGCGGTCAGCCGCTCATCCTTATGAACAGCGCGCAAGGGACCACGCCGCCTTTGTGGTCGCTGATATTGGGAGCATTGCTTGGCGGGTTGATCCTCAACATTATGCCTTGCGTGTTCCCGATCTTGAGCCTCAAAGCCATTGCGCTGGTGCGGGCAGGCGGGAGCGAAGCGGAGGCCCGCGTTGAGGGCGTTGCTTATACTGCTGGCGTCGTTCTTGCCTGTGTCGCTCTGGGAGGCATTATGCTGGCTTTACGCGCTGCAGGTGAACAAGTGGGCTGGGCGTTCCAATTGCAAGAGCCAGGTGTGGTGGTGGTGCTCCTGGTGCTGGCAGCCGCGATCACAGCGAATTTTGCAGGCGTTTTTGAATTGCCGTCTTTCGGTTCAAGCACAGGAGCGCGCAAAGGGGCTAGCGGCGCATTTGCAACCGGATTGCTTGCCGCTTTTGCCGCAACGCCATGCACGGGTCCTTTCATGGCTGCTGCAATGGGTGCCGCTTTGCTGCTGCCCGTTCCCCAAGCTTTGCTTCTTTTCGCCCTGCTTGGCTTTGGACTGGCTCTACCATTCTTGCTTATCGGTTTCGTGCCAGCCTTGCGCCTCATGCTGCCTAAACCGGGAGCGTGGATGGAGACGTTCCGCCGATTTATGGCGATTCCAATGGGGCTAACCGCTTTGGCGCTTATCTGGCTTGTTACACAAATTGGCGGGCGTTGGTTTGCTCTGACAGCGCTTATTCTTGTCCTCGGTGTGATTGTCGCGCTTTGGGTTGTCGGCAAGCTGCAACGAGCGGGTAAGATGGCCTGGCCCGCTTTTGGCCTAATCGCAGCGCCATTCGCATTGTTTGGGACAATCGCCTTGCCTTCACTTTATGCTGAGCCTTCAAGGGAGGTCGCGCAATCTCTTCTTGAACCTGAAGAATTCTCGCAGGACGCATTGGCGCAGGCGCGCGCATCTGGTCAGCCAGTTTTCCTTTGGTTCACAGCTGATTGGTGTGTCACCTGCAAACTCAACGAAAGCGTCGCGATAGAACGCGAGGCAACGCGAGAGGCTTTTGACACGGCAGGCGTTATCGCAATCGTGGGCGATTGGACCGTTCGCGATGAAGAGATCACGATGTTCCTCACCGATCAAGGCGCGGCGGGTGTGCCGCTTTATCTTTGGTATGAGCCGGGCGTGGAGGCGGAACAATTGCCGCAAGTTCTCACACCCGACATGCTGGAAGAGCGCGCTTTACGGCAAAGGTGAGGCGGCGGGTTCCGGTTCGTCTTTAGTGCCGACATCGTCCGCTTCATCCTCTGGTTCCTGCGATAGCCCGATCTCAGCTTCTTTCTCATTCTCCACCTGAGGCTCATCAGCGAGCATTGGCGCTAACGGCTCGCCGATCTTGCAGGCTTCCAAAAAAAGTCCGGGCAGCGGGCTCGGGTTCAGTTCCACCATGCCAGCGCCAGGAATAGTTGCAGTGACTTTGCGCGGGCCTGAAAGCGGTTCAATATTCCGGTCTGACGGCGCGATTGCCCCTTGCCATTCAATGCGTGTGCCGATTTTGGTCGCATCGACTTCAATCCGTCCAATTGCGCCATTTCCCACAAGAGCGAGAAGCGCACCTGCGCCTTCATCTGCAGCCGCCATACGGGTAATCTGGACCAAAGGCTCTGACCCGTCGTTTAAGCATTCCAGCGCAATCAGAGCAGGCTCTTGCGGGACACCATAGAGTATCCGACCTTCCTTTTGGCTTGGTGCCCAGATTGCGCCTTCCGTTTCTGGTGAGGGAAGGGGAAGGGATGCAAAGACTGGCTCTTCGCCCGGAAGCTCTCGCTCCATTGCCGCATCACCCGGTGGCGGTTTGCACGCGGCAAGAGATAGAGCAAGGGTGAGCGCAAACAGTCTCATCGTGCGCGGATAAATGCTCTTAGATCTTCAGAAAGCTGTCTTCGATCCTCGTCGCGGACATACATCATGTGGCCTGCGTCATAGTAGGTGTAGGTCACCCGATCCTGCGGAATGCCAACTCGGTTAAGCGAGTATTCCGCACCAAAAAACGGGGTCGCAAAATCATACCAACCTTGCGCGTTGAACACGCGCAGCTGCGAATTTTGGCGCATCGCTTTGCCGATGAAGGGTGCTACATTGAGATACGCATTGCGCTGCCAACCAGACCCGCCCAAAGACCAATCCCAATTCGCCCCCGGTTCGCGGCCGATGGAGTTGTAAGGGCGATCAGTTTCAAACCCCAATCCTTCACGAGCCCATTGATTGATGGCGGCTGTGTAGCCTGCATCAATGCCGTAAAAGCTTGGGTCTGCATCGGGATATTCGCCTGCATTGTCATAATCGCGGCCCGTATAACGTGCATCCAAGCGGCCAATTGTTTGCCCTCTATCGCGCAGCAATTCCTTGTAGAAACGTTGAGAGGTCACACGCAGATTGGCGCGCTCCAGATATTCTTCGGAAAGGCCAGTAAGCTCGGATAGGCGAGCGCGCACTGCGGCGCGTTCATCTGCTGGTAAATCCTGTCCTTTCAGCAATGCTGTGGCAAATGGACCAATGGCGAATTGCCGCGCTTCTTCGGCGATTTCCTCAACCGAATTGGCCTGCGCTTTCCCATGATAAAATGCTGCAGCAGCCATATTGGGAAGCGTAACCACATAAGCCATTTCATTGCCGGGCGTTGGCTCGCGCGCTGCGAAATCGAGTATTGTTGAAATCAGGATAAGACCATTCAGACCCACGTCATTATAGGTCGATCCCTCAAGCTCATCGACGACCATTGCTGTGCGCGTTGTGCCATAGCTTTCGCCGCCCAGATATTTGGGGCTGGACCAGCGGCCATTATCGTTGATCCAACGGCGGATAACTTCAGCGACAGCGCGTGCATCTTGGCGAAGGCCGTAATATTTTTTCTTGTCGGTCCCCTTCGTCAGATAGCTGAAACCCGTGCCGGGTGGATCAATGAAAACAAGGTCTGCGACATCAAGCAAACTGTCAGGATTATCGACCAGCGGATAGGGCGGCGCGCCATCATCGCGCGCGTCTGAGGGAATCGCGACCCGCTTCGGCCCGAACGCTCCCATCTGCAGCCAAACGGACCCCGATCCCGGGCCGCCATTGTAAATGAAAAATACTGGCCTTGAAGTATCGCGCGGCGATTTGACATAGGATGTAGTGACGATGACGGCTTCTTGCTTGCCATCATCGCTTTTCAGGATCGTCTCGCCGATGGTCGCGGTGTAAGGCACGCGAAGACCGCCAAATGTCCCGGTGAGATTGCGGGTTTTAACCTGTGGTTCCATTGCCTTGGCAGAGGCTTTTGGCTCGGAATGATCATCAGCTAAAGCCGGGCTGGCGGAAAAGGCAAAGGCGATTGGTGCGACGAGCGCGCTGAAGATGAGCGTTTTCATAACAGCAGGCCTAGCCGTGCGCATCGCTCACTTTCAAGGCCCAATCGATCAGGGTTTGCCGCCCATCCTCTTATACCGTGTCTTCCCATAACGGGTTTTGCGCGTTCCCGGTCGTCCTTCGGTGCTTTTGCCCTTGATCGGTGCCGCTTTCTCGCCTTCGGGCAGGCCCAGTTCATCATTTTCCAGCCGACGGATTTCATCGCGTAATCGGCCTGCTTCCTCGAACTCAAGATTGGCAGCAGCATCGCGCATGCGTTTTTCAAGGTCTTCGATATAGCCGCGTAGGTTATGGCCGACGAGATTGTTTACGTCATCGTCGCCTGTATCGACGGTGACGCCATCTTGAGCTGCCGAATGGGCAACGATGTCTGCAATGTCGCGTTTGATCGTCTGCGGGGTGATACCGTGCTCTTCATTGTAAGCCTGCTGCTTGGCGCGGCGGCGGTCGGTTTCGGCCATGGCGCGTTCCATGCTGCCTGTAATCCGGTCCGCATAGAGGATGACTTTGCCATCCACATTGCGAGCGGCGCGACCAATCGTTTGGACCAGCGATGTCTCGGAGCGCAAAAAGCCCTCTTTGTCCGCATCCAAGATACAGACCAGCCCGCATTCGGGAATGTCCAAACCTTCGCGCAGCAAGTTGATCCCGATCAGCACATCATACACGCCAAGGCGCAAATCACGGATCAACTCAATCCGCTCCAATGTCTCGACATCAGAGTGCATATAGCGGACCCTTACGCCTGCTTCATGCATAAATTCGGTCAAATCTTCTGCCATGCGCTTGGTCAAAGTTGTGACCAGCGTGCGATAGCCTTTCTTCGCAGTTTCAAGGCATTCTTGGATACAATCCTGCACCTGATCTTCGACCGGGCGGATTTCTACAGGCGGATCGATAAGACCAGTGGGACGGATCACCTGTTCAGCAAAAACACCGCCTGTCTGCTCAATCTCCCAACCGCCCGGGGTTGCTGAAATGGCAAAGGTTTGCGGGCGCATCGCGTCCCATTCGTTGAAACGCAGGGGGCGATTGTCGATACAACTCGGCAAGCGAAAGCCGTATTCTGCCAGAGTGATTTTACGCCGATGGTCTCCGCGTGCCATTGCTCCGATTTGTGGCACGGTCTGGTGGCTTTCATCGACAAAGAGCAGGGCGTTTTCGGGCAGGTACTCAAACAAGGTTGGTGGAGGTTCACCCGGCAGGCGACCCGTGAGAAAGCGGGAATAGTTTTCGATCCCCGCGCAGCTTCCGGTTGCCGCGATCATTTCCAAATCGAAGTTGGTGCGCTGTTCCAAGCGCTGGTGTTCAAGCAGTTTGCCTTCTGCCTCCAGTTCTTTCAGCCGCTCTTTAAGCTCAAATTTGATCGCCTCGGTAGCCTGTTTCATGGTCGGACCGGGCGTCACATAGTGCGAGTTTGCATAAACCCGGACTGTCTCAAGTTTGGCGCCAGTTTTTCCCGTTAAAGGATCAAATTCAGCAATCTCTTCAATCTCATCCCCGAAAAAGCTGATACGCCATGCCATGTCTTCATAATGGCTTGGGAAGATTTCCAGATTGTCCCCACGCACCCGGAAATTACCCCGAGCAAAAGCGGCATCGTTGCGTTTGTATTGCAGTGCGACGAGTTTGCGGATGATCTCGCGCTGATCGATGACATCGTCTTTTTTGATATCGAAGATCATCGCTGAATAGGTTTCGACTGAACCGATCCCGTATAGGCAGGAGACAGACGCAACGATCACCACATCATCGCGTTCAAGCAGGGATCGAGTGGCGGAATGGCGCATCCGGTCAATCGCCTCGTTTACGCTGGATTCCTTTTCAATATAGGTGTCAGAGCGCGGCACATAGGCTTCGGGTTGGTAATAGTCGTAATAGGAAACGAAATACTCAACCGCATTGTTAGGAAAGAAGCTTTTGAACTCACCATAAAGCTGGGCCGCTAGAATTTTGTTGGGCGCAAGGATCAGGGCAGGGCGTTGCAATTCCTCGATCACTTTGGCCATCGTGAAGGTTTTTCCGGAGCCTGTGACACCAAGCAGCGTCTGCGTTTTCTCATTATCCTTTGCGCCCGCTACCAGCTCAGCAATGGCGGTGGGTTGATCGCCTGCTGGCTCATAATCGGAGACAAGCTCGAAAGCTTTGCCCGGCATCGATTTTTCTGGGCGCGTCGGACGGTGCGGGGTGAATTCTTCGCCGGTTTCAGGTTCTTCAAGGCCGCGACGGATGACAAGTTCTGACATGTTGTTCGATATGGCGTGCAACACTTCGCTTGTGAAGCTCTGGCTTGCGCCCTACTCAGCTGAAAAGAACAATTAAGCGGGTTTAGCAATTTTCAAAATTACTGATGGGAGGAATGAAATGAGGTACGGTCTTTACGCTGCAAGTGCAGCTTTGATGCTGGCAGCATGTGGCGGCGGTGCGACCGATGTCGAAGCAGATGCCGATGGCAATGGCACTGTCTCTTCCGACGAAATGAATGCGGCAATGTCAGCGGTGGGTGATGATATAAAACCAGAGCCTGGCAAATACAAAGCCACCATGACTTTTGTAAAAGCCGATATTCCAGGAGCTCCTCCTCAAATGCAGGAAATGATGGGCTCAGCGATGAACCAGACGCACGAATTTTGCCTTACGCCAGAAGAAGCGGAAAAGGGCTTTGAAGAGTCTATGACCGAAGGTCAGGACGGATGCGAAATCTCCAAGTTCAATATCGATGGTAATGATTTGGACATGGCAATGACTTGTAGCCCAAATGGCAATGATGGCGCGATGAATATGACGATGAAAGGCAATGTCACACCAACACGCTCAGAAATGCAAATGACCATGAGCGGCAATATGCAAGGTTTGGGCGAGGCCAATATTGAAATGGAAATGGTGCAGGAACGTATTGGTGATTGTGACGCCTAAATAGCTGTTCTAGCCGGAATGATTGGAAATTTTTGAAAAACTGAAGCGGACCTAACTCCCGCTTCACTTATCGTTCACCGGCCTGTATTAGTGTCATCACAATGTCACAATACAGGCCCCTTTCCGCTCTCGTTCAAAACCGCCTCGCTAACGCTTGGGCTGATAGCGAGCTTGCGCGCAGGGTTATGCTTGCATTGGAGTCTCGCTCTCACGAAGAGGTGGGAAAGCCTGAATTGGTTCGGATGCTTGCAGAGCTGGAATTGCTT
The DNA here is from genome assembly GCA_038532855.1 of Pseudomonadota bacterium. GTDB lineage: Bacteria > Pseudomonadota > Alphaproteobacteria > Sphingomonadales > Sphingomonadaceae > Erythrobacter. The sequence continues at coordinate 45,349 of JBCAZT010000005.1, forward strand.
GCAGAGCCTGCTAGGCGCCCTTTCCGTCGTATTGACGTACCCAAAACGCAGGCCAAGCAAACGGTGATGATCCTACCCGGTTTCGCAACCGCGCCGCACCGTATGAAGTATCTTGCGCAACATTTGGAGCAGGCAGGGCATTCAACAAAAAGATGGGGTGCAGGCTTCAATTGGGGCCCAACCGAAGAACGCTTCGCTCAAATGGAAGCGCGCCTGATTGAAATTCATGCGGCACAGCAGACAAAGATTGTGCTTCTCGGCTGGAGCCTTGGCGGGTTGTTCGCACGCGAGATTGCCAAGCGGCACCCTGATAAAGTCGCCAAAGTCATAACGCTTGGCTCACCCTTTTCGGGCAGCCCGCGTGCCAACAATATGTGGCGCGTGTATCAATTCGTCACCGGCTATCGAGTTGATGAACCACCGGTAAAAGCGGATGTCGCTACCAAACCCCCGGTTGAGACAATCGCTTTTTGGAGCGCGCGCGATGGCGCTATTGCGCCGCATTGCGCAGCGGGGCTTCCGGGGGAACGCGATCGCGCGGTTCGGATTGATTGCACCCATTGCGGCTACACCTATGACGCAGGTGCTATTCTGGCTATTTTGCGGGAATTGGACCGCGCAAATTCAAACTAAAAACAGCTGTTTTCTTTTTGAAAGAGCTGATTACAACATGATCTTGTACGCTTGTGTGAAATTCGCGGGGGATCATGGCCGATCAGGGCTTAGACAACGCCGATCACTTTAACGAGATGGAGCAACCGGGCGGCGGCATTCGCGCCGCTTACGCCGATTACAGCGGCTGGCTAAACGAACAGGATGCGGCTTGGATAAAGCGCAAAAATATTGAAGCGGATGATACGTTCCGGCGCACTGGAATTACATTCAACGTCTATGGCGAGGATGAAGCAGAAGAGCGGCTGATCCCGTTTGATCTGATCCCGCGCATCATCACAGCAAGCGAATGGCGCAAGCTAACCAAAGGAATTGAGCAAAGGGTTAGGGCGCTTAATGCGTTTCTCTATGATCTATACCACAGACAGGAAATCATCCGCGCAGGTCGCGTGCCTGAAAGGCTGTTTCGCGGTAATGAGGCTTGGCTGCAAAACATGGTCGGCTTTACGCCGCCGGGAGGCATCTACACGCATATTGTTGGCATAGATCTGGTTCGCACCGGGCCGGATGAATTCTTCGTATTGGAAGACAATGCGCGCACGCCTTCGGGGGTCTCCTATATGCTTGAGAACCGCGAAACGATGATGGCGATGTTCCCAGATCTTTTTAGCCGGGTCAGAGTTGAAACGGTGTCTAACTATCCTCGCCGATTGGCGCGTTCACTGGCTGCATCAGCGCCGCCAGGCTGTGCCCACGGACCAGGCGGCAAACCTCGCGTCGCCGTTCTGACGCCGGGAATCTACAACTCAGCCTATTTCGAACACGCTTTTTTGGCCGATCAGATGGGGGCTGAACTGGTCGAAGGGAGCGATTTGCGCGTTCTTGATGGCAGAGTGCAAATGCGCACAACACGCGGCTATCAGCCGATTGATGTGCTCTATCGCCGGGTGGATGACGACTATCTGGATCCACTAACTTTTGAACCTGACAGCGTTCTGGGTGTGCCCGGAATCCTGGATGTCTACCGCGCAGGCGGGATTACCATTGCCAATGCGCCGGGCACCGGCATGAAGGAATAGATCGCCTTGTCATCCGCAATGCCGGTACCCGGCGCATTGGCGATGGTAATCCCGCC
>JBCAZT010000006.1:0-46624 GCA_038532855.1 Pseudomonadota bacterium
TTCGCGTGACCAATCCGCGCAATGGCCGAACGGTCATCGTTCGGATTAATGATCGAGGCCCGTTTATCCGAGGGCGCGAGATTGATTTATCGCGCGGGGCGGCCGAAAAAATCGGGATGATATCGTCAGGCCACGCCCGCGTGAAACTGGAGATTGTCCGCTAGGGCGCCGTTGGCTCAATACGCGGATTGGCCTGCTTCGAATATCCGCTGACATGCCAATATATCGTCGCTCGCTCGCCATCGGACAGATTGCGCAGCACGATTGTTTCATCAGCGCGGATGTATTGAACAAAGCGTTCACGCGGGGCGAGTGTGCGGACAAAACGGCGCTCTCCATCGCTTTCTACGGACATTTCGACAGGAACCTTGCTTCGGTTTTGCCCGTCAATATCGATGCCTTTTGGCGTGCTTCCACCAATCAACAGCGCGGCGCCAGCAGGCACACGACTGTTTTTCGAAATCCCTGCAAGAGCTGGCGATGTCACCACCAAGGCAGGAACTGCGAATGCCAAGAAGAGCCTCTTCATGATTCCTCCCCTTCGCCAATAGCGTCGTCCCAGCCCTGATAACCCATCCCTAAATTGCTGGTTGTGCCGGTCACACGCACTTTTACATGGGCCTTTGCCGCCTGCGATGTGTTACGCAGCCAAGCGGCCTCACCTTGGGCAAAATCGGCTTTGAACCGCTCACCGGGTTCTAGCTTTGCGACCAATACGGTTTCGTCTTGATCTGAAGCGAATACCTCAACCGTGACATTGCCTTTATTCTGGCCTTTTACTGTGAAAGCGCCCGGCTGCTGGCCGCCCAGCACAAAGGTCTCTTTGGCATCGATATAGACATTAGAGGATATTGCCGCAGACGCGATGGGCGCAGCAATTGCAGCAGACAGAACAACAACGCCAATCGCGGCGAGCTTTACCGGGGTTCTTGAAAGTATAGATTGCATGGGTCAGCCTTCCTTAGTTCTGATCCCACGAGACAAGCTACGCAAAAACTGGGCTCGAGGATGCGACAGCGACGTATAAAAATGGCTGGCATTTGCCCGGCAAGCGTGAGACATCGTTAATCAACCACCAGCCCCCGCATCAAACATAGGCGCGCACCGCTTGCCTTTTCAGGAGCCTATCCAATCGCCACCCGCTATCCTTCAGCACGGTCACAAACCGCTCGCCGAAAGGTGATTGCGCCGCAAAAGTCGTCTGAAAAGGCTGACTTTGCGATTGATCGGCGTATGGCTGTGATTGACACGGGCTTGGTGGCCCTGGTGGTGGCAGCGATGCTGTTCAACCTGCAAATCGGATCGCTCACCCCGCTTATCATCATTGGTTCGCTCGGCGCATTTGCCGTTTTTCGCTGGGAAAAGCTGTATCCTGTGGTCGCGACCTGCTGGCCGCTTCTGCTTTTGCCTTTGTTCGTGATGCTATCGGCCATTTGGTCGAGCGTCCCATCTACCACTTTGTATTACGGCGCGGTCTACACTCTCACGGTCCTTGGTGGGATCATTTTAGGAGGCGGTGTTCGCGCCCGGTCTTTTGTCGTGGGCATGTTTATTGCCTTTGCCATTTACTCCTTGATGAGCACAGTGCTTGGCCGCTCAGTTGGCTGGGGGGAAGGTGCAGGCGATGCTTTTGCAGGGCTTGCAGGATCCAAAAATCAGTTCGGCGATTTTACAGGGCTAGCGATGATTTCCACCGTCGCTGCTGGCGCCTTGTTCGCGAATGAGCGGCGTTGGGTTTTGGTGGCGATATGCGCCGGATTGATGCCGCTCTTGGCACTCAATCTGTATCTTGCAAAAGCCACATCCGCATTGGTCTCTTCGGGAGTAGCGGTGGGCTGCCTCATCCTGTTTCTAGCCTCGCGAAAGCTGGAGATACAAGCGCGTTCTGGCATTCTAATCGCGACGATTATCGTCGTGCTGGGCGCGATTGCGACTATGGATTTTTGGCTGCCGCCGCTGTTTGACATGTTCCTTGATGCCAGTGGCAAGGATCGTGGGTTAACCGGGCGGGTCGCGCTATGGCAGTATGGGCGGACTATCATGGCCGATAACCCCGTTCTGGGGATCGGGTACAACGCGTTTTGGCTGCATGGCAATATGGATGCAGAACACCTCTGGAAGATGATGGGCATTTCAACGCGTATGGGCTTTAATTTTCACAACACCTTTATGGAAATCCGCGTGCACACTGGCTGGTTGGGTATGGCGGTTTTTGCCGCTGTCTGGATTTACGCGGCCACACGATTGTTCCTGCGCGCTCTTCTTACCCCTGCTGTTCCTTTGGTAATGGCAGCTGCACTGGTCATCTTCTTTTCAATGAAGCTCCAGTTTGAAGTCATTGGGTTTGAAACCATGCACTTTTCCACCATTATTGGCTTTGCCGTTCTGGCAATGGGGCTTAGGCGAACCAAAACAAATATCGCGCGAACTCAATCTGTTCGTTAGAATTATCACGGGGTATTCATGGGCATTCTAGGCACAGCAAAACGCCGTGTATTTCGCACAATCGCGACCAATCGGACGGCTCTTCCCGTGCGCGCTTTGCACAAAGCTGCCACTTTCATCGACGATGCCGTCAACAATCGCGGTAGTGAGTTTCACGAGAACGGTGAGGCAGAGGTTTTGAAACGGCTAGGACCGGCTGATCTCAAAACTGTTTTTGATGTCGGCGCCAATGTGGGCGAATACACCAAAGCCTCTCTCAAAGCCTTTCCCAATGCCACCATCCACGCGTTCGAAGTCGCACCTGAAACCGCCCAAGAATTTGCCGATAATCTCGCGCCAGATATCGAGCATGATCGGGTCAAACTGATGACTTATGGCTTATCCGACGTGCCGGGCACGCTCGACATGTATTATTACCCCGAAAACAACCAGCTGACCTCCTATTCCAAGCGTCACCCGGAATACCAATCGGTCAAATTCACTGCTAATATCAGCACTCTGGATGCCTATTGCGAGGAAGCCGGGATAGACGCGATCGACTTTCTCAAAATCGACATTGAAGGCCACGAATTTAAAGTCATTCAAGGCGGCGCAAACCTATTTGCCAAAGGCGGCGTCGCCGCGCTCCAGTTCGAATTTGGCGCATTCAACACCGGCTCTAAATTCATCGTCCGAGATTATTACAATCTTCTCGACGATTACTGGATCGGCAAAGTATTCCCGCGCCACGTAGATTTCCGACCGTACAGCTGGACCATGGAAGAATTCAGCTTTTGCAATTACGTCGCGGTGCACAAGTCGCGTCCCGATTTGCGCGATTTGCTGGCATAGGTCCTACTCGGCAGCTTCTCGCTGGGGTTTGAGCATCGATTTAAGGTATTGCCCCGTAAACGACCGAGGCTCTTCAGCCACCTCCTCAGGCGTGCCCTCAGCCACAATTTCCCCGCCGCGCACGCCTCCATCCGGCCCCAAGTCTAGGATATGGTCCGCCGTCTTGATCACGTCCAAATTGTGCTCGATCACAACGACGGAATTGCCCTGTTCAACTAGGCGATGCAACACTTCCAATAGCTTGCGAACATCCTCAAAATGCAGGCCCGTCGTCGGCTCATCGAGGATATAGAGCGTCTGCCCGGTTGATCGTTTGGCGAGTTCCTTAGCGAGTTTTACCCGCTGCGCTTCGCCGCCGGACAGAGTGGTGGCTTGCTGACCGACTTTGACATAGCCGAGGCCCACCTCGTTGAGCATCCGCATCTTATCACGGATGGGGGGGACTGCTTTGAAGAATTCTTCCGCATCCTCAATCGTCATGTCCAGTACGTCGGCGATGCTTAGGCCTTTGAATTTCACTTCCAAAGTTTCGCGATTATAGCGTTTTCCGCCGCACTCTTCGCATGTCACATAAACATCGGGGAGGAAGTGCATTTCGATTTTGATAAGGCCATCGCCCGTGCATTTCTCGCAGCGGCCGCCTTTTACGTTGAAAGAGAAGCGCCCTGGTTTGTACCCGCGCGCTTGGCTTTCTGGCAGGCCTGCAAACCAGTCGCGGATATTGGTGAAGGCCCCAGTATAGGTCGCGGGGTTGGAGCGTGGGGTCCGGCCAATGGGGGATTGGTCAATCTCGATGACTTTGTCGCAATATTCGAGGCCTTCCACCTTATCATGCTTGCCCGCAATCACCCGCGCGCCATTGAGCGTACGCGCGGCTGCAGCATAAAGCGTATCAATGGTGAAGCTCGACTTGCCCGATCCCGAAACCCCGGTGATGCAGGTGAAAGTGCCAAGCGGGATCGACGCGGTGACGTTTTTAAGATTGTTCGCACTCGCGCCTTTGACCGTAAGCTTGTGCCCATTGCCCTTGCGGCGTTCGCTCGGAACCGAAATCTCGCGCCTTCCGGTGAGGTAATCGGCGGTCAGCGACTTTTTCGACTTCATGATCTGCTTGAGCGTACCCTGCGCCACGACCTCACCCCCGCGCACACCCGCACCAGGGCCAAGATCGACGACATGGTCGGCCTGCCGGATCGCGTCCTCATCATGCTCGACGACAATGACTGTATTGCCGAGATCGCGCAGACGTTTGAGAGTTTCTAAAAGCCGGTCATTGTCGCGCTGGTGGAGGCCGATAGAAGGTTCATCCAAGACGTAAAGCACGCCCGACAGCCCGCTGCCGATTTGGCTGGCGAGGCGGATACGCTGGCTCTCTCCGCCTGACAGCGTGCCCGAAGTGCGGTCCAGATTGAGGTAGTCGAGCCCGACATTGTCAAGAAAGCCGAGCCGCTCATTAATCTCTTTCAAAATAGCCTTGGCGATCTGGCTTTGCTGTTCATTGAGATGGTTGTCCAGATCAAGGAACCACGCTTTGGCATCGGCCACGCTCATTTTAACGGGCTCTGCGATATCGGTGGGGCCATTGGCGCTCGGGATCTTCACAGCGAGCGCTTTTTCATTGAGGCGTTTGCCCCCGCATGCTTCGCACGGCTGCGAGGTCTGGAATTTGCCGAGCTCCTCCTGCATCCATGCACTTTCGGTTTGCATCATGCGGCGATTGAGATTGCCGATGACGCCTTCGAACGGCTTATTCACCGTATAGCTTTTGCGGCCATCTTTAAACGTCAGCTGCACCGGCATGCCGCCCGTGCCGTGGAGGATAATCATGCGCTGGTCAGGTTCCAGCTCATTCCATGGGGTCGTAACCGTGAAATCATACGCTTTGGCGAGCGACGTGAGCACTTGCATGTAATAGGGCGAAGGTGGGTTGGATTTTGCCCATGGTGCAATCGCGCCTTGCTTCAGGGTCAACGCTTCGTTTGGGACCACAAGCTGCTCATCAAACAGCTGCTTTTCACCAATCCCATCGCATGTGGGACATGCGCCTTGGGGAGAGTTGAAAGAGAACAGGCGCGGTTCGATCTCTTCAATGGTGAAGCCCGATACGGGGCAGGCGAATTTTTCAGAAAAGACGATACGGTTGGCGGGGATGCCTGCACCTTTCATCGCGCCGCCTTTACCAGCCGGGGACACCGTATTCGGTGTCCTCTTGTCGTCACCCTTGGAGGGGACACTGAATACAGTGTCCCCGGTGAGTTCTTCTACCGTACCGTCAGCTAAATCGATGTAAGCCAACCCCTCGGCGAGTTTTAGCGCGGTTTCGAACGAGTCCGCCAGCCGTGTTTCCAGCCCCGGTTTTACCGCCAGCCTATCGACCACCACCTCAATATCGTGCTTGAATTTCTTATCGAGCGCAGGCGCTTCCTCAATCGGGTAAAGCTCCCCATCGATGCGCACGCGGGTAAAGCCCGCCTTTTGCCATTCGGCCAATTCTTTGCGGTATTCGCCTTTGCGCCCCCGCACGACCGGCGCGAGCAGATAAGCACGCGTGCCTTCTGGCAAAGCCATAACCCGATCGACCATTTGGCTAACCGATTGCGCCTCAATCGGCTTTCCCGTGGCAGGCGAATAGGGCACGCCCACCCTCGCCCACAACAGCCGCATGTAATCGTAGATCTCAGTGACAGTTGCGACGGTTGAGCGTGGATTTCTGGAGGTCGTCTTTTGCTCGATGGAGATCGCAGGCGAAAGCCCATCAATATGCTCGACATCAGGCTTTTGCATCATCTCCAAGAACTGCCGGGCATAGGCGCTAAGGCTCTCAACATAACGTCGCTGCCCCTCGGCATAGATGGTGTCGAACGCGAGCGAGGATTTGCCTGAGCCGGAAAGACCCGTGACAACAATCAGGCTATCGCGCGGCAGGTCGATATCGACGCCCTTGAGATTATGTTCGCGCGCGCCGCGGACGGAGATTTTAGTGAGACTCATGAGAAGGGCGTGTTCCCTAAATGTTCGATTGCGTCAAGAGAACACCCGAGCAATCGCCCAGCCCTTCCCCCGAGAAAATTTGCTTGTTTTTACCGAACGGATGAAAACAGCTTTGGTGCCCTGTTGATCAGCGCCTGCAAAAACTCAAGGCACCTCTGGCACCAATTGGGGATCGCCTTCCGCAAAGCCCAGCTTCCAAAGCTCAATCTTTTCGATAAATACATCTCCCGCGCCGTCTTTTGGCCCCAGCTTTACGGACAAGGATTTTAGCGATCCATCCGCGCTCCCGCTCCCAAACGCACCGTCGGGATAGCGAGTGACGCTGGCATAGCCGACTCCCCATTCATAGCGGTCTTTGGGCGCATAAGCGGGCGTTATCAGGGTGCCTACAGTCCATCCTGAGCCATCAGCAAATTTGGGGCTGATATCACCCACCACCGCAATACCGGGCTTTGCGCGGTAGAAAATACGCAATTGGTAGACATCAGGCCCGCGGTCAAAGCTTTCTAGGGTTAGCACATCGCTGTCTTCTTGCGACACGCGCAGCATCGGCGCGCTGCCATCGCGTGCTTTGGCCGATTGATCCAGAACCGCACCGTCGCCTTGGCGCAGTTGCTCTGCTGTACGGCGCTCCAACAATTCGGGATACTTGCCAAGGTCACTTTGGCCTGAAAAATTGGTGATCGGCAAATATTCATTAATGGGAAAAACATTGCCCCAATGATCACGCACGCTGGCGGATTGCCCTTGCGGGGGGGCGCTGGGCTGCCAGCTTCCCATACTGCCAGCAGAGCCTGTGTTTTGACGCGTCAGATTGGCATCAAACTGCTCAGGTTCGTATGCCCTGATCGAAATGAGTTTGGCAAGATCAGCGCGGCTTTGCGCCTGCTCATAATTGCCCTGCCACCTACGAAGCGTGACGAAATAATGCGCCACGCCGTCCGCCGCTTCATCTTCGCGCAAAGTCGCCCAGCGATCATGTTCGCCTATCACAGCAAGGTAATTGCCAAAGCCGACATAGCGCTGAATCGTAGCCCACCTGTTGGCATTACCCGATAGGACCAACCAATAGCAGCCATCATCGCGGCACGCTTTCCCGCCAGCGCGCGGCAGCAATATTGCATGTGCGCCGGGCCCGTTACGCGTCAGATCAATCGGAACAAAACCAAAATCTTTGGTCGTGAGGGTGCGCGCATCCTCAAGGCATTGCGGTGTTCCGCATTGCTCCAATTTGGATCGCAACAGGATGAGATGGCGTTCTTCGGGTTCGAAGAAACCTTGCGGCGGATAAAGATTGGAGGCGCGGAACCGAAAGGCGCGATCAATGCCGCTGCGTACCGGAATCATGGTTTCCAACGGCGGCACTATTACCCGATCGCCCCCGCGCGATTGCGCGTGCCCCGTGCCTGGCAAGGCGACAAGGGCACAAGCGATAAGAAAGCCTCCCATCACAAAGAGCTTGCACGCCAACACGCCGGGGATCCTAAAATGGATCGATAAGTTTGAAAATGCTGTCATTAAACCCGCCCCTGACTCCAGACCGCAAGACTGCACTAACAGCCATACCGTGACTCTGACATGTCAAAATATATGGGCTAGTATATGACAGGATTTTGAAAAACTGCGACAGGGCAGGTTCATTCACGCGGGATATTGTCCCCCATAGCGGTTTGATCGAGTGAGAAACATGATCGGCTGCCTTTCTCAAGCTCCCACCGCAGCCCTACAGAAAACCTTAAGTCGTTAATTGCGGCGAAACCCTTAATACGGGCATCCTCTTTGCGAGTCTTTGCTGACGCCCTTCGGATCGCACCTTTGGCCGTTTACGATGGGTCGTTAAGGAGACCGGACGTTTGCGGGATAGGGGCTGTTTTGCTGATTGGCACAGTGTCTATTTTGCGAACGCTCGGTAGCAAAGGCCGAATACTCCTCAACTATCGAAAATCAGTGCTTTCGCGCCTTTGTCGCCAGTCCAATGCGCCGATACGCCCCAAACCTTCGAAATGACTGTTGGGGAAAGGGCTTCTTCAGGAGGTCCAATTGCGACAAGCGATCCTTTATCCAGCACCAAAGCTGTGTCCGCATGGTTCATCGCCATCGCGAGATCGTGCAAGACAATCACTACGCCCACCCCTTGCGCAGCGCATTGTTTGAAGTGCGCAATCAGGCTCAATTGATGCGCAATGTCCAAAGCTGCAAGTGGCTCGTCTGCGAGTATGTATCGCGGGTCGCCTGCCAATACCCGTGCCAGCAAAACCCGCGCGCGTTCTCCGCCTGAAAGTTCGTTGGCGCGGCGATTGGCTAAGCCTTTACATTCGAGCGCGCACAGAGCGTTTTCGATGGCCTGCTTGCCTTTGGCTGACGCGGCATCGCCGTGCGGCATTCGCCCCAAAGACACGAGCGCCTCAGCCGTCACATCCCACGCGATCTCTCCTGACTGCGGCAGGTAGCCAAGCGATTGCGCACGCTGTTTGTGTGTGAATTCAGCCAGCGGTCTGCCTGAAAGCTCAAGGCCGCCTTGCTCGGCATCCAGCATGCCTGCGCATGCCATCAATAGGGTGGATTTGCCCGCGCCATTGGGTCCGACAATTGCGGTAATCTGGCCGGGTTCAAAGGCTGCGGAAACATCGCTTACAACCCGCTTCCCGCCGCGCTGAACGCATAGATCCTTTACTGAAAGCGTGGTCATATCTGCCCTCGCCGCATGCGGATAAGAAGCATCAAGAAAAACGGCGCGCCAATTAGCGATAAGGCAATGCCCAGCCGCAGCTCTGTTACCAACGGCAATATTCGAACCGCGCAATCTGCGACCAGCACCAAAGCACCGCCCGCAAGCGCACTGGGCACTATCAAGCTCGATGGCATTTTGTCCGTAAGCGGGCGTACAAGGTGGGGGACGATGAGCCCTACAAATCCGATAATACCCGCCACGGCAACGCCCGCACCAACGCTCAAGCCGACACCGATCACAAGCAGGATCAAAAGCCGCTTTGGATCGATGCCCATGGACCGCGCGGCGTCTTCTCCCAAAGTCAGCGCATCCAGCGCGCGCGATGCGAAGATCAGCGTTGTGATGCCTGCCAATGTAAGCGGGACTGCAATCCAGACCTCATCCCATGATCTGTCTGTCAAAGCGCCATTGAGCCACAGGACAATCTGGCTCATCGCAAAGGCATTGGGTGCAAGCGTGATCGCCAAGGCGGTAAGCGCGCCGGCCAAACTTGCGATCATCAATCCTGCGAGCGTAAAAAGGGCGATCCCTCCCCCAGCGCCCGATGGTGTGCGCCCGGCAATGGCAGCAAGCAAAGCCATGCCCAATGCCGCTCCGATAAGAGCGAAAATGGGCAGGCCATAGGATGCGAGGTCAACAGGGGCAGCAGCGCCAACCCAAAGCCACATTACCGCGCCCAATGCTGCCATGGGTGCAATCCCGAACAGCCCCGGATCAGCGAGGGGATTGCGCAAATATCCTTGCATCGCGGCACCTGCAGCACCGAGCCCTGCCCCGAGCACAACCGCCAAAATGGCGCGCGGCAAACGCAGCTCCATCAGGATAAGAGCCGCATTGCCCCCTGCCTCATGTGCATGAAACGGATCAATCCACACCCGCCCTGCGAGCAAGGAAAGCGGCACCAATACGGCCAAAATGAGGGTAAGGATCAGATTAGTGCGCATGGCCGCTATGCCCTTCGCCTTCGCTTCCAGGCGGGTTTAACAGGTAGTCCAAACGAATATCTTCAAGCCTCTGCCAAGCCTTTGGGATGCTGGGCCCGCCGCAATAAAACAGGTTGGGTTCAAACCGGCCGACGCGGGTTTCCTTAATTTCTTCGAGCATGGGATGCGTTTGCCCGTCTGAATTGCCAGCAATCAGCAGCAAATCGGGCGGGTTGGAAAGGATCGCCTCCAAGGAAACATGATCGGCTTGCGATAAGCCCATTTGCGCAGAATGGTTGGCAAATCCAAACCGCCCCAAATGCTCCCAAACGAGAGAGGTTTCACCTGCAACAATCTGTCCCGGCTGCCACAGCATTGCGGATGGCGAGCGTGTTTGCGCAAGCCCAGCATTATTAAGGCCAACATCATTGAATACGGGCACTGCTCGCATAATCCGCTGTTCCAGTGCACGGCCTGCCTGCTTTTGCCCAGCCAGTGATGCGAGACGTTCAATCTGCTCAAGGCTCTCATCCAAAGTCGCCGGACTGCCAAAGGTTTGAACAGAAATATCGAGCCGTTCCAGCGCCGCCTTGGTCGCAGGCGCCAGAAAATCGCTGGCAAGGACAAGGTCAGGCCCAAGCGCGATGATCTCCTCAGCTGTGCCGCCTGTGATTTCGTACTGTTTAGCGACACCTTCATCGATGGAACTGGATGCTGGATCACGGCTGTAATGCGATAGAGCCAGGATCTGCTGAGGATCGGCCACCTCGACAAGGATCGCATCGAGACACGGGTTGAGGCTGACGATGCTCGGCAGATCGCGCGAGGGATTGGTCGATGCACTATCCGATCCTTCAGTCCCGCACGCGCCCACCAACAACGCGATGCTCGCAACAAACGCATTCGCGCGCGCGCCTAATCCTTGGTGTGTTGCAGACTGTCCCATAGCTTAGGCGCGCAGCGATACGAGGTGTAGGAGGTGCGAGCAAGCGGCAGCTTTGCACGGCGTCTTAAGCGCGGCGTTAACGAATGCGATGCACTTGTCTCCTATGGCCACGCGTTGCAAATGTTAACTCGCGATTTTCGAAGAAATAGGCTATGCGCTAAAGCGCGATTTTCGCATCTAACATTCATGTAAATTAAGCTACGGAAGAAGCCCAAGGCACTCGCCCCAATTATGTCGCAAGCTCGCATCTTTGAACGCGCCAATCTTTCGATTGGATCAGCGCCTGTCGTTAAACCGGCAGTGCAAGAGACGCAGACGCGGGCTGCCACGAAGCAAGAAACACTCGCTCCAACAGACGAAGCGGCTGAAGCACAGGCCGCATCTGCTGCAAACGGGCTGGCCGGGATTAAGCAGCATTTTGAGGGCATTCCGTTCAAAAAACGCGCTTTGCTACTCGCCGCAGCAGTCGCCGTGCCTGCCATGGCGGCACCGGGTGATTTCGGCGCGCTACCCGGCGACGCGCAGGAGGCGAGCGATAATTTCGCAGCCCGCGCAATGGTCGATGCTGCGCTCCCGTTTGAACGGCCGGGTCAAAGCTTTCCCGGATCAGCGTTCTATTACCTTGGCGATCCGCCAGAAGATGCCTTGCTTGCCCTTCCCACAATCGACGCGTTCGACACTGGCGCCGAAAGCGCGCGCGAATTGGGCGCGGCCATCGATGCAGGCCCTGCGGCAAGCCCATTTTTCTCAGCAACCGGCGGTCAGGGCCATTTGCGCGCTTTGGACTGCATCGCGCAAGCGATCTGGTACGAAGCGGCTAGCGAAAGCACCGCGGGGCAGCGCGCGGTTGCTCAGGTGGTTCTAAACCGCGTCGCCCATCCCAGTTGGCCAGGAAGCGTATGCGGGGTCGTTTATGAAGGATCACAGCGGCGCACAGGGTGCCAATTTAGCTTTACCTGCGACGGCAGCCTATCGCGCCGCGCACGCGGAGCAAGCTGGGAAAAGGCGCGCAGGCTTGCATCAGAAGCTTTGTCAGGCAGTGTCTACGCGCCCATTGGCCATGCCACCCATTACCACACGCTTTGGGTCAATCCGTACTGGGCTAGCTCGCTAGATCATATCGGAACGATCGGCGCACACAGATTTTACCGCAATCGCGGATCAGCAGGCGACAAATCAGCCTTTACGGGAAGCTACTCAGGATTTGAGCCCAGCGTGAGCGGTCAGACAAGTCCGGCACCTGTTGTTGGCGCAGGTTTTGACGGCGCAGGTTTTGAAGGCGCAGGAGAAAATGAATTTATCCCGCCAGCGCAGGGCGCAATTCCCGCTGACGAGGCAGACGCGTCAATCGAAACGCCGGCAACACCTGCCGCTGCGCCATCACCGCAATATGCTGATCCCGGGCTTGAAGGGTCAGGCAAAGTAAAATCGGACTTCTCCAACGCAGGTCAGTGGAAGAAAAGACCGGGCGAGAGCGGTTCTTCAAACGACGAATAACCGCCCTTTACTCGCAAGCTTTGCGGTGAGTGGAACCCGCAGGTCGACCAGAAGGACCAATTAAGGTTCTCCTAACCTTATACTCACACAAAACCTTAGCCGATATGTGGCTAAAGAAACGTCAGAAATACAAGCACCTGTGTCTGACGCTGCTTCCTCCCCTCGATTGCACCTCGCAGGTCCAATCAGCGCGACAGACCAAAGCGGACCCGCGCACACTATGACCATTCATTTCGCTCCGGCCAAAACAAAACGGCACGGAGACTATTGCCCCAGCGTTCGGCGAGCTCTTTCGCGCGTAAAACTGGGCATAGTGGCGAATGACAACAACCGGACCTACAGGCGCGCTCGCCCGGCCCCGCCTCCTGCTCCGGACATTCTTGAGGCTGCTTTGCGCCATTTTGGCCAATATGGCCTTGGCGCGGCGCGTGCAGCACGTATGCGCGCAAAGCAGGCGTTCTTCGAGGGCGACCGCGAAGCCTATGATTGGTGGATCGGAATAACCCAAGCTTTGGACCGCAGGATGGCTGAAGACAGCTTGCATCTGTCCAAAAAAACCGAACATGCTGCCAATAGCGAAACCGATCCCCACGCATTTGCCCCTAAGAATGCGAGCTAAGCCGCTAAGTTTTCGAAGCAAAATTTTAGTAAGCAATCCGTTAACCTGGCCTTGACCACTTTGCTTTAGCTCGGGTGCACTATGGGAGCGACCGGGCCACTTAGAAACATAAAAGCTTTACGGCCAAACCGTGTCGGTGCCGATAAGGTATCGTCGCGGGTGCGGCGATTGCTCGTTCGCTCGCTTTATACCCAGCCGCTCAGTCTGGCGATTGGTGCATTTGCGACGGTAGGCGCGTCTGCTGTCGCAGCGTGGGCTTCCAATCTGCAAGAGCTGGTTGTTGCAAGCATTGTTTTGACAGTCATCGCAGCGGCCCGGATCATTGCTGCCTTTGGCTTGTCTCCTGACAAGGTCGCTAACAGCACGACCAAACTTGAATTGGTCTACGAAGTCGGCGCATTCAGTTATGCTCTGGCGCTGGGTTGCACGGCAGCATTCACAATCTGGATCGGGGCGGACGCAGGGATCGTCGTACTCTTGGTCGCAAATGCGCTGTGTTATGGCGTTGGCGTTTGCGCACGCAATGCGGGCCGGATGACGATTGCCGTTGGGCAATTGTGTCTTTCGGCGCTGCCTGTCGCTTTGGCGAGTTTTGTCATGGCCCAGCCAACATACATTGCGCTGGGTGTCACCATTCTCTTGATGATCGCTGGCATGGTTTCAATCGCCAATAACATCTTCAAAGTGTTACGCGATTCCATCTCGGCAGCTGAAACAAGCGCGCAATTGGCTGACAAAATGCAGGTGCTGGCCCGCACAGATGTGGTTACGGGGCTTTCGAACCGCGCTGGTCTCAATCACTCCATGGTCCAAACCATGATGTCGATAGACAAAGACAGCAGGCTGGCACTGATTTGGATCGACCTTGATCGGTTTAAGGAAGTGAACGATTTGCTCGGCCATCCTGTCGGAGACCGCTTGCTAACCGAAGTTGCCCGCAGGCTGCGCGATGTTTGCCCAGAGGACACGACTGTCTCTCGCTTTGGAGGCGATGAATTTGTCGCGTTCTGTCCGATAACAGACCGCAAACATGCCGAGTTGCTCGCAAGCGAAATCCATGCCGAAATTATGCGCCCTATGCGGATTGACAGCGACCGTCTGGAAGTACGCGCGTCTTTGGGCGTCGCTTTGCTGCCTGAAGATGGCAAAGACACAGACACTTTGATGCAGTGCGCTGATCTGGCGCTGTATCATGCGAAAGTAGGTGGTAGGGCCCAGACCTGCTTTTTCAACACCAGCATGACCCGCGATCTGGTTCGCCGACGCGAGATAGAAGATGAGCTTCGCTCTGCTCTCCAGCGCGAAGAATTGTCGATTTTCTATCAACCGATCGTCGATCTTGAGACCGGTCAAATCAAATGTTTTGAAGCTTTGGTGCGGTGGTTCCATCCGGAAAAAGGGGAATTGCGACCTGATGAATTCATCCCCGTCGCCGAAGAAACGGGCGTTATCGTAACTCTTGGCAATTGGATAACGGCACAGGCGGCGCGCACGGCTGCGAGTTGGCCTGATGACGTTTCTGTCGCTGTAAACGTATCTCCGCTTCAAATTCGCGCACCCGGCGCGGCTTTGGGAATGCGTAATGCCATGAAAGCAGCCGGCCTTGATCCCTCGCGCCTTGTGCTTGAAGTGA
The DNA here is from genome assembly GCA_038532855.1 of Pseudomonadota bacterium. Classification (GTDB taxonomy): domain Bacteria; phylum Pseudomonadota; class Alphaproteobacteria; order Sphingomonadales; family Sphingomonadaceae; genus Erythrobacter. Next base: position 14,617 of record JBCAZT010000006.1, read on the forward strand.
CCGAAAGCCTCTTCATTGAAGACAATCATGCAACCGCCAGTTTCATCGATGAGATGTCAGCGATTGGCGTCAGATTTGCGCTTGATGATTTTGGCACTGGCTATTCTTCGCTCGCGCATATCAATCGCTTCCCTCTGTCCAAGATTAAAGTGGATCGCAGCTTTGTCTCTGGCCCGCATGTCGGCAAGAAAAGCGATGCGATCATTCGTGCGGTTGCCGAAATGGGCAACACACTCGATATGGAAATCGTCGCAGAAGGCCTCGAGACAATCGAACAGGTGCAGGCTGTAAAAGAAGCAGGCTGTACGCTTGGGCAAGGCTATTACTTCAGCCGCGCAGTGCCTGATTACCTTGCAGCCATGTTGTTGTCGCAAGAGCGCGATGGTGATGAGCGCAAAGCCGCCGCCGGCGAATAACCTGCGCGCCTAATCCCGCTTCTTAAATTGCCACCAATCAGCCCGAAATTGGGGATCGTAAGCGCACGCGTCTCGTATCCTTATTGCAACTGCGAACTGTTTGCACAAAAACCCGTAAACTAAGGGCTTTTCTCCGTTGCAATCCGCGTTTTAGGGGCCTAATCCAACATCGCTTTGATGGTGAGATGTCGCTGGGACGGAGGCGGCTCGTCGGTTTGGCCTTTGTATTGATGGCCAATCGCAAAGCGGACCCGCAGTTTGCCGTCCCGAGGGATCTGGGAAGGAATATCCAAGTATGGCCCGCAAGAAGATTGCACTTATCGGCTCTGGCATGATCGGCGGCACGCTCGCCCACCTCGCTGCCAAAAAAGAAATGGGCGACATCGTCCTGTTCGACATTGCCGAAGGTATGCCGCAGGGTAAGGCGTTGGACCTGTCGCAATGCGGCCCCGTTGAAGGTTTTGACGCGAAAATCACCGGTTCGAACGACTATGCCGATATCGCAGGCGCGGACGTGGTGATCGTCACTGCTGGCGTTCCGCGTAAACCGGGCATGAGCCGCGATGATCTTCTTGGCATCAACCTCTCCGTGATGAAGGCCGTTGGTGAAGGCATTAAGAACAATTGCCCTGACGCCTTCGTCATCTGCATCACCAACCCATTGGATGCGATGGTCTGGGCTCTGCGCGAGTTTTCTGTCCTCCCCCACAACAAAGTGGTCGGTATGGCAGGCGTTCTCGACAGCGCGCGCTTTGCGACCTTCCTTGCTTGGGAGTTCGATTGCTCGGTCAAAGACGTCAACGCCTTCGTGCTTGGCGGCCACGGCGACACTATGGTGCCGGTGAAGAGCTACACCACGGTGAACGGCATTCCGGTGGACGATTACGCGAAGATCAAAGGCGTAGACCCCGCCCGCCTCGACGAAATCGTAGACCGCACCCGCAAAGGCGGCGGCGAAATCGTTGGCCTGCTCGGCAATGGCTCAGCTTACTACGCACCAGCGACGAGCGCGATTGCGATGGCCGAGGCATATCTGGGCGACCAAAAGCGCATCCTTCCCTGTGCCAGCTATGTCGAAGGCAAATACGGCCTCGATGGGCTGTATGTCGGAGTCCCCACAGTGATCGGCGCAGGCGGCACCGAGGAAGTGGTCGAAATCGAGCTTACGGGCGAAGAGAAAGCCAACCTCAAAGTCTCAACCGACGCAGTCGAAGAACTGCTTGAGGCGTGTAAGGGTCTGGATAGCTCGCTGGCGTGACCTTCCATTTCGCCACTGTGATCGTCCCAGCAGTGCTAATCGCTGCTTGGCTCTTGGGCTCCCTAGCGCTCAGTCGTGGGGGTTCTACGGTGGTCGAACTCGCTCCTAAGGCGCTTTTGGTGTTTGGCGGGGCATTGCTCTGCGTGATGACTGTTCTGGAATGGACAAATCTCACACCGCGCTGGATCGCTGGAGGTGAGGGCTATGGAATTATCATCCCCATTTTTGGCAGTCTGCTCGCCCTCGGTTCCGGCCTGTTCTTACTCTTTCTGAATCTAGTGCTCATCCGCAAGATTGCGGCGCGAAAATCCGAAAAGGAAATTTGATGTCCATCCTCATTAACAAAGACACTAAAGTCATCACTCAAGGGATGACCGGCAACACCGGCACCTTCCACACCCAGCAAGCCCTCGATTACGGCTCGCAAATGGTGGCAGGTGTTACTCCCGGCAAGGGCGGGACCGGGCACATCGGCATCCCCCAATTCAACACCGTTCGCGAAGCCAAGGCGGCGACTGGCGCGACCGCAAGCTGCATCTACGTCCCCCCACCCTTTGCGGCCGACGCGATTTGCGAAGCGATTGATGCCGAGATTGAGCTTATCATCTGCATCACCGAAGGCATCCCCGTGCTCGACATGGTGCGCGCCAAAGCTGCTCTCACCGGCTCAAAATCGCGCTTGATCGGGCCGAACTGCCCGGGTGTTCTGACGCCGGACGAGTGCAAAATCGGCATTATGCCGGGCTCTATCTTTAAGAAGGGGTCTGTCGGCGTCGTATCCCGCTCGGGCACGCTCACATATGAAGCCGTGCACCAGACGACTATGGTGGGCCTCGGCCAGACTACGGCTGTCGGCATTGGCGGTGACCCGGTCAACGGCACCAACTTTATCGATGTTTTGGACCTCTTCCTCGATGATCCTGAAACCAAGTCGATGATCATGATCGGCGAAATTGGCGGGTCTGCTGAAGAAGAAGCCGCTGAATTCTTGAAGCAAGAAGCTGCCAAGGGCCGCTCGAAGCCCACGGTCGGCTTCATCGCAGGCCGCACAGCGCCTCCGGGCCGCCGCATGGGCCATGCGGGCGCGATTGTGTCAGGCGGCAAAGGCGGCGCAGAAGACAAGATCGCAGCAATGGAAGATGCCGGCATCCGCGTATCGCCCTCTCCATCGGAACTGGGCACTACGCTCGATGCGATGCTTAAAGAAATGGCATAAATCAGATGGGATACCCCGCTGATTGGCGGGGTATCTTCCCCTCTCCCCAGGGATCACATTATGAACAAGCAGAATAGCAGCTTCCTCCCCGAAATGACCGATCAGGAAGGCCCGCAGCCTGGCCCTTCTTGGGGCAATCCCAAGTGGCTCGATTCTGTGTCCGGTTCCAGCGAAGATCTCGCCAGCGCCATGGACCCAACGCAAATGCGAGTTGCGATAGAAAAGGCGGCGAAAAAAGCTGGCAAAACGCTTGATAAAGATGCGCTGCAACACGCGGCTGATATCTCGAACAAGGCGATGACTTTGGTTCGGCTTTATCGTGTGCGCGGGCACCTTGCATCGCAGCTTGATCCGCTTGGATTGAGCCAGAAACAAGGCGATCCTGAAGACCTGACGCTTGAATTTCATGGGCTAGCAGGGCTTGAGGCCGAAGAGGTTTATGTCAGCGATGTTCTGGGTCTTGAATGGACCACAATCGGCGCGCTCTATATCCGCCTTCGCGAAGTGTATTGCGGCAATGTCGGCCTTGAATACATGCACATTGCCGACACCGAAGAGCGCCGCTTTCTGCAAGACAAATTCGAAAGCCCCGGCGATACAATCCAGTTTACGCCAGAGGGTAAGAAAGCGATCCTTGCCGCGGTCCTTCGCGGGGAAAGATACGAAGAATTTCTCGGCAAGAAATATGTCGGGACCAAACGCTTTGGCCTTGATGGCGGGGAATCTATGATCCCCGCGCTTGAGGCGGTGATCAAGCATGGTGGCAGCGCAGGCGTCCGCGAGATTATCTACGGCATGGCGCACCGCGGGCGATTGAACGTCCTCGCCAATGTTATGGCGAAGCCTTACAAAGTGATCTTCCACGAATTTTCCGGCGGCACGGCAAACCCCGAAGATGTGGGCGGATCAGGCGATGTGAAATATCACCTGGGCACCAGCACAGACCGCGAATTTGATGGCATTTCAGTGCATATGTCGCTCACCCCCAACCCATCGCACCTTGAAACGGTTAACCCCGTGGTTCTGGGTAAAGCGCGCTCACAACAAGCGATCCGCGATGATCTGGACGAAAAACAGAGCGTTCTGCCCGTACTGATCCACGGCGATGCGGCGTTCGCTGGCCAAGGCGTTGTGTGGGAAAGCCTCTCATTGTCGGGCGTGCCCGGCTATGACACGGGTGGCTGCATCCACTTTATCATCAACAACCAAATCGGCTTTACAACCTCGCCCAAATTCTCGCGCGGCTCTCCCTATCCATCTGACGTGGCCAAAGGCGTGATGGCACCAATCCTGCACGTCAATGGCGATGACCCCGAAGCGGTGACTTTCGCGTGCAAGCTGGCAGTGGAATACCGCCAGAAATTTGGCCGCGATGTGGTGATCGACATGTGGTGTTATAGAAGGTTTGGCCACAATGAGGGCGATGAGCCCAAATTCACGCAGCCACTCATGTATGAAGTGATCGGCAAGCACCCAAAGGTGAGCCGCATCTACGAACAACGCCTGATCGATGAAGGCGTGATTGACGAAGGACACCGCGAAAGCGTTGCTGCTGAATTTACCGCGCATCTTGAAGAAGAATTTGAAGCCGCCAAAAGCTATTCCGCCAATGAGGCGGACTGGTTTGGGGGGCGTTGGACTGGCCTTAACAAGCCCGCTGATGATGAAACCGCGCGGCGCAATATCGAAACCTCGATTGAGCCTAAAATGTTCGATTCACTCGGGCGCGCGCTCACCGAAGTTCCTGAAAGTGTAAGCATTCACAGGACTTTGGGCCGCGTTCTCAAAGCGAAATCTGAAATGTTCAGCTCTGGCGAAGGCTTTGACTGGGCCACAGCCGAAGCGCTCGCTTTCGGCAGCCTTGTAATGGAAGGCTACAATGTGCGCCTGTCCGGCCAAGATTCAGGGCGCGGTACGTTCTCACAGCGCCACGCAGTTTGGGTCGACCAAAAGACCGAAGACAAATACATCCCGCTCACAACTTTGCCGCATGGCAAGTTTGAGGTCTATGACAGCACGCTTTCAGAATATGGCGTGTTGGGCTTTGAATATGGGTTTGCCATGGCAGACCCCAAAAGCCTTGTCCTGTGGGAAGCGCAATTTGGCGACTTTGCCAATGGCGCGCAGATCATGATCGACCAGTATATTGCCGCAGGGGAGGCGAAATGGCTGCGGGCCAATGGCCTCGTTATGCTGCTTCCGCATGGGTATGAGGGTCAGGGTCCAGAGCACTCCTCTGCGCGGCTGGAACGCTTCCTGCAATTGTGCGCGAATGACAATATCCAAGTTTGCAACATCACAACGCCGGCCAATTACTTCCACGTCCTTCGCCGCCAGATGCTGCGCAATTTCCGAAAGCCTTTGGTGATTATGACGCCGAAATCGCTGTTGCGGCATCCGATGGCGAAATCCCCGCGCGAGGAATTTCAAGGCGATTGGCAGTTCAAGCGGATCAAAGCAGACCCTGCGGGCGATACGGGCACCGCTATGGATGCGAAAATCAAACGGCTTGTCCTGTGCTCAGGCAAGGTCGCCTATGACCTTATTGAAGAGCGCGACAAGAAGGAGCTCAAGGATGTCTCCATCGTCCGCATTGAGCAGCTCTACCCCTTCCCCGGCGATCCTTTGGCTATTCGACTTGAGCGGATGAAAAACTTGAAAGAGGTCATCTGGTGTCAGGAAGAGCCCAAAAACAACGGCGCGTGGTTCTTCGTTGAAAACCAGATCGAAGAATCGCTGACCAAGGCAGGCCACAAGGGCATGCGCGCCCGCTATGCTGGCCGAGATGCCGCTGCGTCCCCTGCAACAGGTCTCGCCAAACGACACGCCCAACAGCAAGAGGCATTGGTCGCCGATGCTTTGGGTCTTTCGACATAATTTCATTCAGATAAGGCTTAAGGAACAAACACATGGCCACTGAAATCACAGTTCCCGCTCTCGGCGAATCCGTTACCGAAGGCTCTATTGGCGAATGGCTGAAACAGCCCGGCGACGCGGTTGCCGTGGATGAACCCATCGTCAGCCTAGAGACCGATAAAGTTGCGGTTGACGTGCCCTCTACTGTCGCTGGCGTTCTGTCAGAACATCGCGCTGCTGTCGGTGATACGGTCGAAGTTGGCGCGGTTATCGCCGTGATCGAAGCGGGCGAAGGCGCGCCTGCCAAACCTGCCGCTGCGAAAGCCGACACGCCTGCTCCAACGGCGAGTGAGGCTGCGACGGATTCCTCACAAACGCTTTCCCCAGCGGTCCGCCGCGCGGTTCTTGAACACGGGGTAGACCCGTCGACTATCAAGGGCACCGGCAAAGGCGGCCGGATCACTAAGGAAGACGTGCTGGAAGCAGCCAAGAATAAAGGCCAATCCTCAGCACCCGCCCCTGCTCCAGCCGCATCGCCTGCTCCGGCTCCAGCCGCAACAGGCGAGCGCCGCGAAGAGCGCGTCAAAATGACCCGGATGCGTCAAACCATCGCGAAACGTTTGAAAGGCGCGCAGGAAGAGGCAGCGCTGCTTACCACATTCAACGATGTGGACATGACCGCCGTCATCGAAGCGCGCACCAAATACAAAGATCTGTTCGCCAAAAAGCACGATATCCGTCTGGGCTTTATGGGCTTTTTCGCAAAAGCAGCCTGCCTTGCCTTGAAAGATGTGCCTTCAGTCAACGCGTATATTGAAGGCGATGAGATCGTCTATCACGACTATGTCGATATCTCGGTCGCAGTCAGCGCGCCCAATGGTCTTGTCGTCCCCGTGATCCGCGATTGTCAGGACAAAGGCTTTGCCCGCATAGAAAAAGACATTGCCGACTTTGGCGCGCGCGCGAAAGAAGGCACGCTGACGATGGCCGATATGCAGGGCGGCACGTTCACCATTTCGAATGGCGGGGTGTTCGGCAGCCTTATGTCCACGCCGATCATCAACCCGCCGCAATCCGCCGTGCTGGGTCTCCACCGCATCGAAGACCGCCCTGTTGCGGTAAACGGAGAAGTGGTTATCCGCCCGATGATGTACATTGCGCTTTCCTACGACCACCGCCTGATCGATGGGCGCGAGGCTGTGACAGCGCTTAAGATCATTAAAGAGGCAATCGAAGATCCAACCCGGATGCTGATTGATTTGTGAGGCTACACGTTTTTCCAGCGCAAGCTGGGAGCAGGTGCAGCAAAGAACGACCTAGAACAAAGAGATCCCAGCTTTCGCTGGGATGACGAGAGTAAGAGCGATGGCTGACCATTCCTACGATTACGATTGCCTAGTTATTGGCGCTGGACCCGGCGGTTATGTTGCCGCGATCCGTGCAGCCCAGCTTGGCCTTAAGACCGCTTGCGTGGAAAGCCGCGAGACGCTTGGCGGCACGTGCCTCAATGTAGGGTGCATCCCGTCCAAGGCCCTGCTTCATGGCTCAGAATTGTTCGAAGAGGCCGAAGGTGGTCACTTCGCAACTTGGGGGATCACTGCCAAACCCAAGCTCGATCTTTCCGCAATGATGGCCGAGAAAACCAAAGCTGTGGGCGATCTCACTGGCGGGGTCGAATTCCTGTTCAAGAAGAACAAAGTGACGTGGATCAAAGGCCATGCCGCTTTTGAGGATGCGCACACTGTCAAGGTGGGCCCTTCGACAGGCTCAGGACAGGCGGAGACAGTCACCGCGAAAGACATCATCATCGCCACCGGCTCCAGCGTCACCCCGCTGCCCGGTGTTGAGGTGGACAATGCTGCCAAACGCATAGTCGACAGCACAGGCGCGCTGGAATTGGAGGAGGTGCCAGAGCATCTCGTTGTCATTGGTGGCGGTGTGATCGGCTTGGAGCTTGGCTCCGTCTGGCGGCGCTTGGGGGCAAAAGTCACGGTCATTGAATTCCTCGACCAATTGCTCCCCGGAATGGACGCGGATGTGCGCAAGGAAGCCGGGCGCATATTTAAGAAACAGGGCATGGAACTGATGCTCAGCCACAAAGTCACGGGCGCGAAGGCAAGCAAGACCGGCGTATCGCTAACCGTTGAGAAATCGGCAGGCGGTGATGAGCAAACGATCAAAGCGAGCCATGTGCTCGTCTCTATCGGCAGGCGGCCCAACACCGATGGCCTCGCGCTCGACAAAATCGGGATCGAAACCAACAAACGCGGCCAGATCGAGGTGAACCACGATTTCAGCACGAGCGTCGAAGGCGTCTGGGCCATTGGCGATTGCGTCCCCGGCCCCATGCTCGCTCACAAGGCCGAGGATGAAGGCATTGCGTGCGCGGAAAATGTGGCGGACGAAACCGGTATCATCAATCACGATGTGATCCCCGGCGTTGTCTACACCATGCCAGAATTTGCCGATGTTGGCCTTACCGAAGCGGCTGCAAAAGAGGCTGGCTATACGGTCAAAGTCGGCAAATTCCCGATGATGGCCAACAGCCGCTCCAAGGCAAACCGCGACACGACAGGCTTTGTCAAAGTGGTGGCCGATGCGGAAACCGACCGCGTGCTGGGTGTGCATATTGTCGCCAGCCTAGCAGGCACTATGATCGCGCAAGCAGCCCAAGCGATGGAATTTGGAGCCACATCCGAAGACATCGCCTACACCTGCCACGCCCACCCCACGCACGCCGAAGCGCTGAAAGAGGCGGCAATGGCCGTGACGGGCAAGCCTATTCATATGTGATATAGAGCGCGACCAACGTATGGACCAATGACAGACGCTTTCCCCTGCCTTGGTTCGATATGGTGTTAATCCCAGCCAAGTTAACTCATTTGTCTAAGCTTGGCTGACCACACATTTCTAAACTGTGACCGGTTTTGCGCCGCGCACTCTCAAAAGCGGACTGTCGGCTTCCGACCCAGTTGCTGACATTCGTGAAGTTGCTAAGTCGAGAAGATGGCAAGACTACTTGATAGCAAGAAAATGCATTCTGACGGCAAAAATTCTCCGCTAGAATTTGTTCTTCAGAATTACGATGGCATGCCCCGCTGGAACAGGGTGCTTTCGATTAATGGAGAAGAGACATTCCACCTTGGAAATGTCTGCGAGACTTGTGCGTTCTTTTTCGAGAGATTGTCAGAAGCGAACAATCGGTTCGAAATCGGCGAACTGCGACAAACCCTCGAAAATGGAATGACCGAAATTACCGCAAGCGTATCAGAGACCGTGATACAGCTAATGCCAAAGTCTGATTACAATGTAGTTCTCCTCAAGGTTAAACCGGAGCAAGCAGTTGCCGGAGAGACGAGCGATTATTTTGCCAACGAGGATCGGGAATTCGAGGAATACATAGTCAATGAGGGGGATATAGAACTGCAAGACCCTAAGACTGACTATTACAGAGTTGGTGGCCGCAGGGAGATAGCAATGCCCAGCTCTTTTGGAACAGCGAAGGGCTTTGAGTTTCTTGTCCCAATTACCTCGAAAAAGGAGCTAGACTCAGACCGAATTGACCATTTTATAGAAGTTTTGTCGAATGAGACCTTGCCTACAGCAATCGCTGTCTCGTTACTCGACATCAAAGGTCCCTCTGTAAATGATCGAACGCATTGGTGTCTCGCTCACTACATTATTGATGGTCATCACAAACTCGCTGCTGCCGAGCAATCCGGTAAAGAGATCACACTGTTAGCGTTCGTTAGCCTCTGATCGCAGGTCAAATCGGCGCAACACCCCAACGGGCCCTTTTGTTGACACTCCTAGTCCAGAATCCAACGCGCAAGCGACCAGTGGCAAAAGGTGAACAGCACTTTAGAGTTGCTGTTGGTCGCGCTTGCGCTCTTGTTAGGTAGCAGAGAAACATCGCTGTCTGGAAGTGAGTCGGTTGCGGAACGTTCGGCTTTCGGTCGAAAAACTGTTCATGCAGACCCGCAAACGGCGGACCAGCTTACCGCTTGCGCAGGCAAACCGATCCGCCGCCAGGCACTTTCGCTGCAGAGGACACATGCAGCGAAAAGAAGATGGGGCAGCGCCTGTGTAGCGGCTGCGTTTCGTTTAGGGTCCTGATCCTAGCTGTCGCCGTCTATCGTTTCCGGAATGGTCTCTCCGGGAATGGGGCCACCGGGATAGGCGGGCTGCGCCTGCGCGATTGTGCCGCGAGCATCGCCATAGCGCGCTGCCAAAGGCTCACGCGCATCACCGCGTTGTTCCATGGCATATCGCGCGCTGGAATAGCTGTTATCGCTCAACTGGCCCTCGGCCCTTGCTGTGTAACCTTGATTGTATGAGCGATCATAATCGCGCCCATATTCTTCAGAGCTTTGGACATTGCGAAAGCCCTCGCCAAAACTCAGCGCTTCAATCTGGCCACCTGTGGTGATGCGGCATGAGAACGGCTCTCCGCCTTCAACCGTGCCGCGCACGCTCCAGCTATTGCCGGTGCGCTCCACTCCGCTCACATCTTCGACTGCGCCATTGCGGCTTGCAGCCTCAGAACACGTATCAATCGCGCCATCAATCCCAATGGGCGCAGTTGATTGGACTTGCGTTTCGGGGAGACGATCCGCGCCGCTGGTCCCGCGATAGCGTTCCACCTCAACTCCGCGAGAGCGCAGATATTCTAGCTCGCGCTGCTGCTCGCGGTTTTCTTCGCGCAATTCTTCGAGCTCGCGATCCTGATCGCGATCACGGCGGCGGTCGCGTCTGCTGTCATTGTTGTTGGCCGCGCTTGCAATGGCAGCGATCCCGCCAATAATCGCAACTCCCGCCAGCACATCACCAACACGAACACCCCGGCGCCCGCGATAACGGCGATATCCTCCCCAGCGCCCCCAACGATAATAGTCGCCCGCTTCATCCGCACTTTCACCGGGCAGCGGCATATCAAATTGGGTGTAGAGCGCATTGTGTTTCGCGCTGACAGGTTGAGTGGGAATGTCCGCCGAATAAGCCGGCGTTGCTACCATAGAAGCGGTGGCCAAAAAGCCAGCCATCGCTCCGATACGCAAAGATTGAGCCATAATGCCCCCTTATCATTGATCGATTGCAGGCGGCCACCATTCGCCTTGATATGGGGCGTCTTTGCACGATGAAGGCTTAGCATTTCCTGAATGAACGCTTTTTCAGGCAGGTGGAAGCGAGAAAGACGGACAACATGATTTGTTTGCCAAGGCTAGGCCGCGTGGACAAGGAAGGCGCAGGATCATATCAAATCCTTCATGAGCGAGATTTGGGATTACATCATAGCGGGCGGCGGAACATCGGGCTGCGTTCTTGCCAACCGATTATCTCGCGATCCCAATTGCCGCGTTCTTCTTTTAGAAGCCGGCGGCAAAGATCAGTCGCCAATCTTGCGCATGCCCGCCGGGGTTATCTCGGCTGTTTTTAGCGACCGCTACAATTGGAAATATCCCGCACTGCCGGATCACTCACGAAACTCGCTTGAAGACAGATGGTCCGGCGGAAGAGTTATTGGCGGGTCTAGCAGCATAAATGGCATGCTCTTTATGCGAGGCCACGCTTCCGATTATGATCGCTGGGCTGCGATGGGATGCGATGGTTGGGATTTTCAGTCGCTTCTGCCTCACTTCCAGTCGATTGAAAATTTCGAAGAAGGCGCTGATGAATATCGGGGCGGATCGGGCGCTGTCTCGGTCACATTTCCAGCGACCAAGCCTCGGATTGTCGATGCATTTGTTGAGGCCGCTATTGAGTGCGGCCATGCTCTCAATTCCGACTACAATTCTGGCGATAGCGAAGGGGTTGGCCTGGCGCAGGCTTCCATAAAAGCTGGTCGTCGACACTCCGCAGCACAGGCCTTTTTGGCTCCAATACACACCCGCAAAAACCTTGAGGTTCGCACGCTAGCACAGGTCGATTTTATCACGTTTAACGGCAACCAAGCGTGCGGCGTTGACTATCGTTGGAAGGGAAAACGCCAAACAGCCCTGTGCAAGCGCGAAGTTATCTTAAGCGCAGGCGCAATAGGTTCGCCAAAAATCCTTATGCATTCAGGCATTGGCCCAGCAAATATGCTGCGCACTTTGGGCATCAATGTCGTTCATGACGCGCCCAATGTGGGTTCGAACCTGATGGAACACCCTGGCGTTTATGTGACAGGCAGATCGAACATCGCGACGTTCAACAGTGCCGCGCGCAAAAGCCGTTTGCCGGGTGTCATCCTAGACTGGCTGCTACGAGGACGCGGTCCAGCTGCGTGCGGGACAGCTATGGCGCAGGTGCTTGCACGCTCTGACAAGACCATTTCGGCACCAGATCTCCAATTGCTTTTGAGCCTGGCAACATTTGACATTAACAATTCGGGCACAGCAGCGTCGCTATCGGCTGAGGATGGCATTTCAATCGCAGCCTGCATGCTAGAGCCCAAAGGCCGTGGACGAGTGTTCATCACGTCAAACGACCCAAGACAATTGCCGAGGGTTGACCACGCGCTTTTGGGCGAGAGCGAAGATATCAGCAGGCTTTCAATGTCGGCGAAATTGGCTTTGGACATCATGGCACAGCTTAAATCGGACGGCGTCCTTTCAGATTGCACCTTTCCCATCGCCTCCGATGCGCCAGACGATGAATGGCGAGACTATCTGAAAACCGCCGCCTTTCGCGCAGATCACCCGAGCGGCACCTGTGCAATGGGATCAGGCTCAGATACGGTCTTGGACCCGAGATTGAAGGTACGCGGTGTGCACAAGCTTCGGGTGGTCGATGCATCAATCGTCCCCGTAATCCCCAACGCCAATACGTGTGCGACCGCTTTGGTGATCGCGGAAAAAGCTGCGCAGGATATCTTGTGTGGCCGGTAAAGCTGGCCTTGGGCTGTTTTGCGATAGGCTGAAAAGAGTTGGTCCGTTTCGAACTTGATGCGGGGAAAAGAGGACTGTCGGCTTGCGACCCACAACCAGTCAAAGGTCAACGGCTTGTACTGGGCCGAAGGCGGCTAGGAGCTCCTATGCAAATTGTCAGCGCAAGTGGAAGCAAAAAACTTCTTGCATTCGTCATTCAATTACGTAAGTACTTACTTAAATATGAACCAGACTGACTTCCTTCAGCAACTCGGGGTTTCCGCTCTTGGCTCGCGTGTACGGCGCCTATTCGAAACACTCAACGTTTCAGTTTCAGACACCTATCGAAGCGAGATTGGTTTCGAGCAACGCTGGTTTGCGTTAACGCGTTTTCTAGAGACGCACGATAATGCCAGCGTGCAGCAGGCCGCCGACGCTCTAGGAACATCACATGTTGCCGTTACCCAAGCGGCAAAGGCCATGGAAGCTCGCGGCCTGTTGAAACGATGCAGATCCGACCACGATGCACGGGTGGCGTTGCTTTCTTTAACCGCCGAAGGGCAGAGGGTTGCATTGGCTGTAGAGCTGATCAGCAACCGCGTGGACCAAGCGGCTATGGAACTGCTGGATGAGGCCGCTCCCGGTTTTCTCGAAAACCTAACCAATCTTGAAAACGCGCTTCGCGAAACCCCATTCAAGGATCGTCTAAGCGCGGTATCAAACGCTCGACCGGAGGATACCTTTTATGCTTAGTCTTTCGATGCTTTCAGTCCTTTCTACGGCGCTTTGCGCGAACGAAAAGAACACGCTTTCTGAGGCAGCCGATCGAATTGAGCAGGTCTATGTTATCGAGAACGAAGCAAAGAGAGTTGCTGCCCAACTTCGGGAAATGCGCAACTCCAGCGAAACGGCAGAAGAATGCTCTGACGATGAAGATTTCGCGCGCAACCTAACTCGAACTCTGCGTAATGTATCAGGCGATGGACACTTCTTCGTCGAAGTCGACACGGACGATCCCCGCGATGATTGGATCCCCGCTTGGAGAGCTTCAGGCTATAGGAGCGGTCAAGGTATCACCCGCGTCGAAGTCCTTGAGGACAATATTGGCTACATCCGGATCAATTCATTTTTTGAGCTTGAGCCAGCTTACAAGCATTATCGAGCCGCATTCGACATGGTGGCTTCAACCGATGCATTAATCCTTGATTTTCGGGACAACCACGGAGGATCTAGCCAAACGACTTGGCCTATTCAATGGACGTTTCTGGAACCCGGGTCTCCGTCTCCGATGACAATCGAATCTCGGCTTGATGGAGTCGAGCCACGTGAAGAGCCTGCCGTGTTGTGGAAGCGATATGGCACAGAACGACCCCTTGCGATCCTAATTGATAAGAGCACCTTTTCTGCTCCTGAGGCGGTCGCCTTCACACTTCAACAAGCAGGCCGCGCTGTCGTTGTCGGCGAAAACTCGGGCGGCGGAGCACATATGCTGGACGACGGCGATGTTCTAACCACTGGCTTTACCCTTTATACGCCGACCTCGCGTCCGGTGAGTGTTGAGACTGGTGCCAATTGGGAGGGCGTTGGAGTGACCCCCAATATCCCAGCCGAACCGGCTGATGCGATTCTTAAGGCTGTCGAGGTTTTGAGAGATAAGCTTAGTCAAAACGGATCGCCGTAGAGAAGATATCCGCTTCGTTTCAGTATGTCTTGGCTTATGCGACGACCGCTGACTGGCCAATTTTTTCTTTGCAAAACAGTCGCCTGAACATCGGCAATGATCCAAACACCGAAGCTAGCGTTTTGAAACCAACCAAACAAGCGTTCGCTATTGGTCTACTCTTCTCATTGGCGTCATATCGTAGTTGATCGAATATGGAGAACATTTATGGGCCGATTGCCAAGCATATACGTTCGACTGGCGATTGCTGTAATGTCGCTTACTCTAGGGCTAGCATCAGTAAGCGTCCAGTCAGCATCGCTTCAGTTTGATCGCGAAAGGGTAGATAGGATGCTTTCCGCGACCGTGGAAGACGGATCGCTCATTGGTGTCTCAGCGGTCGTCAACGTACGCGGAGAAGAGGTCTATTACGGTGACTTCGGCTTTGCAGATCGAGAGGCGGAGCGGCTCTGGCAACGCGATACGCTAGCGACACTGTATTCCATGACCAAACCGATCACAGGGGTTACCCTGATGTCGCTCTACGAGGATGGCCTGTTTGATCTTGACGAACCACTGTCCAAATATCTTCCTGAGTTTGCCGATGTGATGGTCCTAGATGGAATGCATGAAGACGGGACTCCTATCCTTGTGGAGCCAGTGAGACAGATAAAGGTCATAGACATTTTTCGTCATACGGCTTGCTTTGGCTATTCTTGGGACGATGCACCAGCGGCTATCTTCATGGCCAAAGCCGACCTATTCAACTCATCCAAACCCCTGTCTAGATTCAGCACCGAGTTGGCCTCTCTTCCATTGTTCTGTCAGCCAGGCACAGCATGGAAATATGGTGTTTCCGTAGACGTCCAGGCTCGCCTTGCAGAGGTTATCACCGGCCGTCCTTATGAGGAATTGGTGATCGAGCGGGTTTTGAAGCCCCTAGGGATGCAGGAAACCAGCTATTTCGTCTCTACCGATAGAAGACCGCGGCTCGCTGCAGGCTACCTGCGCGACAAAAACGGGAACGTTGCTCGGCAACCTGACAGCCGGGTCTACGGTTTCCGCGATACGAAGCCTGTCCAGATCAATGGTGGCCACGGGCTAATCTCTACAATCGACGATTACCTGAAGTTTGCCCTGATGCTTCAAAACGAAGGCAGTCTAGGAGACGTGCAAATTCTCAGGCCCGAAACGATGGCGTTGATGGCTCGCGATCATCTACCCCAAAGCGTTATGGACCGGAGTTTTCTAATGACCAAGGGCCAGATGGGGTTTGGTCTCAATTTTGCAGTTCGAACAGCTCCGCCAACCTCTGATGCTGAGCCTTTTGGTGTTGAAGGCGAGTTCTTTTGGGATGGTGCCGGCTGCTTGTTGTTCTGGGTCGATCCAGCAAATGATATCACGGCGGTGTTCTTTACTCAAATGATGCCATTCGATCTTAATGTACAAGCGAAGTTTCGCAGAGCGGTCTATGAAGCGGCCGGAATTGTGAAACAGCAGCGTTGATATTTGTCTGACAAAACGTCTGCTTTCACTTACCACAAACGGTCATTTGATAACTGCGATGAGGCAACAAGATCGGACGCGCATTTCAAATCGTCTAGCCCCAACCCAGCAAACCATTTTGCAATCGCGCCCAACAAGCAAAGCCAAACGCCCCGAACCTTTTTTGAGGTCCGGAGCGCCTGATTGATCCCAGCTTTAGGAGAGAAACTTGCTGGTTTAGCGCAGACCGCGAACGCCGCTAAAGTCTACGAAGGGGCGGCCTCTGCCATCGAAATAGCAGGTGAAGCGGCCTCTATCGAAATCGCGGCGATTGTATCCACGCGCGCCTTCGACCTGGATACGGCCTTTCACGCGGAAGCCATCGCGGGTGCGGTCAACGTCGCGGATTTGGGTGACATCGGCAAAGCGGTAGCCTCCAAAACGGCGCGCTTGGCGTTCGGCGGCGTTCACGCAGCGTTCCACTGCGTTGCGGCCATTAAAGCGGTAGCCATTGTTGTACCCGTTATAGCGGACATTGGAGTTGTAACGTCTGTCGCGATATTTGCGGTTGCGATCGCCATCAAAGGCTCCGGCTAGCGCGGCGATACCGCCAATAATCACGGCGCCTGCGATAACATCGCCGGCATCAATGCCGCGATCCCGGTGGCGCTCTTGCGCTGCGGCAGGTGTGGCACTTGCCAGGGCCATCGCGCCAGCCGCGACAGTCCCGAGCGTGCCTTTGGCGAGAGTTTTCTTCAAATTCGTCATAGGTCTCATCCTCGGGTTTTAAGTGAGGGGAGGAATTTCCCCGTTCACTATGAAGCCCTTTTAGATGAACAAACCTGAGATGATTCTGAGCAGGCCTTGCAGCAAATGTTCAGGTAAATGCGTCTTTACCTGAACATGTTGGATTGGAAAAAAGCCATTTCCCCACCTTCACGCATGTACTTACTGAATGAACAGGCAAGGAGTCTCACTCCTCCAACGCTACCAAAACATCCCATGTAAAAGCAGCAATATCAAACCTTGTGCCAACCATATCCTCGCCCCGCCGAACAATGACGACATTTCGAGAGGGAACGATAACGAGATACTGCCCGCGATTTCCCCGCGCGACATAGGCATCTTTGGGAACGCCATCGTGCACATCGGGCCGATCAGGATGATGGAAGGTCCACCACCCTGCCCCATAACCGTAATTGCCGGTAACAGGCTGAGGGCCGCTCATTTTAGAGACGTATTCGCCCCACCCTGCTGGAAGCAGCCTATCACCATCAGGCAAAACACCATCATTAAGGTATAGCTGACCGAGACTGGCGAGGTCTGGTGCTGTGGTCCAAACCTGGCTGGAGAGGACATAATTGCCGCGAATATCCGTTTCCGCGACTGTGTTGGTCATGCCGATCTTGGCGAAGATTTCAGCCGGTGGGTAGAAATCGAGGTATCCCCCAATCGCTTTCACAGCCATCAGTGTATCATTGTTGGCATAGCGAAATTGGGAGCCAGGCTGCGCAATCATCGGCCAATTAACAGCGCGCTCATCCACCGTTGTACCGCCCCAATAGAGCGGATCGGTGCGATTACCCGGCGTATCGGAATACCGGCCCGATGCCATGCGCAAAGTGTGATCTATCGTCAGAGCGTTGCGAAGGTCTGTCTCCCCACCGCTGCGCCAATAATTGATATTGATTGGATCATCGACGCTGTATTCTTCGGATTGCACCGCTGCCCCAACGAGAGTTGCCGCGATCGATTTGGCCACAGACCAAGTGCGCTGGGGGACATTGGGGCCAAAGCCTTTTGCGTAAGCTGCCTCTTCCTCCACTTCAGAGCCATCGGCGCTGACTGTCCGAACCAAGACAGCAGTGGTGCGTCCCTCGCCATATGTGGTGCCAAGCGCTTGCTGAAAAAGGTTGCCTATCGGGCCGCCATTGTCTGTGGACGAGCCATCTGCATCAATGGTGACGATTTCGGTTTCAACTGCTTCGCCAGGATCGCCGGCGGGAACTTCTTCTTCGGGCCCTATCGGAACAGCTTGCTCTGGATTGCTCACATCCTCAGGCGCCCCAATGGGCAGGACCGAGCAGCCCGTATCCGGTCCATAATACACTGCCAGCCGATCAGGCATATCTTCGGCCCAGCTGACCTGCACATGCGCGATTTGCCCGGTCGGGCGGCGAACAATATCATACTCCAAATCGCGGATGATATCATCAAGAGGCGCCTGAACGCCTGTCAGTTCCCATTGGTGGACGCTTTCAGGTGTGCGGGTCGCGCCAGCAGCCTCTGCGTGGGCCAGCGCGCTGCACAGGAACAGCGCCTTGTATCCTGCTGCGATTGCTCGGTCATATTTGGCATCAAGGCGATCTTGCTGGCTTTGCGCCTCTGCACAGGAAGCAGAAAAAGCGAATGCTGTCATTGCAGCGAATAAAGTGAGTGGTCTCATGGGACGACACACTAACCTGAGACGGGCAAAAGAAAAGGGCCGGAGCATCTCTGCCCCGGCCCTTTTGAAACTCACTCAATGTGCGAATTACGCCGCAGCTTCTGCCTCAGCATATTCGTCTACTTCGCTCATATTAGGGCCTGAATCTTGGCCCTTTGCTTCTTCATCACGATCAACGAATTCGATAACCGCCATCGCTGCCGCATCGCTTTCACGATAGCCTGCTTTGATTACGCGCGTGTAGCCGCCATCGCGATCAGAATAGCGTTCAGCCAGAACCTCAAAGAGTTTTTTAAGCTGCGTTTCGTCCTGCAGACGGCTCATCGCCAAACGGCGGTTCGAAAGGCCGCCACGCTTTGCAAGCGTAACGAGCTTCTCAACATATGGGCGAAGCTCTTTCGCTTTTGCCGCTGTCGTCATGATCTGCTCATGCTTGATGAGGTTCGCCGACATATTGCGGAACAAAGCCTTGCGGTGGCCCGATTTGCGCGAAAGTTTGCGCTGTGAAATTCCGTGACGCATTCTATTTTCCTTCGTTCGTTATGGGCCCGTATGAGGTAGCCCGTAGCTGGCGGCGTTTTCTCAGTGCGAAAGGTGCGCCGCCGAAACCTGTTTTAGCCCAAAAGCTCTTGCTCCAACTTTTTAGCCATTTCTTCGATGTTTTCAGGCGGCCATCCAGGGATGTCCATGCCCAAACGCAATCCCATGCTAGACAGCACTTCTTTGATCTCATTCAAAGATTTGCGGCCAAAGTTTGGTGTGCGCAGCATTTCGGCTTCGGTCTTTTGAACCAGATCGCCAATATAGATGATGTTGTCGTTTTTGAGGCAGTTTGCGCTGCGGACAGAAAGTTCCAGTTCGTCGACCTTTTTGAGAAGGTAACGATTGAGTTGGTTCGCATCGTCTTCTTGCGGCGTTGCGGCCTGACCGATCATTGCAGATTGCGGCTGAGGAATGCCATCTTCGAAGTGGACGAACAATGTCAGCTGGTCCTGAAGAATACGCGCGGCGTAAGCCACTGCATCATCGGGCGTAACAGTGCCATCGGTCTCAACAGTGAGTGAGAGCTTATCGTAATCCAGCTCTTGGCCGACACGGGCGTTTTCCACTTTGTAACTGACCTGACGAACAGGGCTGTAGAGCGAGTCCACTGGGATCAGACCGATCGGCGCATCCGCGGGACGGTTTGCAACAGCTGGTGCATAGCCTTTACCAACGTCAGCTGTCAGCTCCATATTGAGCGTCGCGCCTTCATCGAGGTGGCAAAGAACGAGGTCTTTGTTCATCACCTCGATGTCGCCGGTGACGGCAATATCGCCGGCTTTCACTTCCGCCGGGCCAGTCATCGAAAGCTGCAAGCGCTTAGGGCCTTCGCCTTCCATTTTGAGCGCGATTTGCTTCACGTTCAGAACGATATCGGTCACGTCTTCGCGAACGCCTGCGAGCGAGGAAAATTCGTGCAGCACGTTCTCAATTTTTATCGACGTAATCGCCGCGCCCTGAAGCGAGGAAAGAAGCACACGACGCAAAGCGTTGCCCAGTGTCAAGCCAAAGCCGCGTTCGAGCGGTTCAGCGACAAAGGTCACTTTGCGTTGTTTGTCTGAGCCTTCCTTGATTTCAAGAGCGTTGGGTTTCTTCAGTTCCTGCCAGTTCTTCGTGTTGACGGACATGGATTTCCCCTAATTCGCTACGTAAGCGGGTTCAAAAAATTTTCAGGTCGGGTCCGAAACGCTCGTCAGCATCATTCGGACCCAGTTGGGAAACGACAGCCTTTCAAGACTGCCGCCACCAAAAACGGATCAGACGCGGCGGCGCTTTGAAGGACGCACACCGTTATGCGGGATCGGTGTCACATCGCGGATCGATGTGATGTTGAAGCCCACAGCAGCCAGACCACGAAGCGCGCTTTCACGGCCAGAGCCTGGTCCTTTCACTTCCACTTCAAGAGTGCGCACACCGTGTTCTGCGGCTTTCTTACCCGCATCATCGGCAGCCACCTGAGCGGCATATGGGGTAGACTTGCGGCTACCTTTAAAGCCCATCATGCCAGCGGAAGACCAGCTGATTGCATTGCCTTGCGCATCGGTGATGGTGATCATGGTGTTGTTGAAGCTGGCGTTGATATGCGCAACGCCGCTTGTGATGTTTTTACGGTCGCGGCGTCTTACTTTGCCGGGTTCGCGTGCCATTGTTCGTGTTCCTTTAGCTCGTCAGAAGGAAAAAGCGGACTGGATAAATCCAGTGCTTACTTCTTCTTGCCTGCAATCGGCTTGGCCTTACCCTTACGGGTGCGGGCATTGGTGTGCGTGCGCTGTCCGCGAACAGGCAATTGGTTGCGATGACGCAAACCGCGATACGAACGCAAGTCCATCAAACGCTTGATGTTCATTGCAGTCTCGCGGCGAAGATCACCTTCGACCTGATGATCAGCATCAATCGTTTCGCGAATGCGTAGAACTTCCTCATCGGTGAGGTCTTGCACGCGCGCAGTGTGCGGAATGCCAAGCTTGTCTGCGATTTGGACAGCCGTTGTGCGGCCAATCCCGTGAATATAGGTCAGCGCGATAATAACACGCTTATTTGTGGGGATATTTACCCCGGCAATACGAGCCACTTAATTCTCCATGCTCCACAGGGGTTTTCAGCTTTCAACGCTGCGCCCCTATCTCGACGCTAAAAACAATCGACCCAAACGATCCTGCTTAAACAGCAAAAGTCCGGAATGCGCACTGCAAGAACAGCGGCCGCCGGACTGAATTCGAATATGTCGAATGAAGCGCGCGCTTACGGTGATTCGGCTAGACAGTCAACCTTAACCATCGGGCGCTTTCAAAGTTCTGATAAACGGCGAAAGTTGAGCACCGCCATCGCAAATTGGTGAATTTCAAGTGCAAACACGAACGCAGTTAGAGAATTGCATATTTAAACAGATTTCCAAAAATTGAATGAATCCGTTAAGTATATTCGGGCATGCCGTAGGTTATGAGCAAAGTGTTTGCCCTATTACAACCATTTGTGCGCTGTCGACTGATAGCGTTGATGGGTGTTTTTGCACTTGCGTTCGGCCTGCAAACTAGCCCCGCTTTTGCTGGCCGGATAGAGGCAGGCACATTTACTGCCCATGACACTCTTGGAACCAATCAAACACCCGACTTTGTGGCGTTCCAACAACCCTTTGATGTACCGCCTATTGTCATCGTAATCTCCAATTCCAATGGCGGCCAGTCGGCCAGTGTGCGGATTACGAACATTACGACAGCAGGCTTTGACGAACTTATTCTCGAACCCGATGGCTGGGATGGCAGGCACCTTGCCATGGTTACGCAGTATATCGCGGTCGAGCCCGGACGCCATGTCCTGCCCGACGGCACCATCATCGAAGCTGGGCGCAATTCTGTTTCTGCCGTGCAATTTGGCACGGGCTTTACTGGAGGGACAGCGAGTTGGGGCAGTATCAATTTCTCCTCCCCTCTCCCTTCGACGCCCACGGTCATCCACCAATTGCAAACGGCAAACAGCGAAACGCGCAATGTGGCGCAAGTCACTTCGCGGCCGCATATCACTTCGATTGCACAAAACCCCACCGCTACAGGATTTCAAGTCGCGCTAGAACGTAGCCAAGCCAATTCAGGCCCCTTCCCCGTGGCTGAAGATGTTGGCTGGATTGCCTTTCCCCAAGGCGGAACGGGATCCTTTCCTGATATCAACGGGACGACAATCAATTGGAGCGCGGTGACGAGCGGCTTCTTCCTCAGAGGCTGGGATGAAGGGTGCCAAAGCACCGGGATCGGCCTCACTGCCACCACTCCAGTCGCTGTTGCAAAAAAGCTGTCTCGCAACAATTCCGACGGCGGTTGGCTGCGCAATTGCGCCGTAGGCAGCAACTCTACAACGCTGCGCGTTGATGAAGACACCGATCAAGATGGAGAGCGCAGCATTGCAGCAGGCGATGCTGAGCGCGTCGGGATCATCGCATTCAGCCAAGCTTTCCATGCGAACCTTGCGGCATCGCTTGGCATCACGAAACTGCGCACCAGCACGGATGACGGCAATGGCGGAGATTTTGCCACGCCCGATGCTGTCGTGACATACCAAATCACAGTCACCAACTCAGGAAATGCGCCCCCGAATTTGGGAAGCGTCATAGTTACCGAAGAACTTCCCGCCGAGCTGGATTTCGTTGTTACCGATTTTTCAGGTCCAGGATCTGGTCCGGTGGCTTTCTCCAATGGTTCTCCCACCACCGGAATGACCTGCACATTCATATCTTTGGCCAGCACGACCGATTGTATTTCGTTCTCTCAGGATGGATCAGATTATTCGTATGTTCCATCAGACAGCGGCGATGGCACTGATCCTAATGTTCGGTTCGTGCGTATCCAGCCATCAGGATTTATGAATGGCAATACGGGCAGCGGTGCGCCCCGCTTCACTCTCAATCTTCGGGCAAGAGTACAGTAGCGGGCCCTTACTCGTCGGAAAGATCACCAAAGGCATCTTCGACAGATTGCTTGGTATCTTCGCTTGGCTTTTCGGCGGGATCAGATGAAGCTTCTGGCGTCTCTTCGCCTGCATTTACCGCGTCATCTGCTTTGGGCGCATCCACCCTACCCAATTTTTCGGCAAGACCAGCAAGCTGAAGGCTCATTACGCCATCAACAGCCTTTGAGATTGTGGGCACTTCATAGCGCATCTCGCCGCCAACATTGTATTCCCAAACAATCCGCGTGCCCGTATCAACTTTGCTGATCGCTATCGTGAGTATCCCGGTAACAGGCTCACTTTGCAGCGGTCCAAGACTGCCCTGCATTCTAAGCGCAGTTTCGGGATAAGCCTGAATGACACGCATATGCTCCACACTGCCTTCGAGCGTGAAACGATCGGGTTCATCAACTTCGGGGATCTTCTCACAGAAACATCCACCAGCTTGCGGGGTAAGGCTGAGATTGCTCGAATCCCCCGACCACGTATGGTCCGAATTCCACCAATCCGCTGGCGAGATTAGCGCAAGCCAAACCGCCTTGGGCGTAGCATCCACCACGGCTTCATCGCGAGTTGTAAAACCAGCATCCGTGGTGCGCGTGACTTCGGCCTGCAATGGCGCGGCCATGAGACCTGCAGCAATAGCTGCAATTCGGATTGGACCTTTTAGCATTCTGCACATTCTCCCGTCGCCGCTGTTCTACACAGTCAGCTTGGGACGGGTAAAGCCCGAAGGCACAAAGGCGCAGCGCGTTTAGCTTAAGATTGCGTCGACAGCTTGAGCAACTTCATCAATGCCAGCCATGCCATCGACCCGCGTTACAATACCGCGCTCCTCATAACCGGGCAGGATTGGCGCGGTTTCATCACGGTACACACCCATACGTTTGCGCACGGTTTCTTCATTATCATCAGGGCGCCGCTTAAACTCGGTTGATCCGCACGTGTCACACACACCCTCTTTCGACGGTGGATTGGCTGTGTCGTGATAAAGCGCACCGCAATTAGCACAAGAGAAACGGCCACAAATCCGCTCAACCAGAGCGTCTTCATCAACGCCTAGCTCGATCACATAATCCAGCGTCCGACCATTCTTCGCTAAGATACGGTCAAGATCAGCTGCCTGCGCCGCAGTGCGAGGATAGCCATCAAAAATCGCGCCTTGCTCGACAGGCATTGCCGCAAGGTTTTCATCAATCAGCGAAGAGACGATTTCGTCTGAGACAAGCTCGCCGCGATCCATCACTGCTTTCGCTTCGAGCCCCACAGGAGTTTGCGCTTTTACAGCTGCACGCAGCATGTCTCCAGTGGAAAGCTGTTTCATGCCGTGGCGATCTACCAAACCGGCACTTTGCGTCCCCTTACCAGCCCCGGGAGGGCCAAGAAGAATGATGTTCACCAAAGCTTCCCCTGTTCCCGCGCGCTTTTACCCCGCGCGCACTCTTAATTCTCAAAAGCCCTCGTGCGTTACCGCATCCGGCCTTTCAACTTAGCTTTCTTGATGAGATCGCCATATTGGTGCGCCAGCAAATGCGATTGCACCTGACTAAGCGTATCGACTGTGACGTTCACCACAATAAGCAAGCTTGTCCCGCCAAGGAAAAGCGGAATGCCGGTTTGTGCGATCATATATTCAGGAATAACGCAGACAGCGGTCAGGTAAATCGCGCCCACCACAGTGATCCGCGTCAGCACATATTCGAGGTAATCCGCCGTCCGTTTGCCCGGACGAATACCAGGGATAAAGCCGCCATTCTTTTTGAGGTTATCGGCTGTCTCTTCAGGGTTAAAGACAACCGCCGTGTAGAAGAAGCAGAAGAAGATAATCCCAATTGCATAAAGCGTCATATAGATGGGCTGCCCATGCGCGAGGTATTGGTTGAGCGTTACAATGATTCCGCCGGTTGTGCTGTCCGTATCAACCGACTCACCAGCAAACTGTGAAATCGTCAGCGGCAGCAGCAGAAGCGAGCTTGCAAAGATGGGCGGGATAACGCCGGCCGTGTTGAGCTTAAGCGGCAGGTGCGAACTGTCAGCCTGCATCATGCCGCGCTGTGTTGCACGCTTTGGATATTGGATCAGCAAACGACGCTGAGCGCGCTCAACAAAGCTGATGAGAAGGATCAAAACCACGACCATGACGATGAAACTGATGATGATGGTTGGTGAGATCGAGCCAGTGCGGCCACCTTCAAAAAGGTTCGAGGCAAAAGTCGGGAACTGCGCGACAATACCAGCCATAATGATCAGCGAAACGCCATTACCAATGCCGCGTGATGTGATTTGCTCACCAAGCCACAAGAGGAACATGGTGCCACCAACAAGGCTGATAACCGCGCCGATGCGGAACATATAGCCCGGATTCACAACCGCCGAAATACCATTGGCGGCACCGAAACTTTCCAAACCCTGCGCTAAGAAATACCCCTGGATCGCGCAGAGGAAGACTGTGCCATAGCGCGTATATTGATTGAGCTTTTGCCGACCCGTCGCGCCCTCCTTCTTCAGCGCAGCCAAGGTCGGGTGCAAAGCAGACGCCATGTGCACCACGATTGACGCGGTAATGTAGGGCATCACGCCAAGCGCAATAAGGCTCATCCGCTCCAGCGAACCGCCTGAGAACGTGTTGAAGATATCGAGGATACCTCCCCGTGTCAGATCAGCGAGGCTTTGCAGCGCCGCCGGGTTTACACCGGGCAGCGGGATGAAGCTTAAGAAGCGGAAGACAATCAGCGCACCAATGGTGAACCATATGCGCTGGCGCAATTCTGTCGCTTGGGCGAAATTCCCAAGGTTCATATTGCTGGCGATGTTATCGGCGCGAGATGCCATAATGCTCTATCGATCCTGGTTGTCAGCTGCCCCTGAAACGATCAGGCAAAGCAGCACAGACAAACTAAGTAGGGAGCGAGAGGCGCTTTGTCGAACCCCTCAGCTCCCGTTTTATCCGATTATTCGCTTTTTGCAGCCTCTGCCGCTTTGATTTCAGCGTTGGTTGGCTTGGTCACTTCGACGCTGCCACCGGCCTTTTCAACCGCAGCAATTGCGCCTTTGGTGGCACCAGCCACGACGAATTTCGCTTTGGCTTTGATATCGCCTTTGCCGAGCAAACGAACGCCATCTTTGCCGCCACGAACAAGACCGCATTCACGAAGGGCTTCTTCGGTGATGTCTTTTTTCGCGTCGAGCTTTTTCGCATCGATCCATTTTTGGACCATGCCAATGTTCACTTCAGCAAAATCTTTGCCGAAGGGATTGTTAAACCCGCGCTTTGGAAGTCTGCGTGAAAGTGGCATTTGGCCGCCTTCAAAGCCTTTGATCGCCACACCGGAACGCGATTTTTGACCCTTTTGGCCACGCGCTGCGGTTTTGCCTTTGCCAGAGCCGATACCACGGCCCACACGCATGCGCCCTTTACGCGCGCCTGCATTGTCACGGATGTCTGTCAGTTTCATAATTGCACTCGCTTTCGCTTTTGTTCGCGCTTGGAAATTCAATGGGGACACGGAATACCGTGTCCCCGCATAACGTAACAACGTGGGGACACCCTATTGGGTGTCCCCTAAATACTTAATCGACCACTTCAACCAGATGCGGGATCTTGGCGATCGCGCCGCGCACTTCAGGGGTATCCTGACGCTCGACGACTTTGTGCATCTTATTGAGCCCCAGACCGATAAGGATCTGACGCTGTTTTTCGGGACGACGGATCGGCGATCCGATCTGTTTGATTTTGATGGTAGCCATTGCGTCTTACTCCACAACTGCTGCGGCGTCGGCTTCTGCCTCTGCCTTGGTTGCGCCGCCGCGACCCAGAAGGTCAGCGACTTTTTTACCGCGACGTTGAGCAACCGACTTGGGCGAAGTCTGCTCTTGCAGCGCGTCAAAAGTGGCACGGATCATGTTGTATGGGTTGGATGTGCCGACCGATTTGGTCACCACGTCTGCAACGCCAAGGCTTTCAAACACGGCACGCATAGGACCACCAGCAATGATACCCGTCCCCGGAGGCGCTGTGCGCACGGTCACTTTACCAGCGCCAAAACGGCCATTCGCGTCGTGATGGAGCGTGCGGCCTTCTTTCAAGGCGACGCGGATCATCTTCTTGCGAGCCGCAGCAGTTGCTTTGGTGATCGCTTCAGGCACTTCGCGTGCCTTACCCTTGCCAAAGCCAACACGGCCCTGACCATCACCCACAACAACGAGTGCAGCAAAGCCAAAGCGTTTACCGCCTTTAACGGTTTTTGAAACACGGTTGATGTGCACCAGCTTTTCGATGATGCCGTCATCTTCTTCTTCGCGCTTGTTATCGCGTCCACGACCACGACCGCGTCCACGGCCACCGCCCTCGCCGCGATTGCCACCACGTCCACGGCCACGGCCGCGCTGTTCTTCAGCAGGAGCAGCCTCAGCGGCAGGTGCAGCTTCAGCGGGTGCTTCCGCAGGAGCGGCTTCCGCAGCAGGAGCAGCGGTTTCCGCAGGCGCAGCCGCGGCTTCAGTGTTTTCTTCTGGTTTGTTCTCTTCAGCCATCATCAGAACTCCAGCCCGCCTTCGCGAGCGGCATCGGCCAACGCTTTTACGCGGCCATGAAACAGGAACCCACCGCGATCAAACACGACAGTGGTCACGCCAGCCTTTTTTGCGGCAGCAGCGATGTCTTTGCCAACTTTGGAAGCGGCATCAACATTTGCACCAGAAGCCTTTGCTCCCAAAGTGGAAGCAGCAGCCACCGTCTTACCTTCGGCATCATCAATGATCTGCGCATAGATATGACGGCCCGTGCGATGCACAGACAGACGCGGCTTATCGCCAGCGCGCGCACGCAGAGCCGTGCGGACACGGCGGCGGCGACGTTCGAAAAGGGAAAGCTTTGCCATCTTACTTCTTCTTCCCTTCCTTGCGGAAGATATACTCACCGCGATATTTGATGCCCTTACCTTTATAAGGCTCTGGCTTACGATACTCGCGGATTTCGGCAGCGAACTGGCCAACTGCCTGTTTGTCGATGCCGCTGATTTCAACCGTGGTTTGATCGGGCGTCTTCACTTCGAGACCTTCTGGCACAGCAAGATCAACATCGTGACTGAAGCCCAGCTCCAGTTTCAATGTCTTGCCCTGCGCTTTGGCACGATAACCAACGCCTGAAATCTCCAAAGTCTTCGAAAAGCCCTCGGTCACACCTTCAACCAAATTTGACACAAGCGTGCGCTGCATGCCCCAAAAGGACCGCGCTTGCTTGGTGTCATTGGCTGGATTGACCTGAATCTCATCGCCTTCAACTTTGTAGTCGATAAGATCAGACAAACCCATGGAAAGCGTCCCCTTGGGCCCTTTCACGCTAAGCGTGCCATTGTCGATCGTAGCGGTCACACCGCTTGGGATCGCAACAGCTTTCTTACCAATGCGGCTCATCAGAACACCTCCGCGAGCACTTCGCCGCCGACTTTGTTCTCACGCGCTTCAGCATCCGAAAGGACACCGCGCGGGGTCGAGACGATGGTGATACCAAGGCCATTGCGTACAGTCGGAAGTTCCTGAGAACCCGAATAGACGCGGCGGCCCGGCTTCGAAACGCGCGCCACGTGCTTGATCGCAGGCTCGCCTTCGAAATATTTCAGCTCAATGCGAAGCTGCGGGTGCTTGCCCGAAGCATCATCGGCATAGCCACGGATGTAGCCTTCGCGCTGAAGCACTTCGAGAACGTTAGCACGCAGTTTCGACGCAGGCGAAAGAACGCTGTCTTTCTTAGCCTGCTGGCCGTTGCGGATGCGGGTGAGCATATCACCCAGTGGATCGGTCATAGCCATCTATCAGCTCCTCACCAGCTCGACTTTGTCAGGCCTGGGATCAGACCTTTATTGCCGAGATCGCGCAATTCGATACGGTTGATACCAAACTTGCGATAATAGCCGCGTGGGCGGCCGGTGGTGGCGCAACGATTGCGCACACGGGTCGGGTTTGCATTGCGGGGCAATTCAGCCATCTTAAGGCGGGCCATCAAACGCTCGCTCTCATCAAGCGATTGGTCATTGGCAATCGCTTTCAGCTTCTCATACTTCGCTGCATATTGCTTCACGAGCTTTTTACGACGCTCGTTTTTGTTGATCGAACTCAGTTTCGCCATTGGACTTAAGCTCTCTTCTCTTGGGTTGTCTTGGTCATAAGATGCACACGGGCGGCAATTACGCCGCTTCCTTCTCTTCGTTCATGCCCTGAAAAGGGAAGCCAAAGAGACGCAGGAGTTCACGCGCTTCTTCATCGGTTTTCGCAGTGGTGGTGACGATAATATCCATGCCGCGCACCTTCTCGATTTTGTCATAGCTGATCTCTGGGAAGATGATCTGCTCTTTGATGCCCATCGCGTAATTGCCGCGGCCATCAAATGACTTGGCATTCAGACCACGAAAGTCGCGAATGCGAGGCATAGCAACAGTCACCAAACGATCGAGAAATTCGTACATACGATCACGGCGCAAATTGACTTTGCAACCGATGGGCATGCCATCACGCAGTTTAAACTGAGCGATTGACTTCTTGGCCTTTGTGATGACCGGCTTTTGACCAGCAATCAGCGCCATTTCTTCAGCAGCGATCTGGATCTTTTTCTTGTCCTGACTCGCTTCGCCAACACCCATATTGAGCGTGATCTTTTCGATCTTGGGCACCTGAAGACGGTTTGTGTAGCCGAACTTCTCGGTCATCGCCTTAACGATTTCGTTCTCAAATTTCGCTTTGAGACGGGGTGTGTAATCAGCCATCGATTGTCTCCCCACTTTTTACAGCGACGCGCACTTTCTTGCCGTCTTTCTCTTCAAAACGAACGCGCGTTGGCTTGCCATCTTTGGGGTCAGCCAAAGCCACTTTCGACAAGTTCATCGGCGCCGGATAGCGATCAATGCCGCTTTGCGGATTAGCCTGGCTCGGTTTGCGGTGACGGGTCGCGACATTGATGCCTTCGACAATCACTTTGCCATCTTTGGGCATAACCTGCTGAACAGTGCCGGTGCGGCCCTTGTCCTTGCCGGACAGCACAACAACACTGTCACCCTTTTTGATCTTCGCAGCACCCATGATCAGAGCACCTCCGGAGCAAGCGAAATGATTTTCATAAAGCCGCGGCCACGAAGTTCGCGAACCACAGGGCCAAAGATGCGAGTGCCAATAGGCTCTTCGCTCTTATTCACGAGAACCGCTGCATTGCTGTCAAAACGAATAACGCTGCCATCGGGACGACGAACGTCCTTTTTGGTGCGGACGATCACAGCACGGTGAACGTCACCCTTTTTAACTTTGGCACGCGGTTGGGCCTCTTTCACAGAGACCACGATCACGTCGCCAACGGAAGCAAAACGACGCTTAGACCCGCCCAGCACTTTAATGCACTGGACGCGCTTTGCGCCGCTATTATCCGCGACGTCGAGATTGGATTGCATCTGGATCATGGATCCGGTTCCTTCTCTTGGCTTGCTGGGACACCCGATGCTGACCGGGGCTCAGTAGTTCCGTCGTACTTGTCCCCGCTTAAGAGGACGGGTCTAAATTACTGGCCAGCTGCCTCAACTTCGAGATCAGCTTCGACCGCTTGAACACCGCCTGACACCACGCGGTCTTTTACCGCCCATGTCTTGGTCTTCGAGATTGGCTTTGTTTCTTCAATGCGGACAACATCACCAATTGTGTATTCATTGGCTTCGTCATGCGCGTGATACTTTTTCGAGCGGCGAATGATTTTCCCGTACAAGGGGTGCTTCACTTTACGCTCAACTTTCACAGTCACGGTTTTGTCGGTCTTATCGGAAGTGACGGTCCCGATCAGGATACGTTTCGGCATGGTCTACTCCCTTACGCCTTTGCAGCGGATGATGCCCGCTCGTTCTGAAGCGTCTTAATCTGCGCAATAGTGCGGCGAACGCGGCGCATTTCAGACGGGTTTTCAAGCTGGTTGGTCGCAGCCTGGAAACGCAGATTGTATTGCTCACGCTTCAGCTCGGTAAGCTGAACAGAAAGCTGGTCATCTGTCTTGGTGCGAAGATCGGCGATATCAGCCATTACTTGCCTCCTCCAAGGTGCGATGTGTCACCCAAGCGGGCAACAACTTTGGTTTTGATGGGCAGCTTCATAGCAGCGCGTTCAAAAGCGAGCGCCGCTAGTGGTCCAGGCACACCATCAAGTTCAAACAGGATACGGCCCGGCTTCACACGAGCAGCCCAGTATTCGACAGAGCCCTTACCTTTACCCTGACGAACTTCGGCAGGCTTTTTCGATACTGGCACATCGGGGAACACGCGGATCCACAAACGCCCCTGGCGGCGCATAGCGCGGGTGATAGCCCGGCGAGCCGCCTCAATTTGGCGAGCCGTGATACGCTCTGGTTCCATCGCCTTCAGGCCATAAGAGCCAAAGTTCAAAGTCGTGCCGCCCTTGGCGTTGCCTTTGATCTTGCCTTTAAAAGCCTTGCGATATTTGGTTTTTTTCGGTTGCAGCATTGTCTGTCTCTATCTCAAACTCAGCGGGCCGGACGCACGCCGGACGTCTGCGATTCCATCATCAAACGGTCTTGCGCTGTTGGATCATGACCAAGGATCTCGCCTTTGAAGACCCAAACCTTGATGCCGATAATGCCATAAGCGGTGAGCGCCTCAGCTTCGGCATAATCGATGTTTGCACGCAGTGTGTGCAAAGGCACGCGGCCTTCGCGGTATTGTTCGACACGCGCAATCTCTGCACCGCCCAAACGACCGCCGCAGACAATCTTGATGCCTTCAGCACCCAGACGCATGGCAGATTGCATCGCGCGTTTCATCGCACGGCGGAAAGCCACACGACGAATAAGCTGATCAGCAATGCCTTGTGCGACAAGCTTCGCATCAACCTCAGGCTTGCGAATTTCAACAATGTTGAGCTTCACTTCGCTTGACGTCATGCCCGAAAGCTTGGCGCGCAGCTTCTCAATGTCAGCACCCTTTTTACCAATGATAACACCGGGGCGCGCTGCATAGATTGAAACGCGGCACAGCTTTGCTGGACGCTCAATAACCACTTTCGAAATCGCCGCCTGTGGCAGGTTTTTCGTGATGTAATTACGGATTTCGATGTCTTCTTTGAGAAGCCCTGCATAGTCACGCCCTTCAGCGTACCAGCGGCTGTCCCAAGTGCGGTTGATCTGAAGACGCAGACCAATTGGATTACTCTTCTGGCCCATGGTTTATGCCTCTTCTTCTTCGCGAACGACGATGCGCAGCTTGCTGAATGGCTTCAGGATACGCGTCGACTTGCCGCGGCCACGTGTGTGGAAACGCTTCATAGTGATCGACTTACCAACCGACGCTTCAGCCACAACC
>JBCAZT010000007.1:0-45081 GCA_038532855.1 Pseudomonadota bacterium
GAGTGACCAGCGAAGCAACAGCGAGAAGGTAATAGGGCCCAAAGCCATAGCGTAAAGGATCGAGGACCAATGTACCGGCTGCCCAATAGAAATTGGTATCAAGGCCAAAGCCCAGCCGGGTAATCACTGCGGCGCCAGTGTGATTGACTATGAAGAACGCAAGATAGGCACCGCTCAAAAACTGCGCATTGTGCCAAAACCCCTTTTTCCTGCGCCGGATGATTGTCTTGAGTAGTCGCAAGCCCAGCAAAACCTGTATAGCCAGAGCCAAGAGCAAGAACGCCTCGATCAGAGGGAATTGATAGATATATCTGGCAAGACCAAGCGCTTCAGAATGCGTTGCAATTCCGCCTAGGGCTGAAAAATGCGTGGCGAAGTGCACCGCAATGAAAAGACCTATAAAGATCGCTAGCCGCCCATGCGCTTGCTTTGCGGTCATACTCATGCCAACGACTCCTTAATCGGATATTTGATATCCGGATAACTGATGTCCAATTAAGGAGTCAAGCGTGCAACTGGGTAAAGGCGTTGAATGGACGACACATATCTGCACTGTCCTTGCTTTGCTGCCTGAAGATCGCGGGATCAGCGTGGATGCTTTGGCGGAGTTTTTCGAAGTTCCTTCGGCCTATTTGTCTAAGCAAATGCAGCTTTTGCGGCGAGCAGGTGTTGTGAGGTCCGTCCGCGGGAAGGGCGGTGGGTACCGGCTGGCGCGAGGTGTGGATGCGATTACTCTGCTCGATATCGTGACCGCAATCGAAGGGCCCATGCCAGCGTTTCGCTGCACTGAGATACGCCAGAAAGGCCCTTGCAAGCTGAAGCGTTCGGATTGCAAAGCGCCATGCGAGGTCGCTGCTGCTTTTGCCGAGGCTGAACAAGTTTATCGCGATGCTTTATCCGCGCGCACTCTTGCTTCCATCATGCAGGAAGCCGCGGCAAATGCGACGCCTGAGCACCTCACTGACATTGCCATATGGGTCCAAAACCAGATTGCCTGACTGGTGCCCTTATTAGCGCGTCACACGAGTTTACGTCTAAGAGTGAACGCGCTTTAACTTCTTCGCTTTTAGAACCGTCTTCAACGCACATTTGATCAACGGGAAGCGGAATAGAACGATGAGAAATTCAAGAGCGAATAACACAGCATCAATCACGCTCTGGGTTCGCGGGGCAAGCGAGCCCGTTGAAGCTATCTGGCTTTCTGAAACCCATATCGAGCTTGTAGTTCGCAATGGCCTCATTTTGAGAGAAGACGAAATCGCTGCGGTCGTGATGCGCAATTTTCTGAGCCTGCCGGTTCGGGTCGAAATGCAAACGGGCGTTCACTTGGTCCTGAGGTTTGATCAGCGCCCACACCCATCTGTTCACGCGGCATTGGAACGCGATTTGTTTGAGATTGCGATGGCGAAAGCGGAAGACGCCAGCGATCAAGGCAGCCTGTTTCCTGGCAAACTCGGAGATCTTGAAGTGTTGGGTGAAGCCGTTGAAGGCGAAGTGTGGAACCCAATCCACGAAGCAGCGTAGACACAAAACGCGCTGTTTCCCCAAGGCGAGCCTGAAGGATGCATAAACTAAGAGTTCTTAGCGTATCCGCTATAAAGGATTTGGGGAATGCAGGATAGCAATCGAATTAATGCCGCGTGGCATGCTCTGTGCCGATCCCACCTCGTTGTCGAATTTACGCTCACAGGCGAAATCTTGTGGGCCAATGATCGTTTTTTGAATGCAATGGGTTATGCGCATGAAGATATTGTCGGTCAGCATCACAGCAAATTCTGCAGACCAGAAATCGTCGAAAGCAAAGATTATATAGAGTTTTGGTCAGACCTTGCCTCTGGAATATCGAAAGACGGCACCTACGCGCGCTTAACGCGAAGCGGTGATGAGATTTCCCTTCGCGCCTCTTACAATGCGGTTTTTGATCAGGACGAGCAGCCACAAAGTATCGTCAAAGTGGCCATCGATCTGTCCCATGAGGTGGCGCTAGAAAAACAGGTGAAGGCACAGCTTCGCGAAAGCGAGATACTGCGCCAGGACCTCTCAAAGAAAAACGAAGAGCAAACAGCAATAGTCAAACAGATTGCCTCACTTGTCAGGGTGATTGAGGATATTGCGGATCAGACCAATGTTCTCGCGCTTAATGCTAGCATTGAGGCGGCGAGAGCCGGGGAGGTGGGGCTAGGCTTTAGCGTCGTTGCAAACGAGGTAAAGCGATTGGCCGATGACACAAGTGCAGCCACTAAGGCGGCCGAAAGGTTAATTGCTCAAAGTGACAGTAAAGATGCGATCGATCCAATCCAAAACCAGATCGTATAGTTTTCGCTTCTAATGTATAAATCGGCTGTAGCTCAGCTCTCTACATGCTCAGCAAGCACGGTGAGGCCAGCTTCGCCCACTTCGGCAAAACCGCCCTTTACAGCTATCGTTTCAGGCTCTGCGCCTTCTGCTTTGAAGACCTGCACTTCGCCATCGCGAATGGTGCTCATGAAAGGCGCGTGACCTTCAAGCACACCAAACTCGCCATCGCTTCCGGGAACCACGACCATATGGACGTCTTCAGAACGGACGAGCTTTGCCGGTGTTACGAGTTCGAAATGGAGCGCCATTTTCAGTTTCCTTGCGTGGCCGCATCAAAATGCGCAGCGGCCTTCTCAAATTTGTCGCGGCAGCCCGGATTGCAAAAGCCAACCACTTTGCCGCTATAAGTTGTCAGGCTGTCAGCTGACACTGGATCACCCGACCAAGGACAATGCGTGTTGACGCAGTCCTTGATGTCGAGCGTCTCAGCCATCCTTGCTTACGCTTCCTCAGCCAGTTTTGCGGCTTTTTCTACCACCATGTCGATGCCGCCAACCATGTAGAAGGCTTGCTCTGGCAGGTGATCGTATTCGCCGTCCACAACCGCTTTGAACGATTTCACAGTGTCTTCAAGCTGGACGAAAAGGCCTGAGATACCTGTGAAAACCTCAGCCACGTGGAATGGCTGTGAGAGGAATTTCTGGATCTTGCGAGCGCGCGCAACGGTCAGCTTATCTTCTTCGGACAGCTCATCCATGCCCAAAATGGCGATGATGTCTTGCAGCGATTTGTACTTCTGCAGCGTTTCTTGAACGCGGCGCGCCGTGTCGTAGTGGTCTTGACCAACAACAGATGGCTCCAGAACGCGTGACGTTGAATCGAGCGGGTCAACAGCAGGGTAGATGCCCAGCTCTGAAATCGCGCGGCTCAAAGTCGTCGTTGCGTCCAAGTGAGCAAAGCTGGTCGCAGGTGCAGGGTCGGTCAAGTCATCAGCAGGCACGTAAATGGCTTGCACAGACGTGATCGAACCTTTGGTTGTCGAGGTAATACGCTCTTGCAGGTTGCCCATGTCGGTTGACAGGGTGGGCTGATAACCCACAGCCGAAGGAATACGGCCAAGAAGCGCGGACACCTCAGAACCCGCTTGGGTAAAGCGGAAGATGTTGTCGACGAAGAAGAGCACGTCCTGGCCTTCTTGGTCGCGGAAATATTCTGCCATGGTGAGACCTGACAGAGCAACGCGAGCACGCGCGCCTGGAGGCTCGTTCATTTGGCCGAAGACCAGCGCCACTTTAGAGCCTTCGCTGATGGCGTTGCCGTCTTCATCCTTGGCGATGACGTTCGCATCAAGAAATTCGTGATAGAGGTCGTTTCCTTCACGGGTCCGCTCACCAACGCCCGCAAACACGGACACACCGCCGTGCCCCTTTGCGATGTTGTTGATGAGTTCTTGAATAAGAACGGTTTTACCAACGCCGGCGCCGCCGAACAGACCAATCTTACCGCCTTTGGCGTAAGGGGCGAGAAGGTCGATCACTTTAATGCCGGTGACGAGGATGCTTGCCTCGGTGGATTGGTCCACAAACGGAGGCGCTTCTGCG
The DNA here is from genome assembly GCA_038532855.1 of Pseudomonadota bacterium. Lineage (GTDB taxonomy): Bacteria > Pseudomonadota > Alphaproteobacteria > Sphingomonadales > Sphingomonadaceae > Erythrobacter. The sequence continues at coordinate 3,900 of JBCAZT010000007.1, forward strand.
TGGATCGGAGCGGTCATATCCGCGCCAACAGGGCCGCGCTCGTCAATCGCTTCGCCAACGACGTTCATAATCCGGCCGAGCGTTTTGGGGCCAACCGGGACAGAAATTTGCGCGCCAGTGTTGATCACTTCAGCGCCGCGAACGAGACCTTCGGTGGAGTCCATCGCGATGGTGCGAACGGTGTTCTCACCAAGGTGCTGAGCAACCTCGAGAACGAGCGTCTTGCCGTCATTCTTGGTTTCGAGGGCTGTGAGAATTGCGGGCAGTTCACCTTCGAACTGCACGTCGACAACAGCGCCGATGACCTGGGCGATGGTGCCGTTGGTGGTTTGGTTGAGTACGGGTGCGGTGGCCATGTGTCTTTCCTTAGCCTTATCTTAGAGCGCTTCTGCGCCAGCAATAATTTCAATAAGTTCAGTTGTAATCGCGGCCTGGCGGCTGCGGTTGTATTGGATCGTCAGCTTGTTGATGAGGTCGCCTGCATTGCGGGTCGCGTTGTCCATGGCGGTCATCGACGCGCCCTGTTCGCACGCTTCGCGTTCGAGCAAAGATCCGAAGACTTGCGTTTTCACATAACGTGGCAGCAATTCTTCGAGGATTTCCTCTTCACCAGGCTCATATTCGACCACTGCGCCTGTATCCTCAGCCGCTTCGGGCGAGGGGACGGGGATCAGCTGATTGGCAGTTGGTTCCTGCGCAAGCGCCGATTTGAAGGTCGGGAAGATCAGATGCGCAATGTCGAAAGCGCCATTGTCGAACATCTCGACCAATTCAGCGGCAATCGCGTCTGCTTCTTCAAAGCCGGGGGTTTTGACCGTGGAGGTGTCGAAACCGCCCGTGATCTGGCTGTCATAATCGCGCTTTAAAGGCGCACGGCCTTTTTTGCCGACGAGATAAAACTCCACTTGCTTGCCAGCCGCAATCAATTCCTCGGCTTTGGCTTTGGCAGCTTTCACGAGGTTTGAGTTCAAGCCGCCACACAGGCCTTTATCGGTGTTCACCACAACCAGAAGGTGGCGTTGATCTGCTCCTGTGCCGCTAAGCAGTTTCGGTGCGCTGTCGCCCGAGACTTTGCCAGCGAGTGAGGCCATAACCGCGCTCAAACGCTCAGCATACGGACGGCCAGCCTCAGCAGCAGCCTGCGCACGGCGCAATTTCGCCGCAGCGACCATTTGCTTGGCCTTGGTGATCTTCTGAGTCGATTTAACCGACCCGATCCGATCTTTTAGTTCCTTAAGACTTGGCATTGTATGCTTCGATCTTTCCCTAACTCGTCATGCTGAACTTGTTTCAGCATCCATTTCTCATCTTGGTGGCTGGTCCTCGGAGAACAGCGCTGGGTTGAACCATGGATCCTGAAACAAGTTCAGGATGACGGGTGAACTGTAACTACTTATGCAAACTGCTTTGCGAACGCTTCCAATCCAGCGACAACGCTGGCCTTGGTGTCGTCTTCGAATTTCCCGCTGTCACGGATGCTGGCAAGAACATCTGAATGTTCGGCGCGGAAGAAGGCGAGCATTTGCTCTTCGTATTCGTTGACGCGATTCACATCGATATCGTCGATAAAGCCGTTGGTGCCAGCGAAGATCGATACTGTCTGCTCTTCGAATGGCATGGGTGAGAATTGCTTTTGCTTTAGAAGCTCAGTCAAACGCGCACCGCGATTAAGGAGTTTCTGCGTCGCAGCATCAAGGTCTGAACCAAACTGAGCAAAGGCAGCCATTTCGCGATATTGCGCAAGGTCAAGCTTCATCGAGCCAGACACTTTCTTCATCGCCTTGGTCTGAGCTGCACCCCCCACACGGCTGACCGATAGACCCACGTTAATAGCGGGCCGGATGCCTTGGTAGAAGAGGTCGGTTTCAAGGAAGATCTGACCATCGGTGATCGAAATCACGTTGGTCGGAATATAGGCCGAAACGTCACCAGCCTGCGTCTCAATAATTGGCAGGGCGGTCAAAGAGCCATGACCTTCAGATTCGCTCATCTTCGCCGCACGCTCAAGCAAGCGTGAGTGGAGATAGAACACGTCACCCGGATAAGCTTCACGGCCTGGAGGACGGCGAAGCAGAAGCGACATCTGACGATAAGCAACCGCTTGCTTGGAAAGATCGTCATATACGATCACAGCGTGCATGCCGTTGTCGCGGAAGAACTCACCCATCGCGCAGCCGGTGTATGGCGCAAGGTATTGCAGTGGGGCAGGCTCAGAAGCGGTCGCGGCAACAACAATGGAATACTCCATCGCGCCGTTTTCTTCCAATTGCTTCACGATCTGCGCAACAGTCGAGCGCTTCTGGCCGACAGCTACGTAGACGCAGTAGAGCTTTTTCTTCTCATCATCGCCTTCATTGACCGTTTTCTGGTTGATGAAAGTGTCGATGGCAACAGCGGTTTTACCGGTCTGACGGTCACCAATGATCAGCTCGCGCTGACCGCGACCAACAGGAACCAGAGCATCAACGGCTTTGAGACCGGTTTGCACAGGCTCAGAAACCGATTCGCGCGGAATAATGCCGGGCGCTTTTACTTCCACACGCTGGCGCGTGGCGTCTGTGATGGGGCCTTTGCCATCAATGGGGTTGCCAAGCGCGTCAACCACGCGGCCCAGAAGGCCTTTGCCGACCGGAACGTCCACAATGGTCTCGGTCCGCTTAACGGTGTCGCCCTCTTTGATCTCAGCATCAGAGCCGAAGATCACAACGCCGACATTGTCGCTTTCAAGGTTGAGCGCCATGCCTTTTACGCCATTGGCAAACTCAACCATCTCGCCAGCCTGCACTTTATCAAGGCCGTGGATGCGGGCGATCCCATCACCCACGGAAAGCACGGTGCCAACCTCGCTGACCTGAGCTTCGGTGCCGAAATTGGCGATCTGGTCTTTGATGACCTTGGAGATTTCTGCTGCGCGGATTTCCATGTTTTTGGTCCTTTAGGCTTTCATGGCCTGGGCAAGTGAATTGAGACGGGTGCGGATCGAGGCATCAATGCGCTGCGATCCAATGGTGACGACAAGCCCGCCCAAAAGGTCAGGATCAACGTCAGATGTAAGCATAACTGTGCGGCCTTCGCGTGCGGTCAGCTTGTCCTTTAGTGCAGATAGCTGCTTGGCGGACAAAGGGTGCGCGCTGGTGACATTGGCGGAAACTTCGCCGCGTTGGCCTGCCGCAATAGTTTTGAACGCCGCGATGACGCCTGAAAGCGCGCCCAGACGGCGGTTGCCTGCAAGCACACCTAGGAAATTGGTCGTAAGGTCTGAAAGTTTAAGATGCGAGGCAATCCCCGCAATCGCTTTGCCTTGGTCCTCACGCGACAATTGCGGATTGGTCGTCGCAGCTTGAAGGTCGGCAGATTCGGCCAAAGCTGAGCCCAGCGTATCGAGATCACTCTCAACAGCGGTGACGGTGCCATTCTCACTCGCCAAATCAAAAAGAGCTGAGGCGTAACGCCCTGGCAGGCTTGCCTGAATACCGGCGGAATTATCCACTCGCTGTGTGTCCTTTGCGGCAAAACGCTTGAGAAAATACGATGCTTTAATTGGACAAGCAAAAACGAGCCCGGTTCAAAGCTGGCGCGCGCCTAGCAAGACAATGCATATTACGCAAGCGCAGCAAACACGAACATTTGCACCAAACACACACACTGGCGTTGTTGCGCTTGTGTTGGCCGCCCAATTGCATAAAAACGACATCTAATGGCAAAAGCCAAGGGGAGAAAAAACAGTGAAAACCACCGCAATGGCGCCCGAATGCGGCGTGGAGATTGAAGGTGTTGCGCTTGCATCATGCTCTGACGAAGAGATGGATGCGATCAAGCGTGCAATTTACGAACACGGCGTTGCGGTTTTTCGAAATCAAGAGTTTTCCCCGCAAGATCACCTTGCTTTTGGCAAGCGCTGGGGCGGGATGGACGTCAACAATTACTTCCCGCAGCAGCACGAATTTGAAGAAATATCGGTGGTAAAGAAGGAGCCGACGCAAAACACCAATATTGGCGGCGCGTGGCACACCGATCATTCGTATGACCAAGTGCCTGCGATGGGTTCAGTGCTGGTTGCGCGCGAACTTCCCCCAAAGGGAGGTGATACGATGTGGGCGCATATGGGCGCTGCCTACGATGCTTTGTCCGATGATCTGAAAGCGCGGATTGAAGGACTAAAAGCGTTTCACACCGCAGATCACGTCTACAAAGAAGGCGGCCTGTATGCGCAAACCGACATGGGAGAGCATCTGCGCGGGCAGGACTTGAAAACTGGCGCAGTGCATCCGGTTGTAATCCGCCACCCGCATACGGGCAGGAAATTGCTTTATGTGAACACTGCATTCACAATCAATTTTGTCGGCCAAACGCGCGAGGAAAGTCTGCCGCTCTTAAATGAGCTGTGCGATGCGGCGCTGACACCCACCAACCAATGCCGCCTCCAATGGCAGCCCGGCACCGTTGCGATCTGGGACAATCGGACAAGTTGGCACAATGCGATGAACGATTACCAAGGGTATCGGCGCGAAATGCACCGGATTACTCTAAGCGGGGAAGCCCTGGCGGCCTGATCTATTTGCTTTCACAAGTGTAGATCAGCTTTTCATTGGGTTGGTCTGGGAGCAGAGCCAGCACGCCCTCCTGCATATCGGATAGACGTTGCGAGGCATTTTCCGCGCCGCAAGACGGAGGCTGGTAGCTCATCCGGGCATTGCGCGCCTTTTGCCATTCGGTTTTGGGCAGCAAATACCTTTCATTGCGAAATTCGCCTTTGGCCAAATCGATGGTTGCAACGCGGACCATATAGTCTTCCTGCGGGACAAACACGCGCCGCCACACGCCGTCGACGGATTGATATTGCGATTCGCCTCGGCACCCCTCGGCCCGCCATTCGAATTCTTCGATGGGTTTGGGAGCAGTTGTTACACGGCTGCGATCAGTGTCGAGTGTGCAGGTGAAAGTGCCGGGTTGCAGGCCGCTTATGCCTTCTTCATCGCTCCAGTCGCTCTCGCTTTCAGCCAAAAGCCGGTCTTCAACATCATCCATGCTGGGCCGGGTTATCCAACTGAAAACTGCACCAAGCGCTGCAAGCCCCCCAATCGCGCCAAAGGCGATTGCGCGGTTCTTCCCGCCTTCCGCTCCTGATGCCTGGTAAGCAAGCGCACCGCCGCCAGCTGCCAAAAGCAACAGGACCGCGGCAAGTGCCATCATATTCTCGCGCTCTTCGGTGATCTGCGCTTCAATTTGGTCGCGCTTTGCCGCTTCGGCTTCGTCCGCTGCGCGCTGCTCTTCCTCGATCTTTTCTTGCTCGGCCTCGGTTCGTTCGGCTTCTTCCTTTGCCAATTCCGCAAGGGAGCGGCACGGCAGATCACTTGTTTTGGGCGAAACATCGTTGTTGCGAAGAAAGGCCAGCGTTTCGTTGTTCGCGACGGAGAAGAAGAATTCACCTTCGCTTGCAATAGAATTGGCGCCGAATGTGTTCACACCAACGATGCGTCCGCAATCATCAAGCAGGGGGCCGCCTGAATTGCCGCGCGCAATCGCTGCGCTGTGCATCACCAAACGAACGTCGCGGGATACGCGTTGCTGGGAGACGATGCCGCGTGTCACAGTTGGTTCGCGCCCGATACCCAAGGTATCGTCAATAGCGCCGGGGAAACCGACCGCGACAACTTCGGCGTTCTCCGATGTAAAATTGCTCACAAATGTCAATGGAGGAAGCCGCAAACTATCCGGCGCCTCCAGCAGCGCAAGATCTCGATTGCGACTATATGAGACAAGCTTAACGCGCGTTGGCTCATCCCCTTTAGGCGGTATGATGCCAACATAAACATCGCGATATCGCGCCGCGCGTTCAATAACGTGAGCATTGGTTACAAACTTATCTTCGGCCACAGCAAAACCAGTCCCATGTCCAAGTGGGACAAAGCGCTGATTGGGTGTGATCGTATATGTGACCACACGCACAACACCGCGAGCGGCTGCATCAATATCAGCTTCGCTCGCCGTTAGGTGTGAAGGCGCAAATGCAAACAGCGCAACGAAAATAAGCCAATAACGGTATAGCATTACACCCCCTTGCAAAATCAAAACCGAAGGAGTGTTTTCTCCAGCCAGTGATCGCGCCACAAAGATGCCATACTTGTAAACAAACTCAAGCGTTATTCTTGCTCAATTTCCGAAATAGCGGGGATGCCGCTCGTCTGTTTTGGCTGGCATGAATAGACCAGCCGCTCGTTCTCGCGCTCAGGCAATTGCGCAATCACAGCAGACTGCCGCTCGCCCAAAAGCCTTGCCGCATCCGTGACACCGCACGATGGCGGAGAGTATCCACGGCGAGCCTTGCGCGCGGCTTCCATGTCTGCGCGGCCCAGCAAATACCGATCTGTGCGGAAAGTGCGCGTGTCAGGATCATACGAATTGACCGAAACGGCGGCTTCATCATTGGGAACAAAGACACGGCTCCATCTGCCGCCATCCATTCCGTATTGTGTGCGATCATTCACGCAGCCATCAGCCGACCAATCAAATTCAACGTCATCAATCCGGGCGCCTGTCACCCGGCTTCTTTCTGGCACAAAAGTGCAGATTAAAGTGCCATCGCCTGCTGCCGTTAAGTCTGGCGTTTGTTCGCCATCTTCGCCAGACTCGTTTTCGTCCATAATGGCTGCAACCCGGTCTTCGATATCGCTGGTGCCGGGCCGAGCGAGCCACACGAGAAGGCATGCAATAAACGCAGCGCCAGACGCTCCTGCCGCCATAATCGCAAATTTGCGATGCGCCTCATTGCGTCGCAATTGGGCAGCGGCATAAGCGGCTACAAGGCCTGCGATCAAAAGCAGCATCGTCGTTGCAATAGCATTGTCGCGCTCTTCGATGATGAGCATTTGCGCTTTGATCCAAGCTTGCTGGCGGCGTTCCCGAAGAGCCTCCTCGCGCGCGTCGATTTTGGCCTGTGCATCGGCGCGCTCGGCTTCGAACCTAGCAAGCTCTGCCGCGTTCAATTCCTCAATTGATCGGCAAGGCAAAGCATTGGTCGATGGCTCGATATTGTTGTCGCGCAGGAATGGCAGCAATTCGCGCAAGGACACGGCGAAGTAAAACTCTGCATCTGATCCATCAGATTCGGCTCCAAACGAATTCACGCCCAAAACCCGGCCGCACCCATCCAGAAGCGGCCCGCCTGAATTGCCTCTACCAATCGGCGCGGTGTGCAAAATTGTATCAAACTGGCGGGCAGGGCGCTCTCCTGAAAGAAAACCGCGGCTTTTCACCGGCGGCTGCGGCTGGAAGATATCGCTGATTTCAAGTCCCTGTGCGATATCGACATTCATCGGATAACCGACAGCAGCAACTTCGCCCATATTGCTGGCATTCGCGCCAGAGAATGACACTGGCGGCAAGCGCAGGCTACCCTTAGCGATTTCAATCAGCGCCAGATCATTTCGCGGGCTAACCGCAAGAATAGAGCCGAACGCGCCGGGCTCGCTTTCGCGAGCTTGCTCGCTTGGCACAATGCCAATGCGCAATGTGTCATCAAGCACCGCATCACGCACAACATGCGCGTTGGTGACGATGATATTGGGCGTAACAGCAAAGCCGCTGCCATGGCTGCTGGGCAGAACCTCACCCTCAACATCGCGGATCAGCACCACCCGTACCACGCCGCGCGCTGCTGCATCCACATCGGCTTCATCGGCGAGGACGGGAGGTGCAATGCACAGCGCGAAAAGTGTGATGAGGCAGGCGGCAATGCGATTTAACATGGACGTTGCATGGCCCAGCTTCGCCTGCCTCGCAACCCAGCTTTTGCCCACAGGCGATCCTCGCTTGGTTTGATTGAGCGCAAGGTGCGGGATGCGCTTGGTCTATAATGGCGTTAGATATCGATCCATGGAAACGAACACGCCTCTTACAGATAATCAGCGCTGGCAAATCGCGCTGGCTAAAGATCGCCGCTTTGATGGCGCGTTTGTGACAGGGGTGCATTCCACCGGGATTTACTGCCGGCCAAGCTGTCCTGCGCGCAAACCCCTGCGCAAAAATGTGCGGTTCTATGCTGATTGGCAGGCCGCCGAAGCCGCAGGCCTGCGCGCTTGCAAACGCTGCTCTCCCAAAACGCAATCCTCTGAGGAAGCCTGCGTGCTCGCAGCGATAGCGGCCATCCGCGCAGAGGGCTCAAAAACATTGGATGAACTCGCGGACCTCACCGGATATTCGCCCACGCATTTCCAGCGATTGTTCAAACGCACTGTTGGTCTGTCACCTGCTGCCTTTGCCCGCGCGCTTCGTGAAGAAAAGGTGCGCGATGCCTTGGCGCGGGGGCAAGCGGTGAGCGATGCACTTTACGAAGCGGGTTATTCTGCCCCTTCGCGCTTTTATGAAGAGACAAAGGGACGGCTGGGCATGCAGGCAAGCGATTGGAGCAATGGCGGCGAGGGACGCACGATTTTCTGGCAAGTGATCGAAACCTCGCTTGGCCCAATGCTGGTCGCAGCCACAGACATTGGTGTGTGCTGTTTGAGCTTTGGCGAGGGTGAGGCCGAACTGCGCGCCCGTTTTCCCAAAGCGGAATTGGTCGAAGCCAGCGAAGAATTTCGCACCTTGTTTAAGCAGGTCGTCGCCGCGGTTGAAGAGCCGGGCAGCGACAATTCGCATATCCCGCTGGATGTGAAAGGCACCGCATTCCAGCAACGCTGCTGGGAGGCCTTGCGAAAAATCCCAGTCGGCGAAACGCGCAGCTATGGCGAACAAGCCGCGATGCTGGGAAATCCCAAAGCCAGCCGTGCCGTGGGCAGCGCCAATGGCGCCAACAATATCGCCGTGCTGATTCCATGCCACCGCGTGGTGCCTGCTGGCGGAGGGGTGGGCGGCTATGCTTACGGACCTAAGATCAAACGCGAATTGCTAAACCGCGAAGGCTCAGATGCCGATGCGGGCGAACCGGAGCTTTTCTAATTATGACCACAGATGAATTTGCAGCGCTGCATACCAGCGCTGAACCCCTTGTGCTTTTCAATATCTGGGATGCAGGAAGCGCTCTGGCAGTCGCTCGTGCAGGGGCAAAGGCAATCGCTACGGGCAGCCTGTCCCTCGCTGGCGCTCAAGGTTTCGAAGACGGTGAACAGCTTCCATTTGAAGCGCTTTTGGACACGGCTCGGCAGATTGCGGCGGCGACAGATTTGCCTTTAACCGTCGATTTTGAAGCAGGCTTTGCCGAGGATATCGCAGCTCTTGCGGCAAATGCGAAGGCGTTGTTTGCCACGGGTGCATTGGGCTGTAATTTCGAGGACCAATTGATCGGTTCAGGCGGTCTAAGGCAAACATCAGAGCAAGCCGAACGCATTGCGACAGTTGCCGATGCGGGTTTGTTTGTAAACGCGAGAACAGACACCTTTCTCAATGTGCTGATGGAAGGTGGCAATCCCAATCAACCAGCACTGGTTGATATGGCGATAGAGCGCGGGGAAGCTTACAAAAATGCGGGTGCGCAGTGCTTCTTTATTCCCGGCCTTTCTGATCGCGATATGATAGCGCAGATATGTGCAGCCATAACCATTCCCGTGAATGTCATGCGCCTACCCGACATGGTCAGCAACACCGAACTTGCCAGCTGCGGTGTTTCGCGGATCAGCTATGGCCCTGGGCCATGGCATGAAGCGATGGATCAAGTCGAGACCGCAGCGAAAAATGCGTTCGCCTCTTGAGTGATTAAGGCCATGTGAGCGTCTGCCTTTGGCCGCGTCAGCAGCCGTCGCATTGTACAATCGTTCCGGCGAGCTCTCCGATTATTTCAAACCGAGGGTTACAAAGGTTACACAGTGTAACCCGGTTTCGCGCAGGTTTTTTGTTATTTATCAGAGTTATAAGTGTGGAAAGAGAGAGTTACACTTCTCCAACATGAAACGCGTTTCACTCAGGTTTGGGGATGCAATTTTGAAAGAACCGACAGCGAGTGTGACGGGCAAAAGCGGTGTAGGAAAGCGGTTCAAACAAACCCAAAAGCCGACATTCCGCTTTCGTTATCCCTTTCGCAAGGCACTTGGTGCACTGTCACCTAGGGGCCAGCTTCAAGCGAATCGCCGGTGACAAGTCGATTGGGATCCATCCGATTGTGGCCCGCAGCGTCGATCCGGAGGTGCTGGAGACAATGCGAGTGAAAGCAAAGAAATAGAGGGGGGTTAGTGGTGAACTGCGAGCTGAACCAGTGTTATCGGCCGGGCGTTTCGATGCTGGATCCTCTTGGGTACGGACACGGTAAGGCATGAAGGGCGGGTTTATGATTTGGTTCCTAGGAATTCCGTTGGCGCTAATCGCGGCGGCGTTTCTCTATTGGCAGCTGAAATACCCAACGTACAGCTATCGCTACAAGCTTACGGTGGAGATCGACACGCCCGAAGGGGTGCGAAGCGGGTACGCCGTGCGCGAGGTGACTTGGCGCGATGGTCCGCGGATCACCATGGAAGCGCCTGCTGGCACCATGAAAGAGCGCGGTGAGGCAGTGGCGGTAGACTTGCCAAATGGGCAGACTCTCTTTGCGCTCCTTTATTCGAAAAATCAGGGTGTTACTGCAAGACTTGCATTCGGCACGTCTCGCCTCAAGCCACCTTACGATAGGGGTGCAGTCGACGTGATTATTCCTAAACGGAAGAACCCGGTTTGGGGTCAGAACGGATATCCACGCCTCGTCACCTTTCGCGATCTTGAAGATCCGCAGAGTGTCGAAAGGCTCGATCCTTCAAGCCTCTCGGAACTGCTTGGCGAGGGCTACGAGCTTAGGCGTGTGACGGCGGAATTGACCGATGAGGCTATCACGAAGAACGTTGAAAAAATGCTTCTTGCCTCAGGGTGGGAGGCTGGTCGGCCTCTGGATCTTACCCGAGGGGGCAGCTCCAACCTAACCCTTGCGCAGCAACTGAGCTACCGCGACTTTTCACGAGGCGTAATCGAATGATTTCAGAAACTCGCATTACGGTGACGCATTACGGCATTACGGTGGCCTTTGAGTGACCAACTGTCTCGCTACGATTTTACTAGGGAACCTCTAAAATGATTTCGCTTTAATTTGGCTCAGTTAATGTCAGATTCCATTATAATGCGATCGTCTTTCAATGGGGTCAGATTGTTTCAAGCAATTTTTCGGAAGGCTTGATTCTGATATTTATCAGTTCTTGCCACTCGAGGCGATAATATGAAAACAGTAATAACTCGAAAACGGTTGCTTCTTGGGCTGCTTGCTCTTTTTTTAGTATTACAGATGCATTCATATTGGCAGTTTCGGTACATGCTATCCGCTTACTTTGATCAATCTGGTGACGCCTCTGATTCAACCGGTGGTGTAGCTTATCCTCTAGTCGAACCATTCTTCTATGTTCTCGAGGTGGCGGCAGTCAGGATCTACCATCAATACAGATTGACGGCTGGCGGATATTCTTCGCCAAAGGAAGGGTGGGAGGCTATGTCAGCTGATAGAGTTCATAAGGTCGTTAGCGATGTTTATATTGAGAGTGGAAATTCAAATAATGTCGGCGATGAATATTATGGGCCAAGCCAGATACATACTAAAAGTTGTTCTTTAAATTTTTACGATATAAAGAGTTGTGACAGGCGCTATATTATTTCTTATAATAGAATTTGCTCATTCCCAGCTGACATTTACATTTCGTTTGATCATATCCGATGCCAGCAGTTTTTTATTCATGGTGATGAAGTTTATTCGGATTTTGCTGGCGTTAAATTTTATCCTTTTCTGAAAAATCAGCGAGTTAATATCGGTCAGGAGCAGTGATATTATGCATTACGGTGACAGCATTACGGTGACAGTGCACCAATTGCATAGCGCGCAACTCATAAATTCGCACCAGCCTATCCGCAATTGGCGCACTGTCACCTAGAGACTAATCCAGTTTTGGCGGAAAGCCCGGCTCTGCTTTTGCCATTGCCGCTTGGTACGCATCACGCGCGCCGATGCGTTTCAGATAAGCTTGCAGGTTTGGCATGCCCTCAATGCTCATATCGTTAAACGCGCGCGCCGTCGTTAGCGAGAAGCCGAGCATGATGTCTGCGGTGGAGAAATTGGCGCCGCCGAAATAATCTGCCTCTCCCAGACCTGTCTCAATCGCGGCCCATGCATTGGTGATGCGTTTGGCAAGCGGCGGGGGCATTTGAGCGCCCACCGCGCCCACAGCAATGCTCATCATGCCATTGGTCATCAGCGTCGCATTGGCGAAGTGATACCAATATAGGTGCCGCGCAAAATCGGGGCTGTCGGGGCCGGGCACTAGCTTTGTATCGGGCGCGTATTTGCCCACGATGTAATCCATGATCGCGCCGCTTTCGCCCAGCACCAGATCGCTATCAGTGATAACCGGCGCAATCTCCATCGGGTGGATCGCTTTCAGCTCTGGCGGGGCGAGGCGCGTTTCTGGATCGCGATTGTAGAGCTTTAGTTCGTATTCGAGGCCAAGCTCCTCCATCAACCACACGATCCGTTCAGACTGGGAAATACGCAAATGGTGGACGGTGATCATAGCAATACCTCTCTGGCTGTCTTTGCCATTCCATCGCGCGGGCTCGCCCTTAAGTCGAGAAAAAAGAGAGGCCGCCCGGTTGAATTGCGACCCGTTCGCATTAATTGACCCGTCATGGCCCAAGTCTTCTGCGATCTTCAGGTGCTGGATAGTCAGCGTATTTCGCCCAGCATGCATCAGGTGACGATTGGCGGTCCTGATCTGGATCATTTTCCCAAAGGTCAGGCGGGTGGGTACTTCAAACTGATCCTTGAACCGGCAAGTGAAGGGCGCAAGGCTTTGATGCGCACCTATACGATCCGGCGTCAGCGGGCGCGCGAATTGGATGTGCTGTTCGCGTTGCATGGTGGGAATGCGGCAGGGCCTGCGACGTCTTGGGCTTTGGACGCAAAATCGGGTGATCCGATGACAATCCGCGGACCGGGCGCGCCAAAGCCTTTGCCCGAAGGTTTCGATTTTTATCTGATCGCAGGCGACATGGCGGCATTGCCTGCCATCAGCGCCAATCTGGAAGCCATGGACCGCGCTGCAAAAGGTGTCGTCGTTCTCGAAATTCAGCATGCAGATGACGCGGTGGACATTGACGCGCCTGCCGGGATTGAGCTGCGCTACATCGTAAATCCGCTTCCCGGAACGAAGCCCGAATTGCTTGCCGATGCTTTGCGCTCAGTGGAGCGCCCGGCGGGTAATGTCGCGGCTTGGGCGGCGTGTGAATTTTCAGGAATGCGCAAGCTTCGCGCGTTCTTGCGCGATGAACTCGGCTTGACCCCGCGCGAGCTGTATATTTCAAGCTATTGGAAACACGGCCTTTCAGAAACAGAACACAAGGTCGTGAAGCGCGAGGATGCGGAGACGCAGGATATCGCCATCCAATAAGACTAAAAATAAAAAAGGAGAGCCCACCGCTCTCCTTTTCCAATGCCAAATAGGTTTTGTGAGCGGCAATGCGCTCCAATGTTGTGGCCTGCTATTGTGTGGCTGGCGCGCTTTGGGTTTGCAGATCGCGCAAAGCTGCTGCTGCCGCATCAAGAGCAGTAATCGCCTGGCCCAGCCGATCCTCTTGGGGGGCTGGCGCGCCAGCCGTTTCCACCGAGACCGTTTCTACTGCGACCGTTTCCAAAGGCTCTGGCGCGCTGGCAGGCACGGCATCAGCGGCAGTGTATGTCGGGATGCCATCCACGATTTCAGGCGCGGCAATTGCGGGCTCGGGTTCTGGAGCAGAAACGGGCACCTCAAAGGCAACATTGCTTTCTGGCACGATGCAGGCATTCATCGCCCGGTTCGTCACCAGTTTGGACAGCATTTCCATCTCATCATAATTCGCGCGGCCCGCCAGTTTGATAAAGGATTGCACATCCTCGCACAGCTCACGGCTGGGCTGCACGTTTGAGTGGTAATTGCTCATCTGGGTCTCGTACCGATCAAAAGCGAGCTGTCCTTGCCGCTCGCCATATCGGGCGATCATGTCGGCCATCACCTGTTCGCCGTGACGCGTCAGCTCTGGCCCGCGCGCATCCAGCAATTGGCCATACTCACGCAAAGTGGCTGGCGATGAAGCGCGGCATTTTAGGGCATTCACCATCAACATAATGCGCAAATCATGGATGCGCGCAGATTGCATCGCGGTTTCATCAAAGCATGGGAAGTCAGTGGCATTGGCAGGGGAAGCAAGGCCGCAAAGGGCCGCTGCGACCAGGCCAATACCTGTTCGATTACGTAACAAAGGCATGATGTTACTCCTACTTGTCTTGGGTGGGTAGAGTAGGAGCGCTCCACCAAGGATATTACCACAAGACCCTAAGCGCTGAAACACAAGGATCGCGCATAGGTATTTTAACAAATTGGCAGAAACCTGCGGATTGGGCTGAACGCCAGATGTACCGCCTGTCGGGCGATTGTCAGGCGGGGTGGTAGGGCGTGCAAGAGCTGCTGTGGGCGGCTTCCGAGTCGCTTGATAGAACGTGCCAATGGGCAGGTATAAAGCGCGTGTTTCGCGTTACTTTATTCCGTTCCCTTATGCGTCAGGATCGCGCGCCCAGCCGGGTTTTGCGGGTTCAAGCGAGCTTAAAAAGCGTTCCGCGCTCTCAATATAGTCCCGCTTTTTATCATCGCCCATCCTGTCCCATGTCGCAAAGATCCGGCCAATGCGATGATTGCTGGAAAGCCTATCGCGGTGCCGTTCCATAAAATGCCAGTAGAGCGGATTAAACGGGCAGGCATCCTCACCCGTTTTCTGAGCGACTTTATAGCGGCATTCCTTGCAATAGTCGGACATCTTATTGATGTAATTGCCGCTTGCCGCATAGGGTTTGGTCGCCAGCCTTCCGCCATCGGCATACAGGATCATGCCCGAAACATTGGGCAGCTCCACCCATTGAAACGCATCAGCATAAACAGCCAGATACCAGTCCTGCACCTCTTGCGGATCAATTCCGGCAAGCAGGCAGAAATTACCCAGGACCATGAGTCGCTGGATGTGGTGCGCGTGCGCGTTGTTGTGCGTTGATCGGATGCAGTCGGACAGGCAGCGCATATTGGTTTCGCCGGTCCAGAAAAATTCGGGCAGGGGCCGGGTGGCTTTGAGCTCATTCACGGTTTCCAGCCCCGGCATAAAGAACCAGTAAAACCCGCGCACATATTCGCGCCAACCAATGATCTGGCGAATGAACCCTTCGACTGAGTTCAGCGGCGCTCTGCCGTCATTGTAGGCTTGCTCCGCGCGCTGACACAGCTCCAGAGGATCAAGCAGGCCGATATTGATGCTGGTGGAAAGCATAGAGTGGTAAAGGTCGTCAGAGCCGAAGACCATCGCGTCTTGATAGGGCCCAAACTTCTCGATCCGGTTGGCAAAGAAAGCATCGGCAGCTTTGAGCGCGTCCTCGCGCGTGACAGGCCATTCAAACGGCTCAAGCTTTCCAAAGTGGTCTGCAAATCTCGCCTCGACCAATTCGATCACTTCGCAGGTAACTTCATCCGGCGTGAATTTCGGCACTTGCGGGATGAACAGATCCGCTTCCAGCGCCTCGCGGTTTTCCGCGTCGTAATTCCACTTCCCGCCGACGGGTTTGCCCGCCTCATCCATCAGCAGGCCAGTGTCTTTGCGCATCTCGCGATAGAAATGCTCCATGGTAAGAGCTTTGCGATCCTCGGCCCAATGGCGAAAGGTCGCGTGGTCACACAAAAAACGATCATCGGGCAGGATTTCGACGGGACAGGGGAACTTATCCGCCCACTCCTCCAAAGCCTGCTGCACGCGCCATTCGCTTGCCTCGGTTACGTGGATCGCGCTGGGCGAATGGCGTTCAACTGCGCGTGCAACTTCGCCTGTAAAGCTGCCCGCATTGTCGGGATCATCGAATTTGATGTAGTCAACGCTCCACCCCGCCTTGCGCAATTCAGCTGCGAAATGGCGCATGGCCGAAAAGATCAGCACGATCTTTTGCTTGTGGTGTTTAACGTAAGTCGCCTCGTCCCAAACCTCCATCATCAAGATGCGCGTTTCGTTTTTGGCGCGGCCTTTTAGGGATGAAAGGCTGCGGCTGAGTTGGTCGCCAAAAATGGGGACAAGGACGGGGTTTTGTGATGCCATGCAAGACATACGCATAGCAGGCCCAAAAGGGTGCCGAATTAATCGGCCAAAGCCTCAATTATCAATGGTTGCAGGCTTTGTTCCAGCCTAATCGCAACAGCGCTGCTACCGGTTTCTCCGCGGCGTGCAATCAGTCCCCAGTAGCCGTTCTTTCGGTCAATCCACGGTGTCCAGCCAAAAGAGCCAGCGCTTGAATTGATTGTGTCATCTGCGCAGTCTTGCGAAAAAGTGGCTTCGTCGCATTCTACAAAAGACCCCAGTGCATATCCCCAATCGCCCGCGCCTGTTCCGTCAACAGGGCTGTATAGGATTGTTGCTGTAACCGTCCTGCTGGCGTGAAACTCATCAAGGTCATTGATGAGATTACCCTGCAGTAATGCGGATAGGAACAGCGCATAATCCTCAGCATTCGACCGTGCTCCACCAGAGGGTAGAGGATTAAGTGCCGAAGGAAATGTAAACCGGGTCGCTTGGCTCATTCCCAGAGGCTGCGCGATTTCATCGCTAAACAGATCGACAAAGGCTTTGCCCGTCACTCTTTCAGCCATAGCAGCCGCGACATGCATATGTTCTGGGCCGTAAGAAAACGCTTCGCCCGGTGCGCTGTCCAATCCAGCCTCGTAAATCGAAGACGCACATAATTCCAATGTGGTAGCGGGATCATTCACGCAATCATTCGATTCTGGAAACGCATTGAAGCCTGAGGTAAAACTCAAAAGGTTTTCAAGAGTAACCTGTGAACGCGGATCATCGGGATCATTGGTCCAGAATGGCAAGTAGTCCTGCGGATTATCAGTCAGTGACATCTCACCTTTTTCCACCAGACGGTAAATAGTCGCGCCGGTAAGCCACTTTGAGGCCGAGGCGATGGGGACCTTTTGATCGAGCGGGAATGATCCTTTTTCGTATGAGAAGACAATTCCATCCCCCGTGCCGACCAGGACTGCGAAATTGTCATCATTGAATGCATCAATCGCGTCTTTGACCTCAGCAAACTGATCAGGGCTTGGGCTGGGCGATGGTGTCGCGCTGGGCGGAGGAGTGACCGTACCTGGGTTTGGAGTAGTCGTAGAGCCCTCGCCGCACGCTGAAAGAGCGAGGCAGACGCCTGCAAGAGGCAGGGATATTCGAAATGCGTGTTTCATAGAAAGACGTAACGAAGCAGCTGAGCTAACCCTTCGCTAGACCGCGATTAAATTGGATGGGGCGCAGTTAGACAATGGGCGCTTTTGGTTTGGTCAAGCACGGGGCGATGCCTGATCTGTTTCCTACCGTGGTTTAATTGGAAAGCGCGCTTTGCAGGCGGCCACATACGCTAGCAGATCTCCTTGCGAATAGACCTGTCGTAATGCGGGCACCACTCTCTCTTCTGAATCGAAAATGTCTTGGTCACCCAGAATATTGAACACCTCTGCATTCTCAAAAAGTCTTTTTTGAAGATCCCAAAGCTCTCGATCGCGACCATTTGAATCGAATCCGCCGGCTTTTAGAATGGCTGTGGTGTTTGAACTCGCGACAGCACAATTGAATGCTGCTTCTTCGTCGGCTTCAGGTAATGTCGGGATAGCTAAGCTGCCTGAGATGCCGAAGCGTGTTTTGCAAACAGAAAGATTGTTTTCTAACTCCTCGTCAGACCACTCATGCATTTGCGTTCTAACTTCGACCGCATACGCGGAAAGGCCTTCGGTCTGTTTTTCCAACGAGCCTATGTCGAATTGTGGTGATTTGGATGCGGCGATCATTAGGTAGGCACTCTGAGAGCTTAACTCTTCAATCGGCTTAACTTCTTCATCATTTATGCGATGATGGCGTTTGTAGTCCAGAAAGTCAGTGAAATAGCAGAATTTTGCCGCCTCATTAAGATCGTCTGGCATAGTAATCGGCTGAGAAAAACAACCGCCCAGAGCCAAGGATAGTGTGGCTACTGAGAGAGTTAATCTGCGAATGCAGCGACTGATTTTCAAGAAAGGCGTTCTCGACATGGCCTATATAAATACAGGCTCAATTTAAACAAAACTATAAGGATCAATATCAATCCCCACGCGCACGCCGGGGGCAAATTGAACGCTTCCCACCCAATCATTCAACACATCCTGCAATTGCGCGCTGCGTTTCGCGTTTACGAGGAAGCGATAGCGGTATCGCCCGCGCAGCAAAGCCATGGGGGCGGGCGCAGGGCCGAGTATGTAGAGATCATCGCGGTGGGGGCGTGTGTCGCCCAGACGGTTCGCTGCCTCGCGTGCTTCTTTGTCGTCTTCGGATGATAGGATGATCGCCGCCCAACGCCCAAATGGCGGCGCGCCAGCATCGGCTCGGGCATCGGTCTCTGCGGCGTAGAATGCGTCGCGGTCTCCATTGGCGAGTGCTGCGATAACGGGCGCTTCGGGGTGGCGCGTTTGAATGAGAACCTCGCCCGGTTTCGCCCCGCGTCCTGCGCGCCCTGCAACTTGAGCGATTTGGCTGTATGTGCGCTCCGCCGCCCGCAAATCCCCGCCTTCAAGGCCGAGGTCGGCATCGACAACGCCTACCAAAGTCAGCTCGGGAAAGTGAAAACCCTTCGTCACCAATTGCGTGCCGACAATCACATCAATCGCTTGGGCTTCAGCCTGAGCGATGAACTCGGCGGCTTTTTCAGGATTGCTCAAAGTGTCTGATGTTGCAACTGCAACCCGGGCTTCGGGAAAAAGGCTGGCGACCTCATCTGCGATCCGTTCGACGCCCGGTCCGCAGGCAACCATGCAATCGGGTTCTCCGCATTCTGGGCATTCTTTGGGTGGCTGCGTTTCAAATCCGCAATGATGGCAGGTGAGCCGTGCGGACAGGCGATGTTCGACCAGCCAAGCGCTGCAATGCGGGCATTGGAACCGGTGCCCACAATTGCGGCACAAGGTTAGCGGCGCATAGCCACGGCGGTTGAGGAACAGCAGCGATTGTTCGCCCTTTTCCAGCCGCTGCGTCAGCCCATCAATCAGCGGTTTGGCAAGCCATTGGCCATTGCCGGGTTTTTCAAATGTCAGATCGACCAGCTGAATATCGGGCAGCTGTGCTCCGCCAAACCGGCTGGGCAGCTCCAGTTTCTCATACGTCCCGCTATTGGCCATATGCAGGCTTTCCAGCGCCGGTGTTGCGCTGGCCAGAACGACGGGGAATCCTTCGAATCGCGCGCGCATGACAGAAACATCGCGCGCATTGTAACGAACGCCATCATCCTGTTTGAAGCTGACCTCATGCGCTTCATCGACAACGATCAATCCGAGATTGGCATAGGGCAGGAACAAGGCCGAACGCGCGCCCACAATCACCTGCGCCCCGCCACCCCCTGGCCCGTTTGCAATTGCGCGCCATGCCCGCCTGCGCTCGGTTGATTTGAGCGAGGAATGCCACAGCACAGGCGGCGTTCCAAAACGCTGTTCAAAGCGGGTGAGGAAATTTTCGGTCAGCGCAATTTCAGGAAGCAAGACAAGCACTTGGCGGTCCTGTCTTATCGCTTCGGCGACGGGTTCAAAGTACGTCTCTGTCTTGCCTGAGCCCGTCACGCCATCGAGCAGAAACGGCGCAAACTCACGCGCCCGCACGGCATCGACCAGACGGTCTGCAACGCGGCGTTGGTCATCGGAAAGCGCGGGCTGGTGAAAGTCGGGTGCGGCTGGCGAATAAGGACGATCAATCGCGACCGTAACGGGTTCAATCACCCCTTGATTGACCAGACCGCGCAGCACGCCTGCCGACACACCGGCAATCTCAGACAGCTCGCGTAATATCCCCTGCTCGCCGCTAAGCAATTCCATCGCCGCTTCGCGCTGCGGGGTCATGCGGTCGGGCATCGCCCCTTCGACCAAACGGTATTCCGTCGTCGTGGTCGGCCCTCCCAAAGCGCCGCCGCTCGACAAAACCATGCGCGCAACACTGGCAAGGTTCGCGCAATAATAATGCGCGGTCCACTCAATCAGCCGCCGCAAGGGTTCAGAAATGGGAGGCACATCGATGATTTCGCGGATGCCGCGCAGTTTTTCGGCGGGCACTTCGGCACCCGGCAATCGCCCTTCATCCCACACAATGCCGGTAACGGTTCGGGGGCCCAGCGGCGCAATCACAACGCTGCCCACCGGGATAACTTTGCCCTCTGGCACCTTGTAATCGAGCACGCCAAGTGCTGCATTAAGGACAAGAAGGCGGACGCGTTTCATAAGTCACCCCCTATGGGTTGCGATGAGGGTGGTTCGCAAGGTGAGGGGAGCAAGAAATGAACGATCACGATGAAATGATGGATAAGACTGGCGGGCTTCAAGGGCGGCGGCAATTTATGAAGGCCGGCCTTTTGGGCGCGGCCGCGCTCGCTATGCCAGCCTGTTCCACTGTGCCGGGCTTTAGCCTGGTTGATGCAGTGCGCCGCGTGCTGCTTTTGTCGAGCGAGAATGCTTTTGCCCGGCTCACCGAAAATGGCGGGTTCTGGGATGGACAAGTGGGCGCTTTGGGTGTCGATCAATTGCTGGGGCTGGGCGGCAATTCGCTCACAAGTTTTTTGACATCAGCCGTTTTCAAATCGCGATTGGAAGATGCCTTTGCCGATATTGCCGAGGCGGGTTCTGAAAAAGCAGCCCCGCTGGTTATCGATGCGGTGCGCAATGTTGGCATTACAAATGCTGCGAGCATTATCAGCGGCGGACCGCAGGCAGCGACGAGTTTTCTGCGCGGCGAAATGGGCAATGGTCTGATTGAGGCGATGGTGCCTGAATTGGGCGATGCGATATCAATCGCCTCTGATCCGCTGGTGGGCCAATTGATCAATTCGGTCACGGGCGTCGATGCAGGCGGCATTGCGAGCCGGCTTTCTGGCACTCTCAACAATGCGATCTGGAACGAGATTGGCATTGAAGAGGCCGCTATCCGCGCCGATCCCAATGCGACAGGCGATCCGTTGTTGATTGGCGTGTTCGGCCTTGGAAGAGCGCTCTAGGCCGCGTGGTCAAATTGGGTGTGGTCACGGCAGGACGAGAAAGCGCCAGTTCAAGGAGCGAGGACGAAGGACATGCTTGGCATATTCAAGGACGCGGGACGCAGAATTGGCGCTTTCTCGTCTTGTCCCACAGGGATTTGGCCAAAATCCGCTCTCGCAGCGTCGCACTCGCTTGAAAGTGCGACGCACTTCCTGCGCTCCCGCTCCTTGCGACAGCGGATTTTGCTCCAAACCGTGATCCACACCCAATTTGTCCACGCGGCCTAACCAAACCGGCCCCAGACAAACCGGCTTGATAAAGCGTAATTCCAAACCGATCCCAGCAATATCCCCGCCAATGCAGCGAGCGCCCAATAGACGCCGCGCCCTTCTAGGAATGTTGCCACGGCTACATTGGCAAACCCGCCCACAGCGCAGGTCGCGACAAAGCCTGCCCAGCCGCGCAGCACTTCGCCCGGGCCCCTGAGGCGTTTGTCGCGGTAGGTCAGCCAATTGTTGAGCCAGAAATTAAAGCTCATCGCACTCAAGACAGCGATGGCTTGCGAGAGGGTAAAGCTCTCACCAAAGGCAAACAGCAGGCTTGTCAAAACCGCCATATGCACCAGCACGCCCAGCGCACCGACTGTCCCGAACAGAGCAAAACGTGTCGGAATGATATCCCCCAAGAGCCTTTCATAAAGGCCCGCCATAAAGTCGAACAGGACCGCGCGGTCCAATTTGCTTTGCCCCTCGCGCCGGGCGGCGAAATTCAGCGGGAATTCGCGCACGCGCATAGAGGGCTTGGACGCGGCCAGCAGGTCGAGCAGGATCTTAAAGCCAATCCCAGACAATTGCGGCACCAGCCCCCGCGCTCTTTCGGTGGCCAGCATGAAATATCCGCTCATCGGATCGGTCAGCTCTACGCCTGTGATCCGTCGGGCAATGCCGTTTGCAAGCCCGGAAAGCTTCTCACGCTCAGGCTCGGCCCAGTCATCCGTGCTCGCCCCGTCGGCAAAGCGGCTTGCAACGCAAATATCCGCCTCGCCTGATTGCAGCACCTTGAGCATCTGGGGGAGCAAGGCGGGGTCATGCTGGTGATCGGCATCCATCAAAGCAACGTACCGGGCAGCGGTTGCGCAAAACCCCTCAATCGCGGCGCTGGCAAGGCCTCGCCTGCCGATGCGCTGGATAACGCGGATGCGCGTGTCGGATTGAGCAAGCGCGCGCGCTTCATCAGCGGTGCCATCCTTGCTGTCATCGTCAACGATCAGGACTTCCCAGCCCTCTGGCCCGAGCGCGGTTTCGATACGCGCGATTAAAGGCGCAAGATTGCCCCTTTCATTAAGAGTGGGAAGGATAATGGCGAGATCGAGAGGCATTGCTGTGCCTTAAAGACGCTCCAACACCGCATCGCCGATGGCTTTGGTGCCATATTCGCCGCCCAGATCCCCGCCGTGAATGCCATCTGAAAGCGCGCGTTCCACCGCTGCCTCAATCCGAGCGGCCTCTTCGCCCATGCCGAAAGAATGCCGCAACATCATGGCTGCCGACAGGATTGTCGCCATCGGGTTCGCCTTGCCCTCGCCCGCAATATCAGGGGCGCTGCCATGGATGGGTTCGTACATGCCAAAAGTGCCGTGCGCCGTTTGCCGCGCGCCCATGCTGGCACTGGGCAGCAAGCCGATCGAGCCGACCGCCGCGCTCGCCAAATCGGACAGGATATCGCCGAACAGATTGCCTGTGAGCATAACAGAAAATTGCGCGGGGTTCGAAATGACCTGCATCGCTGCGTTATCGACATACATATGGTCGAGCGTGACGCCGGGGTAGCGCGCCGCCTGCTCAATCACCGTGTCGCGCCACACTTGGCTGGTTTCCAAGACATTCGCCTTATCAACCGACATCAATTTGCCGTCCGCGCCTTCTGCCGCTTTGAAAGCAACTTCGGCAATGCGGCGCACTTCGGGGGCGGAGTAGGACATCATGTCCCACCCTACGCTCTCGCCATCAGTCGTGTCGCGAATGCCTTTATCGCCGAAATAGACATCACCTGTAAGCTCGCGAACGATCAGAATATCAAGATCGCTCGCAATCTCGTGCTTCAAAGGTGAGAGATGTTCGAGTCCAGCAAAGACTTTGGCAGGGCGCAGATTGGCGAAAAGCTCCAAGTGCTTACGCAGGCCCAGCACCGCTTGTTCAGGGCGCAAATGCCGCTCTAGCGCATCACAGGATGGATCACCCACAGCGCCAAACAGCACCGCATCTGCCTCGCGCGCCATAGTCAGCGTTTCTTCTGGCAGCGGGTGGCCGTGCTTGTGATAGGCCGCACCGCCGACATCCCCTTCAAACAAGGTAAGGCCGGGAAGGCTCATCGCCTCGAGCACCCGCACCGCCTCGGCGGTCACTTCAGGGCCGATCCCATCACCTGCCAGAACTGCAATTTTCATCTGTCTGCCTATGTCACCATTCGCTTAAGCCGCTCACCCAGAGCGGTGCGCGCGGCCATAACATCGCGCGCATTTCCCGCAAGCAAGTAGTGGCCAATGGGTTTGTGCAATTGCCGGAAAGCTTCAAATTGCGCTTCCAAATCGTCCTCCATGTCAGGCTTTTGCCCGCCATATCCCATTTGCAGCAACACCATGCTCTCATATGCCACCATCGCTGCGAGCCACCCGCGCGCAGAGGGCGCATGGCAAATCGCAGTGAGCAGCGCATCGAGCGTTTCATAAAGCGCCGGGAACGGTTCGCGTTCTGGCAAGGCGCTGGCTGTAAGCGCGCACGCCCAGGTGATCGCAGCAGCAGGCAAAGGTTCGCTCAGCCAAGGCCCGCAGCTTTCTTCCAGCTCGACGCGTGCAAATGGCAATTGTGATGCGGACCGAGCGCGCAGATCAAGCGCAACGCGGTTGCCCGGGATCATAACGGGCCGCAATTGCCGCCCCCTGCCGCCAGCCACATAACCAGCAACAAGGCCATGCTCACGCGTCATAAACCGCGCAATGGTCGCGGTCTCACCATGGATGCGCGATGCGACGAGAATGGATGGAGCCGAAAGGTTCATGACAGCTCAGCCGTCGCCTCTGCCCTTCGACTGCCTGCAAGGCAGTCGCTCAGGATATACTGCCCGCAAGGCGGGCAGCCAGGGGTCCAGATAAGGCACCTGACAGTCACCGGGCATTGACGTGCCGATACAGGTCAATCGCACGCGCTTTTGAAGGATGAAAATCATTTGGCATCTTCGTCAAGCGCCTCACGACATCTTTGCATCGTGCTGCTCCATTCCGCCATGGCTTGATCTGTTGGCGCAAAAACTTCCACCACTTCATCAGCGACGAACGTTCGCATTGTATTTTGATCGTCTTCACCAGCAGAATAGACGCTGGTCAACCATCCTTTGAGCCGCACCCCCGCAAAGCCTTTGGCCTGTTCATGCGCAGGACATCCTTCTACAAAAGTTGCGGCAAACTGATCTCGAAATAAATCTTCGCAATCGATCGCTTGACATTTCAAGACCGCAGAGTCGTCATATCCGCCATACAGGTGAGCTTTTGGATCCAAAGTGTCTTCGCTTACCAATATGATCGTGCCAGGCTCTGCGGAATTCACATAACCAAAACCGCTTTGCCTTGAATTGAATGGAACGCATTCCAATTCAGGGGCGGCCAGTTGAGCTGGCTTGGTGAAGTTGGGAAGGCCTGCCTCGCAAGAAGCGGTTATAAACGCATCGCGATCAGTCCAATACCAAGTTGAAAGCATCGATGAGGCAGCGACAAAGATTATCGCAAAAATGGCGGTCGGCAAGGAAACTTCAAATCGTCTCACAGACTGCCATACTCTTTCACCCTATCTCTTCTTAGAAAGTTTCGCCTCAAGCTCAGCGACTTTCGCCTCAAGCGCATCGGCCTGTTCACGCGCTTTTTGTGCCATGGCTTTTACCGTGTCGAATTCTTCGCGGCTGACAAAGTCCATGGCGCCCATCGCCTCACGCACACGTTCACGCGCATTTTCGCGCGCTTCTCGCGTCATGCCGGCCATTGTGCCAGCGGCGGAATTGGCGATTTTGACGAAGTCGGCGATGATTGGGTTTTGGCTTTGCATGGGAGCCATTTGGGGCCGGATTGCGTGTTTGTCCAGAGGGGGTTGGGCTCAAACTTTGAGCACGCGCCGGTCTTTGTTAAAGCTCAACTCCAATGGCCGCACCGCTGTCGCTGTCATCGGCGCCATAAGGATTTTTCGCGATGAATTGCCAATTGAGCAAAGTCGCAAAGCACACCCAGGCAAGATACGGCAAAAGCAGCAAAGCCGCCGCGCGCCGAACCCGCCAGAACAGCGCAATCACAATGAGCAGCGAAACCACCACGTAAATGAGCACGTACAACCCGCCCATCATGTTTTGCATGCCAAAGAAAACCGGCGTCCAGGCAAGATTACCGATAAAGTGCAGAGCAAAAGCGATGATCGCAATGCCGCGTCCATGCGCGCCCCAAGCACTCGCCACCATTGCGAGCGCGAACCCGATAACAGCGTATAATATTGCCCAAACAATGCCAAAAGCGGCAGGCGGCGGAAACAGTGCAGGTTTAGTGAGGTTTTGAAACCAAATGGTTTGCGGACTGCCCAATTGCCCGCCAAGAAAACCCAAAAGCACAATCAAAGGCACAAGAAACAGCGACCATCGCAAAAGGCTGGCCCGCAATTGGCTTTTCGATGCAAGGATATTCATCAGCGACCTCTGGATTGACCTATTGTGTTCTTGCCCCTTTGCGCGCCCTGCCCATTATCGGAAAAAAGCGCATGCAATCCGTTTCCAATCGCAAAGGTATGTCCCTTACGCGATTCGCCGGATTGACATCGCAAAAGCGCGTACACCAGCACAGTCCCAGCGCCAATCACCCACCCCCAATTTAACAAAAATAACGCGCTGGCTCGCCCTTTTTGGGCCATTTAACAAAATCCGTGTGCGTTCTGGAATGATTGTGATAGCGTCGCCACAATCTTGCCGTGATTCGGGGCGTGCCTTGGCAGGACTTGGACAAATTTGCCCGCCTCAAAATATCCTATGGGTTCGTGGTGAACTCTTTTTCGGGGAATGAATATAATGAAAAAGACCAACTTTGCTTCAATGCTCGCCGTCACCGGTGGTCTCGCTCTTGCAACTGCTGCTTGCTCAGCTCCTGCAGAAGAAGCTGACACTGGCGCAGATACAGAAGCAAACGCTGAAGCGTGTGCTGCTTGCGGTGCCGAAGGTTGTGCAGCTGAAGGTTGTGAAGCTTGTGCAGCTGAAGGCTGTGAAGCATGTGCAGCTGAAGGTTGTGAAGCATGTGCAGCCGAAGGCTGTGAAGCATGTGCAGCTGAAGGTTGCGAAGCTGCCGAGTAATCGGATCTTTTGCCGGGCCGCTATGGCCTGACACAATTTGGCCGATGGCATTGCAAAGTGTCATCGGCCGTTTTGTATCCAGCGCCAAACACTAACGCGTCATGCACGATGTTTAGCGAGCATAATTCGGCGCTGTAACTTTACGGATTGATCGCTAGAACCTGCCAGCATGACACCTGTTGAAGCCGCTCACACTGTTATCGAAACCATCACCAAGATGGCGCAGGAACAAAAACCCTTAATGCTGCGTGTCGTACCCGAAGATGGCGCGACCTTTTGGACGCATTACCCCAAAGGCGATGCGCGCGATAAGCACTGCAAAAGCCGCTGGTATTATCACGTGCACGCAACCGGCAGCCGCGATGAGGATGAGCACGGCCACTTCCACCTCTTCATGCACCGCGACCAATTGCCCAAAGGGTTGGAGCCCAAAGTGTGGCCGCCCCAAGGCGAGGATGCAAAGGCGCATGTCACGCACCTGATTGGCTTGTCGATCGACACCAATGGCATTCCGCGCAGCTGGTTCAGCGTGAACCGCTATGTCACCAATGAATTCCTCTACCCTGCCGATGTAATGATTGAGCATCTGCCCGATTTTAATGTCGACCACACCAAGCAAGATGATCTGGTGAACCGCTTCGTCACCGCCATGGTTGCGCTGTACCGCGATGAGATTGCCGAACTGTTGCGAAGGCGCGATGCGCGCCAGGCTGAGCTTGTCGCAGAACATGGCGACAAGGGATATGAAAAGGCGAGCGGCGTTGAAGTGCTAAGCCAAATCCCGATTGATCTGGATGCAAAGATTGGCGGGATGGAGTTGGAAGAGGCCTAGAATTTGAGGTGAATAGAGGGAATTGAATGACTATCAGACACCGCCTCCTCACGACCTCGCCCCTTTTTTCGTTGGTGAAAGAAGCGCACCCAGACTTTGAAACAGCGGACAAAGCTCTTGCATATGCAATTGAAGGATATTGCCGTGCAATATCAGATCTTGCGTCGATGGACGGCTTTAGCTCTTTTTATGTAATCGAAGAGACAGAGCGCACTCTAAGAGCGGTTGGCTTGTCATATTTTTTGCCTTCGGGGCATCTTCCCATTGAGCTCCGGTTCAAGGCGACGGAAAGTGAAGTGACCTTCGTCGCGCGTGTGGGCAGAAACGATGAAAAGTGGTCTGATATGACCGAGAAAAAACAGTGGTCCTCGGTGTATCTTTTCGCGACCGAGCATCACGCCCCCAACTGGAACTGGGCACAACCGATCGCTGGTTCGCTTCGCTCGAAATGACGATGTTATAATCTAGTGGCAGACACCAAAAACTCCACATTCCCCTGCGGCCCGGTGATCGGGCTTGTCTCTACACCTTGAATATCCCAGCCGAGCCCTTCTAACCATTCGCGAACTTCGCCGCATACCCTGTCGTGCAAAGCAGGATCACGCACCACACCGCCTTTGCCGACCTCTTTGCGAGCGACTTCGAATTGGGGCTTGATTAGAGCCACCAATTGGCATTGCTGCGCTGCCAGTTCGAGCGGGCGCTCAAGCACTTTGGACAGCGCAATAAAGCTCGCATCGCACACCACAAGGTTGCAGCTTTGCGTGATGTGATCGGGTGTCAGGATACGTGCGCTTGTCTGCTCGTGAACGGTCACGCGCGGGTCTTCGCGCAATTTCCATGCGAGTTGGTTGGTGCCGCTATCAATCGCAAACACATGGGCCGCGCCATGGGTCAACAGCACATCGGTAAACCCGCCGGTTGAACTGCCCACATCCATCGCAACAGCGCCTTTGGGATCAAGATCAAAAGCTT
The DNA here is from genome assembly GCA_038532855.1 of Pseudomonadota bacterium. GTDB lineage: Bacteria > Pseudomonadota > Alphaproteobacteria > Sphingomonadales > Sphingomonadaceae > Erythrobacter. The sequence goes on from JBCAZT010000007.1 coordinate 32,118, forward strand.
CCAAAGCATGCGCCAGTTTTATCCCGCCGCGGCTGACCCATGGATGGTCGCGCCCGCGCACATCGAGCGCTGCATCCTGCGCCACTTGCTGTCCGGGTTTTGCGAGCTTCTGCTCCCCCAAAAACACCACGCCTGCCATAATCAAAGCCTGCGCGCGCGTGCGACTTTCGGCCAATCCTCGCTCGACCAAAAGCTGGTCAGCGCGCATCTTTTTGGGTTTACGAGATTTTTCTGAGGGTTTGGGCGAATTGGTCATGGACGGCTCATCCGATAGCTTGCATTGAAGCTGCATGAAAGCAATCCATTTGAAATGCGCCGCCGCGCTCGCCTTCAGCCTTTCTGCCTGCGCGTGCATCCCTTCGGTTGAAGAGCAAGCGCAAACCGCGACGCCAGCACCGGCGCCTGTAGCTGCGCCCATGCCCGCTCCTACGCCTGCCGCCGTACCAGTGGTGCAAGAGCCTGTGTTCGACAATTACCTTGATGCGCCGCAAACGCCGGGGACTTGGACGTATAGGGATGCAGCCCGGCTCAGCTTTGCCACATATGGCCCTGTTGGAGAAGCGGCATCATTCGGCGTAGAATGCGCCAAACTTTCTGGCCAAATTAGGCTCGTTCGCGCAGCCAACATATCTGGCACACGATTGATGAGTATCAAAACTGAGACGACCGAGCGCACGCTCGATGCGCAGCCCTCGCCTGACGGGCGGCCAATGCTGGTCGGGCAAATTGCGGCAAGCGATCCGTTGCTTGATGCGATGGCCATTACCAAAGGGAGAGTGTCTATCGGCGTGGAAGGTATGCGCACGCTTTATGTACCAGCTTGGGTGGAGATCAGCCGCGTGATTGAGGATTGCCGGTAGCCTCATCGCCACAGCCCCACCCCGCTGCGACTAGCAAGCAAGCTTGCAAGTCTCGCTGCCCCTCCCGCTTGCGGGAGGGGTTGGGGGTGGGATCACAAACACCCCGATTCTAAAGTTAATATCCACAGGGTTTTCCACCTAGTGTGCACAATCAGCCCACACTTTCCCCACAGCCCCCCCAAATCCTACGCCCAGAATCAAAAAGCGCCCCCATTTCCATGCGAGCGCCCATCTGATTTCTTTTGTGCAAGAGCGCGCAATTATGACGTGGGAAAAGATAAATACAAGACTTGTGCCGGGGGCCTCGTTGATTCACAAATACCCCTAAGAGCAGCGAGCAACGCAGCTCTCGGCCCGCCGGTGATACGCACGGGTCTTGGCTAAATAGCGCGAAAGGAGGTGATCCGATGTCTCATGGTTCAGTAGCGAGGTCGGTGAAGATCCCTACGGAGCATATTCGGTAATCTCCTTACCGAGTGAGGTTTCGTGAGCGGCACTTCCGGCCGCTGACCATGAAAGGGCTGCACGCCGACGGGCGTTGCAGCCCTTTTCATTTTGGTTGTTTCATTCGCCTACCTCTATTACGCGCTTTCCCATGAACTTTACGCGCATCCCTCACCCAGCCCCGACGCACGAAAATGTGCGCAAAGCCGCCATTGCTGATCCCGGTTTCGGCACTGTGTTCACCGATCATATGGTCACGATTGACTATGACGAGGGCGCTCCCGGTTCAGTGGGGGGCGGCTGGCACTCAGCCAGGCTTGGCCCGCGTGAACCCATTGCGCTTGATCCGGCGGCGAGCGTTTTGCATTACGCGCAGGAAGTGTTTGAAGGGATGAAGGCTTTCAAACACGACGATGGCGGCATGGCCCTGTTCCGCCCCGAAGAAAACGCCCGTCGTTTCAACGCCAGCGCGCGGCGTATGGCGATGCCGGAAATCCCTGAAGACCTGTTTCTTGATGCGGTGAAACTTGCGGTGGAAACCGATGCCGCTTGGATGCCGCCTGTGGATGGCGGTTCGCTTTATATCCGGCCCTTTATGTTCGCATCCGAGGCGTTTCTGGGTGTGCGCCCGGCCAAGCAATACAAGTTTGTCGTAATCCTCGTATCATCGGGCAATTATTTCAAAGGCGGGGTGAACCCGGTGAAAATCTGGGTTGCGCAAGGCTATGTCCGCGCGGCCAAAGGCGGCACGGGCGCTGCGAAAACCGGCGGCAATTACGCAGCCTCCCTCGTCCCCCAAGCCCAAGCGATTGAAAATGGCTGCGATCAGGTTGTGTTTCTGGACGCGGTGGAGAACAAATGGATCGAGGAATTGGGCGGTATGAACCTGTTCTTTGTCCGCAAAGATGGCTCCGTCATCACGCCGCCGCTCACCGGCACAATCCTCCCCGGCATCACCCGCCACAGCCTCATCGAAATGCTGCGCGAAGAGGGCCTTGAGGTGCGCGAGGAACCCTACTCAATCGACCAATGGCGCGAGGAAGCAGAAAGCGGAGAATTGCTGGAAACGCTAGCCTGCGGCACAGCGGCCGTGGTGACGCCGGTTGGCACAGTCGCATCACCCGATGGAGAATTCACCATCGGCACAGGCGGCATCGGCCAAATGGCAATGAAAATGCGCGAGAAGCTGGTGGGCATCCAAAACGGCGCGATTGAGGATAAGCACGGCTGGGTGATGCGGGTTTGAGGCGTCAAAGACTAATTTGGTTTGCTTTGGGTGCAGCTGTTACGGGCTTGCTCGGGTTGCTTCCCAAACTGTTGTTCTTACCTGAACCAGAAATATCAGCATACTTAACAGTCTATGACCGCGGATATGAGGAAAGTGAGTTAACAAGAATTGAGGAGATCGCTTCGACAAGCGGTCAGTTGCTCAGGGAATGCGGCGCGAAAAAATTCCTTTTGAAGGAAGCGAAGGGCGTCGGTAGTCTGCCGTATTCTCTGATTAAAATCGCCCCTGAAAACGACCATGCAATCCAGTGCATTTTCGACAAAGCGCCAGCAGGAGGATATTCGCTGCACGTGCAAATGCTGACTGACCAGCAAGCGGAAATTTATTGAGCCTCAGTACGCTTTTATGTCCAAACCTATCCAAATAATCACCAGCGACGCAAGCGGTGCACACCAGTAAAGCATTACGGTGGCATTACGGACGCTAGTGAAAACACGGCTGAGTGATGCGGGTTTGAGTGGGTTGAGCGATAGAAGCAGAACTTCCGCTTGCGACCCAATTTCGGTCATTTCGCTATCTTAACCCCCGTCATCCCAGCGAAAGCTGGGATCGCTCTCGTCAAGCGCTAGGCTGGCATGATGACTGGGTGGGCCTACATCATGACAAACAGAGCCGACGGCGTACTCTATATCGGTGTGACGTCGGACTTGGCAGTGCGCGTCTTGCAGCACAAGTCAAGCAAGGGGTCCAGATTTTGCCGTCGTTATGGCCTTGACCGGTTGGTTTACGCGGAGGAAATGTCTTCGATCGGCGAGGCGATTGCTCGCGAAAAAGCCATGAAGGCTTGGAAGCGTGCATGGAAGGTCGAACTCATCTTGCGCCAAAACCCCCAATGGTGTGATCTATTTGACCAGATGCTCTGACCGAAAGCGATCCCAGCTTTCGCTGGGATGACGGTAGAAGGCTGTCCGCCTCCACCCCCAGAACTAGACACACCACTCCAGTAAACGCCCCCTCGTATGCCGCCATTCACAGCGCTCTTGTCGAGGCGCTCGCTTCCAAGCTAAGTGGCCCAGCTATGCCCGAGACCCAAATCCCCATCCAAGTCGCAGCGCTCTATCGCTTTACGCCCTTCGACGATCACGAAGCTCTTAAAGCGCCGCTTGAGGCTGTCTGCGCTGAGGCGGGGACCAAGGGCACCATTCTCCTCGCGCATGAGGGGATTAATGGCACTATTGCAGGATCGCCCGAAGGCGTTGCCGCGGTGCTAGATCACATTCGCGCCCTTCCCGATTGCGCGCCAACTGATGTCAAATTCTCCCATGCGGATGAAATGCCGTTCAACCGCATGAAAGTGCGGCTGAAGCGTGAGATTGTGACTATGGGCGAACCCGGTGTTGATCCTCGGGAAAGTGTGGGCCGCTATGTTGATCCGCATGATTGGAATGCGCTGATTGCTGATCCCGATACGGTCGTGATCGATACGCGCAATGATTACGAGGTCGCCATCGGCACATTCGAAGGCGCGATTGACCCTAAGACGCCCAGCTTTCGCGATTTTCCCACATGGTTTCGCGAGCACCGGGACGAATTGCTAGAAGGCAAAAAGAAAGTGGCGATGTTCTGCACCGGCGGGATCAGGTGCGAAAAATCGACCAGTTTCCTGCGCTCCGAAGGCATTGAGGATGTCTTTCACCTAAAAGGCGGCATCCTGCGCTATCTCGAAACCGTGCCCAAAGAAGAAAGCAAATGGGACGGGGAATGCTTCGTTTTTGACCAGCGCGTTTCGGTGAAACACGGGCTAGAAGTGGGATCATATGGACAGTGCTTTGCCTGCCGAATGCCACTTTCCAAAGAGGAAATGGCTTCGGACGAATACCAGCCCGGTATCAGTTGCCCCCACTGCATCGACCAGCGCAACGAAGAACAACGCGCGCGCTATGCCGAACGGCAAAAACAGCAGCAGCTCGCCAAGAAACGGGGAGAGGTGCATGTCGGCGCAGAGATCGAAGACAAAACCAATCGCAGCATCCCACTGCCCGCTGGCGGCGGGTGGGAGGCAAACTTTCCCGGCGGCGTTTTGGCGGATCAAGACGAGGAAAAATGAGCGCGCACCCGATCCTCTATTCCTTCCGCCGCTGTCCCTATGCGATGCGCGCGCGCATGGCTTTGTGGCGGGCTAGCATTGCGGTGGAACTGCGCGAGGTAAAGCTTGCGAACAAACCGCCTGAACTTATCGAAGCCTCACCCAAAGCGACCGTGCCCGTATTGCTTTTGGACGATGGCAAAGTGGTGGATGAAAGCATCGCCGTGATGCGCTGGGCTTTGGCGCAAAGCGATCCGGACAATTGGCTTTCGGGCGATGATGCTGCGTTGATCGAGCAGAATGATGGACCGTTCAAACACCATCTCGACCGGTATAAATATCCCACGCGGTATCCGGATGAAAATGAAGGCGATGAAACCGCTTTCCGGCTGCACCACCGCGAACAAGGGCTTGCGATCTTGCGGACTCTTGATGCGCGGCTTGCGGATACAGGGCAGCTTTCAGGCGAGCGCCCTACCCTTGCCGATATCGCGCTGTTTCCCTTTATCCGGCAATTTGCGAACACGGATCGGGCATGGTTTGACGCGCTCGATTTAAAACACCTTCAGCCATGGCTCGCGATGCATCTGGATTCTGATCTGTTCAAGTCGATCATGCCCAAATTTGCCCCGTGGCAGACAGGCGATGACCCGATCCATTTCGGGCCATCAATGTGTAGTTAAGCAACGACCAATACATTTCCCGATGAATTGTACTAAGGCGCGGCGTGTCCTGCTCTTCTTCAAGTACAGTTCGATAGAATTTTCTTAACTCCATTCTGATAGCGCCTTCACCTATGTCGACCTTAACCGCAGCCTTTGAAGTTACACGCGATACCGCACACCGAGAGGTGTTTTATCGCCTGTCTGGCTTGTTCACACAGGACAAAGTGGATGAGCTGTTTGCAGAGCTATTCAGCGCATCACAGCCATTTATCGAAGACAAAGGCGGCTTTCGAGTAATCGGTGACTTGCGCGAAATCAGTGTGCAAACGCGCGAAATCAGCGACCGCATCCGGTTTTCTCAAGAATCATCGGCCCGCGCTGGCGTTACGAAAATGGCCATCGTCTATTCTTCGATATTGGTGATGCAGCAATTCCGCCGAAACAGCGAAGCGCTCAACCTCGGCCTTTTTGAAGATATGGACGAAGCCTATGCTTGGCTTCGATCAAAAGACTAAGGTGATCTTGTGGAAACTCTAGCGCCTTCATTTTCGATTACACGGATAGACGCAAAGGGTGAAATTCACTTCACCGCAAGCGGTTTTTGGACCATGGAAACCATGGTTGAATTTCAGCGCGAGATGATTGCCAAGGCAAAGCCACTTTTTACCAAAGGCATCCCCATGCGATCTCTGGCCGATCTTAGAGGTTTTGTTGCGCAGAATAAAACGGTTGCAACAGCCATTCGCACCGCCATCACCGAAGCTGTGAAGCTTGGGACCGAAAGAACCGCAATCATCTATGACAGCATGCTTGTCAAAATGCAGTATGAGCGGCTTCATGACGGGATTGAACTGAGGACTTTTGAAGACAAACAAGAAGCGCTCACATGGCTGCGCCAATAGCGCGAATTTGAGTTATCCTGAACGCATGGGCGAGACCAGAAGTTATGAAACCGACGCATACTGCTGAACTGCACAAAGAATTATGCGAAGTGCACACCACAATCGGTGGTTTTTGGAGCGTCGACACAATCCAAACCTATTTCGATGCAGTCGATGCTGCTTCGCTTCCATTGGTTCAAGATCGATCGCCGATATACGCTTGTGTCGATTTCACGGATTTCATTCCGCAAGACAGAGCAACAGGCGATGCGATTAGAGATCACCTGCTTAAAGCACAGAAGTTCGGCCTTTGCCGTATTGCCACCATCGGTGCCTCAGCCTTGACGGCCATGCAATACAAGCGTTTGAGCCAAGGGATTGTGACGCAGTTTTTTGAAAACAAGCCTGATGCATTGGCTTGGCTGCGCGCGGATCGCTGAGCGCTCAGCGAATAGCTGAAGATTTCATATGGCGGGGCCGCCGCGCCCTAGCTTTCTAGCTTCCTAGATTCCTAGATGGTCAGCAAACGACGCTTGTCAGCTGGCAGAATTTGCTCGGGTTCCAACGGACTGACCAAAGCGCGCCCTTAACTGTTCGACCTCTCGATCGATTTTGATCGCGAGCGCGGTTAATTCATCAGAACTCTCATCAATACGCTGAATTGTCGGGGATGAGGCTGCAAAATTGTCAGAGACCCGCGCAACCGCTTCACCGCTTGCGAAGGCACGATCACGCGCACCAGTGATAAGCTCGCCCAATTCGGCGCTACTGGCGCTTTGCTGGCGAACGGTTTCCGCCGCTTCAGCAGCCACTTCGCGCACGGTTTCCATTGATTCATCAATGGCGCGGAATTGCGCGATCGATTGCCCGATTAGGTTGGTAAGCGATCCGACAATATCGGCAATTTCTCTGGTGGCCGCTTCGGTTTGGCGGGCGAGATCACCCACCTCCTCGGACACGACAGAGAAGCCCAGCCCCGCATCACCAGCGCGCGCCGCTTCGATACGGGCGTTAAAGGCAAGCAATCCGGTTTTGTCCGAAATCGCTTCGATCAGTGCGACGAGTTTGCCGATTTCCTTGGTTGAACTTTCCAAAGTCCCAGCAATTTCGCTGCCTTTCACACTGGCAAGATCAGCCGCCTCTGCTGCGACATGCGCGCTTTCAACGCGGTGTCCGACCATTTCAAGCGTTTGTGCAAGAAGGCTGGCGCCTTGCGCCATTTGCTCAGCAATATCGACAGTGCCGGTTGCCTCTTGGCCGGCTTCGTCGACCAATGCGCCCGATTGCGCGGTCTTTTCCGCCAAAGCCTGCGATCCGCCTGAAAGCTCACGAGCCTGCGCTTTTAGCTGTTCAACTAGGCTTGCAAATTCCAGCTGGAATTCACCCAAAAGCGCTTCATTCGCATTCGCCCTATCGGTTTCGCGCTGCGCCAATTTTGCCGTTTCGCGCTGTTCGCTGCGCAGGCGTTCGCTCGCTGCGCGCTCTGAGGCTTCAACCCTACCTAGGAACGTATTGAGAGCTTGGGCGATATCACCGCCTTCATCAAACGGATCCATTTCAATGCGCGTGCCAATGTCTGAAACACCATCATTGATTTTATTGAGCGTCTTTACCAGTTCTGCATTGCCCATCAGCGCGTTATGCTCTGACAAGTTCAGGCCGCGCCGTTCGTCCTCGAGCGAGACGCGTAAGGCTCCACGAGCGTGCATTGACCGGGCTATTGTGCCCATGGCTGCAAAAACGAAGCTGCCAATCACGGCAACGCCCAACAGCTGGACACCAAGCTGCACGAACATTGCGTTGGCGATGACGCTGGATGGCACGATGAGCGGCACCGCGACTGTCCCAAACACCCCGCCAAATCCGTGCACGCTTACGGCATAGACTGCGTCATCAATTCGGCGTTTTTGTTCTAGCCAATCGGTCACGGCCACACCCGCCATTCCAGCTGCCGCGCCAAGGATGATTGCGCCTAAGGAATAAGCGAAAGGCGCGCTTGCGGTGATCGCAACCAGGCCTGTTAAAAGGCCATTGATCGCGCGGTCGGCGCGGAAAAATCCATCGCGCTGATGGGCAAAGACCAATGCTCCCAAACTCCCAGCACTTCCCGCAAGCAGCGTGTTGGACAAAGCGCGTGCAAATTCATCACTGCCTGGCTCCAAACCGCCAGAATTAAACCCTAGCCAGCCCACAAGCAGCACAAGTGCGCCTGAGCCAGCCAAAATTGGGCTATGGCCATGGACAGAGCGCAATTCTTCGTTGCGCTTGCCAAACCGGCCATCGCGCGCGCCAACAACCATCAAGATGGCAAGCGCCGCAGCGCCGCCGGTTAGGTGCACGACGCTGGATCCGGCAAAATCGAAAAAGCCAACCCGTTCCAGCCAGCCTTGTGTCTCGGCTCCAGGGAGCAATCCTCCCCAAGCCCAATGGCCCACCATCGGATAAACAAGCATTGTCAGCGGCAATGTAAGGATAAGGTAGGCGGTAAAGCGCATCCGTTCTGCAACCGCACCTGAAACAATCGTGGCAGCGGTGCCGCAAAACAGCGCCTGGAACAAAAGAAAGAGAGTTATCTCGCCTGATCCGGAATAGGCGATCAGGCCGGTGTCAAATCCAACAAAACCGAGGCCTCCGCCAAACATGATGGCGGCGCCGAGGATATGAAATGACAGAACCGCGAGAACAAAATCAGCAAGGTTCTTCATGGACACGTTGATGCTGTTCTTGGAACGGACAAAGCCCGCTTCAAGAAACAGAAATCCAATTTGCATGGCAGCAACCAGCACACATGCCAGCGCCATCCACAATTGAATGGCCACAGAGAGTTCCCCACTTTTATTTTTTCAAAGGTGGTTCTAATTCTCTATGGTAAACAAACGGCTAACCAATTGTTAAATCAGACTTCTGGCGGAATGCCTGTTGCCAATTCCTTGAGCCAAACATCCGCCATGCTGTCCGAGGGCGCACGCCAATCGCCGCGTGGGGAAAGTGCACCATGCGATGACACTTTAGGCCCGTTAGGCAACGCGCTGCGTTTAAACTGCGAAAATCCGAAGAAACGCTTGAGGAATTTCTCAAGCCAACCGGCGATCTCTTTCAGTGTGTATTCGTTTTTGCGATCCTCTGGAAAGCCCGCTGGCCATGCGCCTGCTTTCGCATCTTTCCAAGCGTGATAGGCCAAGAACGCGATTTTTGAGGGGCGTTGGCCATATCGGATCGTGTGGTGGAGGAAAAAGTCGTTGAGCTCATAAGGGCCAATATGCGCTTCTGTGTCCTGTATCGCGCCATCATCGTCTGCTGGCACCAATTCAGGTGAGATCACGGTGTCATAGACAGACAGCAGGACATCACCGCATTCGTCAGAGAATTGCTTGGTCTCAGCGCTCCAGCGGATCAGATAGCGGATCAGCGTTTTGGGAACGCCTGAGTTAACGCCGTAATGGCTCATATGATCGCCAACGCCATAGGTGCACCAGCCAAGCGCGAGTTCGCTTAGATCTCCTGTGCCCACGACAAAGCCGGAATGCTGGCCCGCAAGGCGGAACAGGTAATCCGTGCGCAGGCCTGCCTGCACATTTTCAAACGTCACATCATATTGCGGCTCACCATCTGCAAACGGGTGCTTCATATCTTCGAGCATGCGCTTGGCTGCTGGTTTTATATCGATTTCTTCTGCTGTAATGCCAAACGCTTCCATCAGCTTCCAAGCGTTTGATTTGGTGCCACCAGAAGTTGCAAAGCCGGGCATGGTGTAGCCGCGAATGGTTGTGCGCGGCAGGCCCAGACGGTCGCATGCTTTGGCCGCGACGATCAATGCATGGGTGCTGTCCAATCCGCCCGAAATTCCGATGATAAGACTTTTCGCATGGGTCGCCTCGATCCGGCGCATCAATGCATCGACCTGAATGTTGAACGCCTCATAGCAATCTTCATCCAATGTCTTGGGATCGTTGGGGACAAACGGGAAACGGCGCACGGGCCGGATGAGGCCGATATCCTTATAGGACGGCTCCTCTTCCCATTCCGTGGACGCGCCTTTGTGTTCAAAATCGACGACGCGGTAGGTGTCTTCGGGCCTGCCCGCCGCCTCTGCCGCATCGGCAAAGGTTTGATTGCGCATTCGCTCTGCTGCGATCCGATCAAGATCGACATCAACCACGCACAGCTCAGGCTCACGATCAAAACGCGCGCTTTCAGCAAGCAATGCGCCCATTTCGTAGATGACGCCCTGCCCATCCCAAGCCAGATCAGTGGTGCTTTCACCATGGCCGCTGGCAGAATAGACATAGGCGCAAATCGAACGCGCGCTCATCGATCGACAGTGCAAGTGCCTGTCATCCGCGCGCCCAATGGTGATGGGTGAAGCTGACAAATTGCAAAGGATATTTGCGCCCGCCAAAGCTGCCATTGTGCCGGGAGGATTGGGCGCCCAGAAATCCTCACAAATCTCTACGCCAAACGTGAAACCAGAAATGTTGCTCGCCGCGAACACTTGATCGGTGCCAAATGGCACGTCCTCATCGCCAATCTTGATCCAAGCATCAGTAATGCCGCGTCCGTGAGCGAAATGGCGCTTTTCATAAAATTCGCGGTAATTGGGAAGATAGCTTTTGGGGATGACACCCAAAATCGCACCATCAGCAATCACAATCGCGCAATTGTAAACCGCACTACCCCGGCGCAAAGGCGCGCCAATGACCAAGACCGGTGTCAGGCCTGCGCTTGCCTCAACCACATCGACCACCGCATGTTCTGCGGCCACCAGCAGAGCATGCTGCAACAGAAGATCATCAATCGCATAGGCGGTAACGCACAATTCTGGATAGACCAGCAGATCCACATTTTGATCATGCGCCTTTGTCGCCTCAGCAATAATGCCGTCTGTGTTGAAGGCGACATCAGCAGGGCGCAGCAGCGGGGTTGCTGTTGCCACCCGAACAAGGCCTTGTTCGTGCAAATCGTAAAAAGGGTGCGTTTTTGCGCTCATAATCTGCGCCTTTAGCGGCATTTGGTTAATGTGCCTAGCAATGCGGCGCGCCTTCACTGACTTGCGCGCGTAACCGTGATCCCCCACATGACGAACCAAGACAAAACACTGCCCCATAAAGGAGCCCTATTTGATGGCTGATCCCACTTACACGCCGCCCGAAGTATGGACTTACGATTCTGAAAACGGCGGGCGCTTTGCCAATATCAACCGCCCAACAGCAGGCGCACGTGAGGAAAAGCCTCTGCCACAAGGCGACAATCCGTTTCAGCTGCATTCGCTCGCAACGCCCAATGGTGTTAAAGCGACCATAATGCTCGAAGAATTGTTAGAAGCAGGCCATAAGGGCGCGGAATATGACGCCTACACCGTAAATATCGGCGAAGGTCAGCAATTCACCAGCGGTTTTGTGGGGATCAACCCCAACTCAAAAATCCCCGCGATGATCGACAATTCAGGCGACAAACCCATTCGCGTATTCGAATCAGGCGCAATCCTTGTTTATCTCGCTGAGAAATTCGGAGAATTCCTCCCTACAGACCCGGCTGCGCGTGCAGAAGTACTCTCTTGGACGTTCTGGCAGGTTGCAAGCGGCCCCTTCATTGGCGGCGGTTTTGGGCATTTTTACGCCTATGCGCCAGAGAAATACGAATATCCCATCAACCGCTATGCCATGGAAACCAAGCGGATTTTCGATGTTGCGGACCAACGATTGGGAGAAACACGCTTCCTTGCAGGCGATGAATACACCATCGCCGATATTGCAAACTTCCCATGGCTGGCACCCTTCGTATTCGGGACGATCTATAACGAGGCGAAAACCTTCCTTTCAATCGAGGAATATAAAAACGTCGCGCGCTGGGTCCACGAAATCGCCGCGCGTCCGGCGGTAAAGCGCGGGCGGATCGTCAACAAAACATGGGGCGAAGAGGATACGCAACTGCCCGAGCGCCATTCGGCTGCCGACTTTGAAGGCAAGAATTTGGACTGATCGCGGGAACCCTTGCAAGTTTGCGCAAGGTTTCCTCTTCACATCTGAAAAACGCGCGTTATAAGCCGCGCTTCTGCTGGGGTGTAGCCAAGTGGTAAGGCACTGGTTTTTGGTACCGGCATGCGCAGGTTCGAATCCTGCCACCCCAGCCAGATTTTCTTACATAGTTGTTTTTCGCGAGCCCATCCGGACGCGTATCCACGCTGGACGTGCAGCAAAGCTGCACCCGCTGCGGGCGGGCGGTCGCCCTTTGACTGCCGTGACCAACAGGCGTTTCCCCTCCCTGAGCAAGGGAGGGGATCAAGGGGTGGGTTCGAGCCGCAAGGCTCGTTCTGTTTGATAACCGCGCTGACGCGCGGACCTCCACCCCCAGCCCCTCCTCACAAGGAGGAGGGGAGACCAATACTCACTTCACATTCACATGCTCAAACGGACAGTGCCTGCATTTTGAGCCGCAGCATGTCCCGCGCTTTTCATGCGCGAGCCTTGTGAACACCATGTAACCTGTCTCCGGGTCAATATAGCTCATCTCGCCGCCCGCGCAGGCGGCATCGTGAATGGCTTGGTAGGCAGGTTGTTCCATCGCTCTTGCCCCTATCCAAATGACGCATCTTCGTCATCCTGAACTTGTTTCAGGATAACACCGGATCAAAAGCCTAGAGGGTTATCCTGAAACGAGTTCAGGATGATGGCTACATTTGAGCGACTGTTGCCTTATGGCTTACCCGACATTGCAATGCACTGTCCGGTGATCCATTCAGAAGCAGGCGCGACAAGATACAGCACCAGCCCTGCAATGTCGCGCGGTGTCCCCAGCCTGCC
>JBCAZT010000008.1:0-44270 GCA_038532855.1 Pseudomonadota bacterium
ATCAGCCGGGTGACGGACGCGCAGGGTTGGCCGATGTCGATATCGAAGCGCTCGGTATCCCCTCGGTCAAGGAAGCGGTGGATCGCTACGTCGCGCGCACCGGCTACCCGGTGCCGCCGATGGACTGGTACTTCGCCTACAACCTGTTCCGGCTAGCAGGCATTATGCAGGGCATAAAAAAGCGTGTGATCGATGGGACGGCATCTTCGGCCCATGCGAAGCAGATGAGCGAACGTGTTGCTCCCTTGATGGAGAACGCATACAATTTCGCGCTAGCTGCCGGGATGCCTGAGTAGAACGCGCCGCCGCTAGAACGACGCGTCAAACCGGATTACTGCCCCAACATCGTCTGGCGCATTGGAGAAATGCCCCGGTTCATTGCGATAAAACACGCTGGCCGATGCGTAACCAAAGAACAGCGGCGATCCCCAAGCAAACTCGCCCATAACTTCGCGACCGGTTGGCGTTAGTGACAGACGCTGTGTGCCAAGGATTGGGCTCTCTGTCGCATAATCATAGGCGATAGGCAGATCAAAATCGATGCCGCCGCCGCTTACCCGCAGGGGTTGGCTAAGGCGAAAGCCCAAACTGTCTCCGAATGCAAATGTGCTGCGCTTTGAAAGGTCTAACGACCAGCCTTGTGTCAAGAGCTGAGAATTTTCGCCAATCAATGAACCAGCACGCGGCCGCGTAAGTCCGGTGCGCACAGACCCGCCCAAACGCCAATCATGAGCCAGCTTATAGCTTGCCTCTCCATCCAGAAAGACGGTATCAGCTCCAGTAACGCCGAAAGTGGAATTGAAGTGCGATCCAAGGACGGTGCCATCTTCTTGCAGCCACGTCAGACCAAAATTGGTATTCAGATCGCCAAATGTGCGGTCCGCAGAGAGGCTGAAATTGGTCATTGGACGGCGTTCACGAAGACCCGGCAGAATGTTCACCTCACGGCGTTCATTGCTTAGCCATGCACGTCCATTTTCGGCCGACACAGTCAATCCCCATTCGCCAATCTGGTGGCGAGCGGCAAAGGCGATATCGCTGCTTTCGATAAATCCGGCATCATTGCCAGCCGTAGGCGCAATCGCAAAAGCTGGGCGATCCGATCCCTGTAATTGAGCAACCAGCCCTTTTGCGCTTTGCGAGATCGCAAAACCAAGTTTCAAATCAGGCGCAATTCTAGCCGCAGCGCGTGCTGCCAGAACTCTCGCTCCCAACGCATCTTGCGATGACAATTGCAAGTCGCGGGCCCAGTTTAGGCCGCCAGCTAAGGGGCCATCGCCAACGGTCACCGCCAATGACAAGTCATCCGACCGCACCGAATGGGTAAAACCTGCCCGCTCAACAGCGCCGCGCAAGCGTTGCGTCTGAGCTGCCGTACGCGACCGAGAGGCAAAATCAGCATCATAAGCGCGGTCATAACGATCGAGCACAACGGTGCTGACCCCCGATCCGAGCAGTGCATCACCCATAACTGCAGACCCAATGATAAAATCATCGGCCAGCGCCAGCGTTGAACCAGTGCTCGCCAGACGCGTCGTCCCCTGGGGCGATATCGCTGCGGCGATATCGAGTATCCCTGTGCCAAAGATCGCATCTGTCCCGGCATCGCCTGCATCGCTTGCCGTGTCCAAAAGGATTTCGACGATCTCTGTAGCTTCAAGATTTGGGAAGGCTTGCGCCAACAAAGCAACGGCACCTGCAACTTGCGGTGCTGCAAAGCTGGTCCCGGAAAACAGTGTTACAAATTGCTGCCCATTGACATCTTCAACAAACAACTCGCCGTCTTCATACACGCAGCAAATGCGCTGTCCGCGTGCGCTTAAGTAAGAGCTGGCAAAATCGCCAGCGCGATTGCTGAAGCCAGATATTTCGCCCTGATCATCGACTGATCCCACAATAATCACGTTACCGTTCCCAGCCTGCTGCAGACTGGATGCAAATGGATCGGGCTGGTCTGGGTCAATATCTGGATCAGAGCCATCGCCGCCATTACCGGCCGCAACCACCACCACAATGCCGGCATTGGCAGCGCGAGTTATTGCGTTGCGCAAAGGCTGCGATGCGCCGCCTCCGCCAAGGCTAAGATTGATAACTGTTGCGCCGGTTGAAATCGCCAAATCAACACCTGCTGCAATGTCACGATCGGCAAAACTACAATCAAGGTTGGCGTCCTGCGGCGTATCATTCCCGCAGCTTCCCACACTGTCAGCGCGAATGGCCAAAAGCTGGCTATCAAAAGCTATGCCCAGCACGCCGGTATCATCTCGGCCAGCGGCCGCGACCAGTGACACGTTGGTGCCATGATCATCTTCGGGCGTTACGCCTCTATTGGCGACTATATCGGTAGAATTCGGATGGATACGCCCTGCAAATTCCGGGCTGTCTTCATCAATGCCGGTATCGATAACGGCAATGATCTCTCCAGCACCCGTAAAGTCTTGCTGCCACGCTTCATCGGCAGCGTGAAAAGCTGGGCCATCCGAGCGGCGAAATTCCTGCGTATCGAAGTTAGTCGGTGGGGGTGGAGGCGGTGGGGGAGGGGGAGGCGGCGGAGGTGGTGGAGGCGGAGGAGGTGGAGGAAGCGAAGCGACGCCGCCTCCGGTCGCACCACCGCCGCCGCCACAAGCGGTAAGCGCTGCGCACGCAACAGCGGCTGCAACGACTTTCCATTGAATCGGTGCGTTTGCATCAGGTCTAATCTGTGAGCGATTTGTCCGATGAATATTGAGCGGGGCGTCTGCATTGCGGACGAAAGGAGGTTTTTGCAGCATAATTTTGTTTCCTGTCAGCTGTCCTCCTAAGCGTGAGGTTTAAGAGTAAGCTTAACAGCAAGGCAAGTGACAAGCTGTAAAACCTCTATTTTGGATAAATCTCTGCGACATTATGGGGACATGGCGCTCCGCCCTTGCTGCACCGCACCGGGATCGCTAGCAGCGGAAACAATTCACCCAAACCCCCGGAAATCAAAATGACACAGACATTAATCACTCAAATCGAAGAAGCTTGGGAAAATCGCCAGGACATTACTCCTGGTAGCGCTGTAGGCCCCGCTGTCGCTGATGCGCTTGTAATGCTGGATAGCGGCGAGGCTCGCGTGGCGCAGCCGCTGGCTGATGGCGGTTGGCAGGTCAATGAGTGGTTGAAAAAAGCGGTGCTGCTGTCTTTTCGCCTCAACGATAACCGCATTATGGCGGGAGGGTGCGCTGGTGAGCCTGCCTTCGACAAAGTGCCAAGCAAGTTTGAAGGATGGGGCGACAATCGGTTTCGTGATGCCGGTTTCCGCGCAGTACCCGGCGCGGTGGTTCGCCGGGGAAGCTTTATCGGCAAAGGCGCCGTTTTGATGCCAAGCTTTGTCAATATCGGCGCTTATGTCGATGAAGGGACAATGGTGGATACGTGGGCGACCGTTGGTTCGTGCGCGCAGATCGGTAAGAACGTCCATATTTCAGGCGGCGCAGGCATTGGCGGCGTTTTGGAGCCACTTCAGGCGGAACCCGTAATCATTGGCGATGGCGCTTTTATCGGTGCACGAAGCGAAGTCGCCGAAGGCGTGCGCGTGGGCGAAGGCGCGGTGCTTTCTATGGGTGTATATCTTGGTGCTTCCACCAAAATTGTCGATCGCGCGACAGGCGAAATTCATATGGGCGAAGTGCCGCCATACGCTGTGGTAGTACCCGGTGCGCTGCCAGGAAAACCACTCGCAGATGGGTCGCCCGGGCCATCACTTTACTGCGCTGTGATAGTAAAAACGGTGGACGCGCAAACCCGTTCAAAAACTGGGATAAATGAGCTTTTGCGCGACTAAGGCGCTGTTTTTCGGAACAGCACGGTGAACTCACCGTTGGTTTCATAAGGACTACTACGGAGGACCTTATGTACACCGACGGAAAAGAGATTCACATTGAAGACGACGACGCACGCGCAGCACATACCACAGGGCATATGCGCTATGTGCTAGGCATCGGCCTCGCAGTCGCTGTTATTGCGATGAGCGCGGTTTGGATTGTCCCAGCTCTATGGGGCTAAAGAACCTAGGCGGTATTACTTCAACTGCGCTTTGGAACCTCAGCTTTGCATCATTCCTCCAATTTGGAGGTAACTTACCCGGTATGGCGCTGGATTCATCGGTTATGCCGGAGTGGATTTAAAGAGCGCACTAGCCGGTACGCATTATGACCGGTCGTCTTTAAGCGGCTCGTATCGAACCATTTGGGAACCTAAAAGCCTCAAAAGAAAACGGCGCGAAACTGGAATGGTTCGCGCCGTTTCTAAATTGTCGTATGAAAATCAGATCAGGTCAGATGCTTTGAAATCTTGCCTGTCATTTTCATCATATTGATTTCATCATTGCCGATCACAGCGCCCAATTTCGCGTCAGGCACGATGGTACGCTTGTCAGATTCTTTTTGCAGGTTGTTGGCCTTGATATAGGCCCACACTTTCGAGGTGACTTCGGTGCGCGGCATCGGGCCTTTGCCCACTACTGCTTCTAGTTCGCTCGAAAGCTGCACTGGTTTTTGCAATGCATTCGCCATGGTCGTCTCCCTTATGAAATTAGGCGATAAAAGGTAGGTTATTCAAAATCATCATCCCAGTCGGCGCCGTCATCAGCCTCGACACCAGTAAACGGGGCATAAAGCACCGCACTGGCTGTTACGAAACCTTTGATCGATGCGATGAGATCATCGCGGGTTGCACCGGGCATCAGCGTGAGTGGAAGCTCGGTCGCAAAAATTTGGAATACATAATGGCGCGTCTCCCCCACAGGCGGATCAGGCAGCAGCCATTCGGAATTGCCGTGTGCATTCTTACCAGCACGAGGCGGTGCTTCGCCTTCCAGCAATTTGCCTTTTTGCCCTGCCAAACCCCAAACAAGCCAATGACATTGCGGCTTTTCAACATCGCTGGATGCGTCTTCGACGATCACAACCAGCTCCTGGCTACCGGGTGGCGGCGCGCTCCACTCCAATGGAGGTGCAACTGCGTCTTCTTCTTTGGCTGTAAAGCAAGGATCCAATTCCTCGCCACCATCAAACGCGGGACTCGACAAAGAAAATCCGCCGCGCTCAAACGACTTTACGTCGCCTAGAGCGGCAATGGCTAGCCCAGAATGCTGGGCTGCAGCAGGCAATTTGCCTTTTAGCCAATCAGGCATTTCAGTCATGATTGAGTCGCTTTCATCCTAGTGTAGCTAGTCGCAACGCACCGCGGAAACGAGGTGCGAGGACAACATTTACCCCGGTTTCTGCGGAAAACTCACCGAAAAGCCCAAAGAATCAACGTTTCAGCCTGTCACAAAGTGTGAAATGTGGGTGGAAATCTTGCTCAATCGGCTCAAGGGCGGCATGTTCAGAGTATATTTTAAAGACCGGTCCATATGTGACCAATGATAAATTCTCGGAGTCGCTTCCCTATGAAACTTGCTCGCACCACTGCGGTTACAGCTTCCCTTGCACTCATTCTAACAGCTTGCGGAGGCGGTGGTTCCAACTCAAATGCGGTGGCTGTTGCTCCAACGCCTACTCCAACAGGAACGGCCGGATGCGCTGTCAGCGATCAAATTGCATTTGCAGATGACGTGCTCAACGAATGGTATCTGTTTCCCGATCTGCTGGATAACACGGTCAATCAAGCAGACTTTACCGATGTGCAGTCCTTCCTAAACGCAAGAGTTGCACCTGCCCGTGCACAGTCGCGCGATGTCGGATTTACCTTTGCCACATCGATCGCAGAAGAAAATGAGCTCATTTCTTCAGGGTCAAGCGCTGGGTTCGGCATTCGATTAGTTTATGACACGGTCAACAACCGTGTTTTTGGCATAGAAGCCTTTGAAAATGGCAACGGCTTTCAGGCTGGTTTTGACCGCGGGAGTGAGTTGCTGGCGATTGGAACCGACGCAGGCAATCTTGAAACTGTATCAAGCCTAATGGCAGCAGGCGGGCCATCGGCAGTGATAGATGCCCTTGGCCCCTCCGATCCCGGCGTACAGCGCGTCTTACGCTTCACTACTCCCGGCGGCGCGACAGTCGAGCAAAGCGTTACAAAAACCGAGTTTTCGCTTGATCCGATTTCAGACCGGTATGGCTCTCTCATTTTGGATGATGGGGGCAAAAAGGTTGGGTATCTAAACTTGCGCACCTTCATTGTTTCGGATGCTGAAGATCAATTGCGCGATGCATTCCAGCTTTTTGCGAGCGAAGGTGTAACAGAACTGATCTTTGACTTCCGCTACAATGGCGGTGGCCTTGTGAGGGTTGCAGAAACACTTGGCGATTTGATGGGTCAAGGCCGGGTTGGCCAGGTTTTCAGCGAAACGGTTTTGAGAGCTTCAAAATCAGCGGAAAATACGACCGAATTGTTCCAAACCGAGGCCAATGCGATCCAGCCAACGAAAATTGCAGTGATCGCAACTGGAAGTACGGCATCAGCCAGCGAGTTAGTCACCAATTCAATGATACCTTACATCGCCAGCGATAGCATCGCACTAATCGGCAGCGACACATCTGGGAAACCCGTTGGACAGTTTGGTTTTGATCTTGCCGCCTGCGATCTTCGGATCCGTGCTGTCACATTCCAAACTGTCAATGCAGACGGAAATGGTGACTATTTCACAGGGCTTGCCAGTGTAATGCCCAATACATGTCGCGCGACGGATGATATCTTTAGAGCTTTTGGCGATCCGGCCGAGGCATCCATTTCTAGAGCGCTGGATTTCCTTGCTGGGCGAACCTGCACTCCGATCACCGGGACGCCGGGGCAGCAGGGTGCCTTTAGTGTGGGTGGTCGCGAACCGTTACAGCCTGACCGTCCAAGCGTAGCGCAATATGAAATGCCGGGATTGTTCTAAGTATTCCCGCTTACGGTTAAGCTCTTGAACTGGTCTATTCGGCGGCGATTTGCTTGTTGCCATTATCGCGCCCTTTGGCGTGCGCTATGGCGTGGCTAATAACACTTTCCGCCGAGGCAGGCTTTGCCACCAATTGCGCGTCAATGTCTCGGATACGTTCATTGTGACGATCAAGGTCGCCAGAATGAAGAATATACGGAATTTTGAGCTGAGCGAGTTTTTGAGCAACCGGGAAACATGTCTGGCCATCTCCCAAGGATACATCCAAAACCGCAGCATCGATTTGTGTGCCAGCTTCGATATGGACCAGCGCATCGTCACATGACGCACAGCTTAGCACAATGCAGCCGCGGTCTTCGGCGGCATACTCTAAATCAAGCATAATCAACGGCTCGTCTTCGAGCAGAAGCAATGTGAAAGTCTGTGTCATAGCGATCCTCGCACAGGCACGGTTACTGTCGCGATCAACCCTGCCTTATCCCATTGACGCACTATTGATCCTCTGCCGCTGGATAGCAACCGGTCCACAATTGCTGTTCCGGTGCCAGCAGATATGGCAGTTTCATCGACTGCAGGGCCACCTTCTTCGCGCCAAGTCAGCGTTAACATTTGATCATCGCCTGATGACCAATCAACCGCGACCTTACCTGAATTGTTCTTCCAGGCGCCGTGCTTCGTCGCATTCGCGGCAAGCTCGTGCAGGATCATTCCGATCACTGAAATCACAGTGAAAGGCATTCTGACACCATTGCCGAGCAATTCCAGACGTTCTTCATTGCCATCGTAAGGCAGCAAAACAGCGCGGATTGCATCGCCAATTTCGATGCTGCCGCTGGCTGCGTCATCCAGAGTGGACTCATAAGCGCGGCCTAAGGCTTGTATGCGCGAATTGATTTCAGCCGCTTCGCTTTGCACTCCGCGAACACGGCCTGTCACATTGACGATGCCCGATATAACGGCGAACATATTTTTCATCCGGTGCGAAAGCTCGCGCGCCATATCTTTGGCGTGTTGTTCTTGAGCGCGCGCTGCGCGAACATCGGACACGTCCCATTGGCTGCCGAAGAAATACACAAGCTCGCCCGCATCATTATAGATCGGACCCAGGTGTAAGGCATTCCAAAACGGGGTGCCGTTTTTGCGGTAGTTAAGCAACTCAACCACCACAACATCCTCCTTCGCAATCGCATCGCGGATACGCGCAACGGGTTCAGGATCGGTGTTTGGACCTTGGAGAAATCGGCAATTGCGCCCAACGATTTCCTCTTCGGAATAGCCCGTTAATCGGCGGAATGCGCGATTGGCGAACACAATGGGAATGTCATCCTGGTGTGGATCGCAAAGGCAAATTGCCATGCGAGTTTGCGCCATAGCCTGTTCGAACAGGACACCGGATGATCCTGAGAATTTGTTTTCAGCCCCGCCCGCTTTGAAGCGGTCAGGTGCGTCGTCGAACCGCATGCTCGCCTGATTGCTCAGGCGAGCGCGGTCCCGCTCGTCATCGAAATTCATGATACCTACTTTCCCAGCGATGCTGCCCTACTAAAGGGGGATAATTCGAGCAGGCGCCAGTTTGTGTCTCGTTTGCCCCTATAACGAGATAGGGGGGACGATGTTCCGAGTTTTTGCATTGCACAATAAGTGACAATTCTAAGGCTAATCCCATACCCTGCGCAAATTGGTCTTTCACCCATTGACATCTAGTAACAATGGCGGGGCCAATCACATGCCTTCTGGCACTGTTTCGAAAGCAGGCACCTCGCCCAGTTCGACCCAAGGCTGCTTGCTTTTGGTGTAGCAATGGAAAGCTGGTTTGATCCAAGAGGTGTCGTCAAACGTCCCTGCTTTGATAAACATCATGCCATCCCCCCGATCGAGCCGCGTGAAGACGGGCGATCCGCATTCGGGGCAAAACTGCCGATAAACAGGCGATCCACTGTCACCTGTATCGTTGTACGTTTTAACCTCGCCTTCGATTTCAAGCGCCGTTTCCGCCACCCCGACAATCACAGACAGCGCCGTGCCGGCCTGTTTTTGGCAATTGGTGCAATGGCACGTCACGCAAACAAGTGGATCACCTGAAAAGGTGTAACGCACCTGTCCGCACAAGCATCCTCCGGTTTTATCAGACATAATCGATCCCCCTCATATCGTTCGCAGAGTGCCGTTTTCGAAAGTTCGGCACAAGCCCAATAGCATCAGCAAAAGTATGAGGGGCTCGTTACATCTCGCTTTCTTGGACAAGCGTTTCGGCGCAGCCAAAGCGGGTTTCATCCCCCCACACTAGCGTCGCCGTATAAGGGTAGATTTCATCGCTCATCCCATCATTGCAATCACCCGGCGTGACGGAGAGGACAAGTTTTTCGCTTTCAAGCTCACCTGAAAAGCCAAGCCCGTTATTGCCCGCAAACCGCGATACGGAAAACATCGTGCCATCCAAATTCTCTGGCGCTGAATAGATCGCTTCATCATCAACAATCTTGATTGACCAGAAAGGTTCGGTCCCCGCTACAATAATAGTCTCGCTTTGATCGATGCCATTAAAGGGCTCAGCGTCGCGCGAAATCGCATCGGGTTGGCTGCATGCCGCAAGGCTGGCCGCAATACAGGTGCCCCATGAATACCGCATTGTCCTCTCCCTTCCGCAAACCTCATGTGTACCGAGCGACAGGAACGCAAAAAGGCGGGCCTCCGTCAAGAGCCCCGCCCTCTTTTGCTTTGCAGATTTACTGCGGCATCAGCACCGTATCGATGACATGCACAACGCCGTTTGACGCTTCCACATCAGTCGCGGTCACTGTGGCAGTGTTGCCTGCGGCATCGGTAAGAACAACGGCATCTTCAACCACGCTAGCGGTGAATGTACCGCCGCCAACAGTCGTGACAGTGTAGCCTTCTTCGCCCGCTTCAGTGATGGCAGCGGTCAATGTCTCAGCATCAACCGCGCCTTCGACAACGTGGTATGTCAATATCGCACCCAATGTCTCTTTGTCGTCTGAAACGAGAGTTTCAACAGTGCCTTCTGGCAATTTGCCAAACGCATCATTGGTTGGGGCAAAGACGGTGAATGGCCCTTCGCCTGAAAGCGTTTCCGCCAGTTCTGCCGCCACTACAGCGGTGACAAGCGTAGAAAAGCTTTCATCGCCTTGTGCCACTTCGACGATGGTGCCTGCTGTGCTGGCTTCTTCGGTGGCCGCTGTTTCTTCGGTGGTTTCCTCACCAGCCTCGCCTGCACAAGCAGCAAGCGAAAGAGCAACAGCAGAAGCTAGAGTAAATCGGAGGGTTTTCATAAAAAGTGTCCTTGAAATTCTTAGGGGGATTTTGACGACGTGGACGACGGCGATGCCGCAGTCACACATAGATATACGAAATCATCCTTAGGCTGGATGTTCCGAAATCTTGGACCTTTGGTGGAGCGACGTTTCACCACTTCACCTCGGAACAAGGCTTGCGAAGCGGTGTTAAGTGACCATGATTTTCATCCCCACCAGAGCCGCAGGGCTTTCGCGCCTGACTGACTTTCTGCCCCATGCCGGCAAAGCTTACGAAAACAGCCGCAATTTTGATGACCCACCCAAAAACGATGGGCTCAGAGGCAATGTGTCGCAGCTTTCGCCATGGCTGCACGCTGGATTGCTCAACGAACAAGAAGTCATCGCCGCAGTGCTTTCCACCCACAGCCCGAAAGCTGCCGACAAATTCATCGCCGAGGTTTTTTGGCGCATCTATTTCAAAGGCTATCTGGAACAGCGGCCCAGCATCTGGCGAAGTTATTGCGGCGATCGAAATGCGGCACTTGAAAGAATGGAGGCCAATTCGGGCCTTCAAAAAGCATATGCCGAAGCAACCGAGGGCCACACTGGCATTGCCGCATTCGACCATTGGGCGCGCGAACTGGTGGAAACCGGCTATCTGCACAATCACGCTCGAATGTGGTTTGCCAGTATCTGGATCTTCACGCTGAAGCTCGATTGGCAATTGGGCGCTGACTTTTTCCTGCGCCATCTGGTCGATGGCGATGCCGCTTCCAACACTCTTTCCTGGCGCTGGGTTGGCGGATTGCACACAAAAGGCAAAACCTATTTGGCACGGCCTGACAATATTGAACGCTACACCGCCAATCATCTCAGCGGCCCTTTGATAGCACAGGGTTTGGCCCTTGATGCGCCTGCGCTTGAAGAACGCGAAGAGCATGGCCGCAATCCCATCACTTTCCCGCACTCCGGCATACCTGATGAACCTTTCGCACTCTTGCTCCATGATGAGGCCGCGCACCACGAAGCGATCACTTTGCCAGCAAAGCCATCGCTCATCATCGGCACTGCCCGGCCCGATGCGCGCTCACCTGTCAGCATGGGAAGCGATGCTCGTGAATTTGCGATGCGCGCCGTTGAGGCAAGCGTCCAAGAAGCGGGCAATGCCTTTGGCTGCGACACGGTGATGTGGCCCGGCGACCAATCTCTCAGCGATATCCTTGCCAAAGCGGGGCTCCGTCACGTTGTTGTTCCTTATCTGCCAGTGGGATGGACCAAAGACGCTTTGCTGGGCGATTTTCAGCCCCTTGCCGATCAAAACCACCTTCACATTCTCACATCCGAATTGGACAAAGCCACCTGGCCTTTTGCGAAAGCTGGCTTTTTCGGAGTGAAGAAAAAGATCGAAGCAATCTTGGGCGAGGTCGGCATTTTTGGGGAGCCTGTTGCGGCGGCCTAGCCTCTCAACTCAATCGCAATCCCCCATTCGTCCACATTGCCTTACATGCAAAGTGTAGTGCAAACTTGTCATTCTCGTTTGTTACGCTACACTCCCCTGCAATATTCGAGTCCTCGTGAGGTCGATACAGAGGGGTAATGACTATGGCTGATCCGGTGCAAACAAACGCAGGGACGCGGCGCAAGCGCGACGAGGCCGAAGACACGATGTTCCAAACCGGCTGTCTGGTCGCATTGGTTGCAGCAGGCGCCATTGCGGTGGCGGCATTGGTTTCGATCTGGACCAGTTACAATATCCTTTCTGACGATGAGGAAGAGGCCGTGGCCGCTGCTCCTGCAGCCCCTGCCCCTGAACCCGCTCCAGCGCCTGAACCTGTGGCAGAGCCTGAACCTGCCCCTGCACCCGAAGGTGCTGGTGTCACTGCCGGAACGCGGGATGGCAAACCCATGCTCACCGTTTATTTCGACAGCGGCGCAACCGATGTCACGCCTGATTTTGAAACCGTTTCAGCGACCATTCGCGAATATCTCGATGCCAATCCTGATGCGAGTGTTGCTATTTCCGGTTTCAACGATCCGACTGGCAATGCCGAAATCAATGAACGCCTTTCCAAAGAGCGCGCTGAAAATGTTCAGGCTCAATTGACAGGCCTTGGCATTGCCGAGGACCGAACAGAGCTTGTCAAACCCGATGACACAACCAGCGAAGAGCTTTCCAATGCTGAGGCTCGCCGGGTTGAGATTACGATAGTCGAGTAGGCACTCCCTACTTTTCAAAAAATTCTTTCGGGCGTGGCGCTCTATTAAAGAGTGTCGCGCCCGAAATTTATTCACATCACCTTGTCAGGCCGCGGATCGTGGCTGTGTTTGTCGCCTTTTCCTAGCACCCGTTCCAAGCGTTGAACCATCGTGTTCGCCGCCCTGCGCGCAGCTGTATCGACATCGCCTGCATGTTCGGTCACGCCAATCGGGCGTCCACCGCGCGGGCGCGCTTCGACCATGCAGGTCTTGTCATCCGCGCCGCCTTTATGCGCGTTTTCATCGGAGACATGCACTTCCAACCGCGTCAGCCGATCTTCAAATCGGGCCATCTTATCGCGCATCATAGCCTCAATCCGCTCGGCCACATTTTCTGTACCCATCACCGAACTGTCAGAATTGAACTGAAATTGCATGGTCATGGCAAGGCTCTCCTTTTTCTCGTTTCTATTCCATCAATGTGGGGAGCAATCCGCGTTCAGGCAAGCACAATCAGACCCGTTTTCGCGTAAGATGGACGCATGATTGGGCGAATAGACAGGGTGACAAAGGTTACACCGTGTCACCTACATCATTCATCATCAAACCCCTCTAATGCCTTCATTAATTCGTCATCAGACCAGGTTGACGGACAGGGGAAGGAAGGCCTTTCTTCACGGTTTGCGCCCAATTGAGCGGCCGCGACTTCCAATTCCCCCGGATCATCCACGCTAAACGCGCCTGTAGCCACATCAACTCCCTTTTCCAACTTACCCAGCAGGGCTTCGAAATCGCGCGCATGCTTTTCAGCGCTATTGGAAAGCCGGCCAAAAACCGGGTTACCAGCAGGCGTTGCTCCTTTAAGAAGCGCGACCGTCAACCGCTCATCAAAACGGCGATAAGTGCCCACAAGCTCGCCCTGAAAATAGACCGGCATTTCCACCCCATTGAGAGCGCGTTCCAGCGCAGTGTGCGCCAGCACATCATAAGAGTGATGGAAGGCCACTTCCCAAGCCAGGTCAAATGGTTTCCCTTTTAACTTTGAACGCAAACGATAGGCCGATTGGCGGCTCATCCCCACACTGCGCGCTGCATCAGTGACACAATGCATCGAAGAAAGGGCGCGCAAAAATTGCGCCTGTTTGCGCAGCGTCCAGCCCTTCTCGCGAATGGGTGTGACTTTGCTGTTGGTTTGAGAGACGCTTTTTGAAGCGCCAGCGGAGTTGCCATTTGCGGCGGTGCTTTGAATGCTCATCGCGCAGGATAAGTCAGATTTGTGCCGAGTAGGAAAGGTTGGGCCTCGCACCGTCCCGCCGCTATGCTAGGCAGCAGCCATGACAATCCCTTCCCCCATCACAATCCTGATCGATGCCGATGCTTGCCCTGTGAAAGAGGAAATCTACCGCGTTGCAGACCGGTTCAAAGCCGAGGTGCGCGTGGTCAGCAACTCGCCCTTTCGCATCCCCGACTATCCGCGGGTAAAGCGAGTTGTGGTGGATGACAGCTTTGACGCTGCGGATGACTGGATTGCTGATAATGCGGGGCCGCGCAGCGTCGTCATAACAGGCGACATACCGCTGGCAGACCGGTGCCTAAAGAAAGGCGCCCGCGTGCTGAAACACAATGGCGACGCGTTCACCGCCGCCAGCATCGGCAGCGCGCTTGCAACCCGCGCTATCATGGAAGATTTGCGGGCCGGAATGGACGGAATAGGAGGAGGCCCGCCGCCGTTCAGCAAAGCCGATAGATCACGGTTTTTGCAAAGCTTGGACCGGGTGCTGGTGGCTATGGAGCGGGGTTAGTGGTGGGGTTTTAAGAGAACTGCCACGCACTCTTTGTCATTCCCGCGAAAGCGACAATCCATGATGCGCCGCATATCGGCATGGAACCCTCACAAACACGCAATCGTTCTGATTATATGAAGCCAATAACTCTGCCCATAACCGCCGCCCTTCTCTTCACGCTTGGCGCGTGCGCAGGTTCCCCCGGCCCTGTCGGCAACACTGCCGTCCCCCAGCCTGCAAAGCCCGTAGAGCTCGCCGCATATCTTGGCACATGGCACGAATATGGCCGGTACGAAGCGCCCTTTCAAAAGGGCTGCGAGGGGGTAACAGCGCAATACTCGCTTAGAGACACCTCGGGCGATGCGAAAATCAAGGTCGTCAATTCGTGCTATAAAGACGGGCTCGATGGCAAATTCACCACCGCAAATGGCCGTGCCAGAGTCGTCGAGGGATCAGGCGGCGCGAAGCTGAAAGTGAGCTTCTTCGGCCCCTTCTACGGCGATTACTGGGTGCTCGACCGGTCCGAGCCGGATACGGATGGCATGTACGAATGGTCTATCGTCGGCGAGCCTTCGGGGCGGTATTTGTGGATACTAACGCGTGAGGCGGTGCCCGATGCGCAATTGCGCGGGATGCTGGAGGCACGGGTGCGCGAATTGGGATATGATTGGGAGCTGGTGCGGTTGACTGAGCAGCCTGGGCGTTAGCGATCTAGCGTCACTCTGCCCCTACAAACTGCGTCATCCTGAACCCTCCCACCGTCATCCTGAACTCGTTTCAGGATAACCCCATCAACCACGCGCCAAACCTCAAGGGTTATCCCGGATCAAGTCCGGGATGACGAATGGGGACGAGCCCGCTAGTCTAATAAAATGGCCAAAGAACCCTGCGTCTACATCCTAGCAAGTGGCAAGCGCGGCTATATCTACATCGGCGTTACTTCTTATCTCCCAGGGCGATACCACCAGCACCAAGAAGGCAAATTCGAAGGCTTCGCCAAACGCCGCAATTGCAAGCGGCTGGTGCATATCGAAATGTTTGCGACTATGGACGAGGCGATCACCCGCGAGAAGCAGCTCAAAAACTGGCACCGCGATTGGAAGATTGAGTTGGTGGAGGGTGAGAACCCAGATTGGCGCGATTTGGGACCGGAGATGGGGTTGAGGTGAGGAGCCGTCATGCTGAACTCGTTTCAGGATAACCCCATCAACCAAGCGCCAAACCTCAAGGGTCATCCCGGATCAAGTCCGGGATGACGAGTGAAAGGAGCATCGTCATCCTGAACTTGCTTCAGGATAACCCCATCAACCACGCGCCAAGCCTCAGGGGTTATCCCGGATCAAGTCCGGGATGACGATAGGATAACGCATCAGGGGGTTATTCCGCCGCATCCTCAGGCAAGTAAAGCTCCTGCCCCTTCTCCTTATAGACCCGGCTCATCTCCTCCATGCCTGCTTCGGCTTCGGCTTTACTCAAGCCCGCTCGTGCTGAGCTTGTCGAAGTGCGGGCGTTTGCCTCCGCTCCCCCTTCGACAGGCTCAGGGTGCGCGGTGTCTGGATTGGAGGCTAAGAAACTGTCCGCGCCTGCATTCTGCTTCGCCGCAAACTCACGCACTTCTTGGCTGATTTTCATCGAGCAGAATTTCGGCCCGCACATTGAGCAGAAATGCGCGGTTTTGGCGCCCTCAGCTGGCAGCGTCTGATCGTGGAATTCCTCGGCGGTTTCGGGGTCTAGGGAGAGGTTGAACTGGTCCCTCCAACGGAATTCGAAGCGCGCCTTTGACAGGGCATCATCGCGCACTTTGGCGGCTGGGTGACCCTTGGCCAAGTCCGCTGCGTGGGCCGCCAACTTATACGTTACCACGCCAACCTTCACATCGTCGCGGTCGGGAAGCCCCAAGTGCTCTTTCGGCGTCACGTAACACAGCATCGCGGTGCCGTACCAACCGATTTGAGCCGCGCCGATGCCGCTGGTGATATGGTCGTATCCCGGGGCGATGTCGGTGACGAGGGGGCCGAGTGTGTAGAAAGGCGCTTCGCCGCAGGCCTCCAGCTGCTTTTCCATATTCTCTTTGATCTTGTGCATGGGGACGTGGCCTGGCCCTTCGATCATGACCTGCACGTCTTGCGCCCAAGCGCGCTTCGTTAGCTCGCCCAGAGTGTAGAGCTCGGCAAATTGCGCTTCGTCATTGGCGTCCGCGATGGAGCCGGGGCGCAGGCCGTCGCCCAGCGAATAGGCGATGTCGTAGGCGGCGCAAATTTCGGAGATTTCGTCGAAATGTTCGTAGAGGAAGCTTTCCTTGTGATGCGCGAGGCACCATTTCGCCATGATGCTGCCGCCGCGTGATACAATCCCGGTGACGCGCTTTGCCGCCATTGGCACAAACGGCAGTCGCACGCCTGCATGGATGGTGAAATAGTCGACGCCCTGTTCGGCTTGCTCAATCAGGGTATCGCGGAAGATGTCCCAAGTCAGGTCTTCTGCGACCCCGCCCACTTTTTCGAGCGCTTGGTAAATCGGCACGGTGCCAACGGGCACGGCAGAGTTGCGGATGATCCATTCGCGCGTGTCGTGAATGTTGCGGCCCGTTGATAGGTCCATGATCGTGTCCGCACCCCAGCGCGTTGCCCACACCATCTTATCAACCTCGGTCGCGACGTCTGATGCGACCGCGCTGTTCCCGATATTGGCGTTGATCTTGACCAAGAAATTGCGCCCGATCGCCATCGGCTCTGTTTCGGGGTGGTTGATGTTGTTGGGAATGATCGCACGGCCGCGTGCAACTTCAGAACGGACGAATTCCGGCGTAATCACATCGGGGATTTCAGCGCCCCAGCTCTCCCCATCGCGCACAAAATCTTTGGCAAGCTCGCGGCCCAGATTCTCACGCTCGGCGACATATTCCATTTCAGGCGTGATGATGCCTTTGCGCGCATAGTGGATTTGGGTGACATTGTGGCCGGCTTTGGCGCGCAAGGGACGCTTCACCACATTGGGAAACTGCGCCACACCGCCTGAGCGGTCCGGACCTAGCTGGCCGTTGTCTTCGGGCTTCACTTCGCGCGCATCGTATTCTTCCACATCGCCGCGCGCCGCAATCCAATCGGAGCGCAGAGCTGCAAGGCCTGCATTGATATCGATATTGGCCTCTGGATCGGTGTAGGGGCCGGAGGTGTCGTAGACCCTGACCGAAGGCTCGCCACCTTCCAGATCAATCTCGCGCATGGCCACGCGAACACCAGATCCTGTGCGCGCGCCGACATAGACCTTCCGGCTGCCTCTGATGGGTCCAGTGGTTACGCCAATTTCTACAGGTGAGTTGATGTCGGCCATGCGCTCTTCTCCAATTGCGGAAGAGAGATTTGCGCCGGCTCCTTCGACAAGCTCAGGAAAGGCCACTCCCTCCGCCTGTGTTAACAGGTTCAGGTTCAACGGGTCAGG
The DNA here is from genome assembly GCA_038532855.1 of Pseudomonadota bacterium. Classification (GTDB taxonomy): domain Bacteria; phylum Pseudomonadota; class Alphaproteobacteria; order Sphingomonadales; family Sphingomonadaceae; genus Erythrobacter. The sequence continues at coordinate 17,523 of JBCAZT010000008.1, forward strand.
CGGTGCTTATCCCGCCCCTCTCAGCGCGAGCGCGCTCCCCGGGGATGGCTAGGTGATAGACCGCGCAGACATGCGCGTCTAGTCAATCCCTCACATGACACATCTGGTTCGCATCGATTGCAGCGCAGCTGACATTGCCCAAAGCTTTGGCGCTACGGCAAGCGATGACCCGTGGGCCGGCGGCTACGGCGCGCCGGGGCGATTTGTGCCGGTGGTGACTGCGGGGCGTGACTTTATCGCGGGGCCAAAGCCAGCAGGCCGCCCACTGCGCCCAAGGATTGTGCCGCGCCTGTGGGGCGTGCTCCCCCCACCCAATGCCGATGATCCGACCCGCCGCATTGCCAATGTGCGAAATGCGCAAAGCCCGTTTTGGATCGGCAATCTGTCAAACAGCGAATTTCGCTGCATCCTTCCTGCAACGCGCTTTATGCTGTGGGGCAGCGGGACGGATTATGAAGGGCGCAGGTTGAAACACTGGTTTGCGCCGGGCGATGCGCCCATTTTCGGCCTCGCAGGCGTTTGGAAAGATGAAGAAGTGCCCGCTTTCGCGGTTCTCACACAGGCTGCAAAAGGGACGCCGCGCGCGGCCGGATGCGCATCCATGCCGGTGGTGCTGCCATGCTCCGGTCGCGCGGCCCAAACGTGGCTCCACGGCAATCGCCGCGAGGCATTTGCCCTGCTTAATCAACCACAGGAAAATGCTCTGTTAGAGCTGGGCTCGCCTGCTGATTAATCGGCTTTTTCTTTGAGCGTTAAAAGGCACACCGCCAGCAGCACTGTCGCCAAAACGCCTGTCGCGCCGGCGAGTGGCAATTCGCCTGTCACATCGCGTCCAAACGCCATTGATGCGGTGTTCGCGGCCATGGCGACAATGCCGACAATGACACTAACCCAACCCAGCACCTTTGCCCCATCAGCCAAGCGCGCACCGCCAAACACGATCAGCGCCAACGCCAACAAAACCTTGGCCGCGTTATAGACCATAAAGGAAAAGGCGACGATGCCCGTTGCAGCAGGCAACAGCGTTTCGGCATTGCCAGCCGCTTCGAAAAAGGGGCCGAACAAGGTGAGACCCACGCCCACCTGCACCACATTCAAAACTGCTGCCGATGTGATCGCGGACCAACCCAGATGTAGCCTTTTCGCCTGCGCCAAAGCTGATCCGGCAAAAGCCGCCATGATGACAAACAAAAACGCCTCAAAACCCCACAAGATCTGGCGTGGTACTTCTGCTCCGCTGGCGGAAAGCGCGGTGTAAATCGACTGCGTTGCCGCAGCGACTAGCAGCAAAATAGCGATGATCGACGCTGTGCGCCCGAATGTGAAATCCATGAGTTCCCCCTAGCCGGCCTGATTGTTTTACTATGTACATTGCCTGCTGTTCGCGGCTTGGCAGGCTTTGGTTACATCCAAAACGGTGCAAAGGACACCCTGTGCAAACGCGGTAAACCGCGGCGCAATATCGCGCTGGCACGACCTTCCTCCAGAATGGCGGCAACACAGCCAGACGCGGGCTCGAGATCCGCTATCCCTGTAAAAATACTAAGTAGTTCGCACGGGGCTCAAGCCCTTTGTGCCAGGTTCAAGGTCAAGGGCAAATGCTATGCAAATCAACATCAACGCCCGATCTCTAGTCACTTGCGTTCTAGTCGCAATGGTCTTGCCGCACGCCTCTCTGCACGCCGATGACTGTCTGCTGGATCGTAACGACAATGGCGATGTCGATCTTGGTCCTACAGACAATGATGGAGGGGCCAATTCCGATGATGACCAAACCTCCACCGCATGCGGCATCAATGCGAGCGCAACCGGCGCCTATGCGAGCGCTTTTGGCAGTTCAGCCAATGCTCAAGGGGATCGATCGATTGCTTTTGGCAGATTTGCAGATGCCACTGGACACAACGCCAGCGCGCTTGGCCAGCAAGCAGAGGCGAGCGCGGAATTCAGCACCGCCTTGGGCGCGAATGCGGTTGCCAACCGCGAAGGTGCCACCGCAATCGGCAGAGCCTCACTTGCAAACGGCAATGGCGCGCTGGCTGTGGGTTGGAACACAGCTGCAAGCGCAACAGGCGCGGTCGCGATTGGCGGTGACGGCAATGATGCAGATGAACTGGGCGCTCTTGCGCTGGGTTCGGATGCAACCGCGCTTGGCGCAGACAGCTTTGCAGGTGAGATATTCGCAACCGCATTAGGAGCGCAATCAGCGGCAACGGATGTGGAAACCGTGGCGATTGGCTCGCAAGCAAGGGCGACAGCGACACGGGCTATTGCGATTGGCCATCAATCACAAGCGGACAGTGCGGGCGCGCTGGCTTTGGGCGCTGGTGCCTTTGCTATGAATTCCGATGCGGCCGCCTTGGGCACTGGGGCACAAGCCACAGGAATAAGCAGCGCCGCATTGGGACGCCACGCTTTTGCCACAGGCGCAAGTGCGGCTGCTTTTGGCAATAAGGCGCGCGCGGCTGCAGGACGATCAACAGCCATAGGGGCAGAGGCACGCGCGCTTGCCTCACGCTCTGTCGCTCTTGGTTTTGCCGCCACCGCCTCGCAAGCGCGCTCAACTGCGATTGGCGCGGGCGCTGCGACGACGGCGGCGGATCAGGTGACTTTGGGCGGAGCGGGATCAAGCGTGCGCATTGGCGATATCGCAGCCTCTACCGATGCACAGGAAGGGCCGGTTGATGTCGTCACTGTGGATCAAAACGGAACCTTGGGTGTGCAGCAGGCCGCAACCGCTGCTTCCGTTGCCAATGTGCGCACCTCCGTCAACGCATTGGCGCAGGTGACAGATGCGCAGTTTTCAGCGCTAGAGACCAATGTCTTTGCGATCGGAAACCGCGTGGGCGCGCTGGAGTTTCAGTTGGAGAGCTTGGATGAAAGGCTAACGGGCGGCGTTGCAGCCTCCATGGCTTTGGGCGGCCAGATGGTTGTGCCAGATGCAAATGTCTCCTTCAGCCTCAACGCATCAACCTATCAGGGCCAGCAAGGCTTTGCAGGCTCTGTCTCAGCGCGTGTGTCTGAGAAAGTATACATATCCGCAGGCGTTGCAGGCTCCACCGCTGCTGACACAACAGGCGGACGCGTGGGCGTGGCTTTTGGGTTTTAGCCCCAGAAGCCCCCAGCCCGGATCAGTCGCCCAAACAAATCCGATCCCCGCGCCGGGCAATGTTGAAACCGCGGCTCTTCACCTCGCGGCTTTCAGCGCTGCCCGGATCACGGATCGGGTTGGTGTGATTGTAATGGATGAAATGAACCTTGGCGCGCTGTTCAGCGGGCAGGTGCTGGAGCAAATCCATCGTTTCGGTCACACGCGGATGCGGGATTTTGGACATGTCGCGCCCGGGTAATTCGTTATCATCCCAAAAGGTTGCATCGATGAAGGCAAAATCGACCTTTTGCACCAAGCCAATAAGAGCCGATTCCTCCCCGTCTGAAAGCTCGGCATCCCAAAGATCAATATCGGGCAGATATAGGAACGAAAACTCGTCAGGATCCGCCACAATCCAGCCAACAGTTTCGGAATATTCGTCGCGATGGGCGACCGGCAATGCGGTTGCGCCCAGCCCGCCGGAAAGGAATGCGAGGCGCATCTTACCGGTGTTTTCGCCGCCCAGCACTTTGACCGGCCAGGAAGTAGGATTGCTCAAAGGGTTTGGCGAAAGCTTCTGTGCCATAGGGAACGTGATATTCCCCAAATCAACCAATTGGCTCCAAGGCCCGTTTTCTCGCAGGAACGCCTCCATTCGCGGCGTCGCGTAAACGTGAACATCCTTCGCCCCCGCCGCTTCGCGTCCGAAATAGGCAAGACCCAAATAATGTCCGATATGAGCATGGGTTAAGAACACGCCGTCCACGCCCAAACCTTCTTTGGGCGGCTCGATTTTATCCAGCATCGCCAACTGCTCGGTGATGGCAGGGGTCGCGTCAAAAAGGTATCGTTTACCCTCCTCCCGGTCGATCAATCCCAGCGAGGATGGCAAAAGGCGCAGGCCATCATCATCCGCATTACCAATCTGCGGCGCGCCTGCATCTTGGCCTGCGCCCAGCACCACCAGCTCTACCGGGCAGGCCGTGGCAGCGTCATCCGCTGGAGCAATGGCGCCAAGCGCAAGAGCGGCAAGGATCATTCAATCACACGCCCGCGAACCATAGTGAAGGTGACATCTTCCAGCACCGTCACATCCGCAAAAGGATTGCCATCCACCGCGATCAAATCGGCTGAAAACCCGGGCGCGATACGGCCAATTTCATCTTCCATGCCAAGGATTTCAGCAGCCCCGGTCGTGGCAGAGGCAATGGCCTCGCGATTGGACATGCCGCCTTTCACCATCAGCGCAAATTCACCCGCATTCTCGCCATGCGGAAACACGCCCGCATCGGTGCCAAATGCGATGTTGACGCCGTATCGGCGCGCACGCGGAATAATCGTATCAGCAAATTCAGCCACCGCGCTGATCTTCTCTTCAACAACAGGTGTGTAAACGCCTTGGCCAAGGCCCTTTTTGATCCCTTCAAACGCCATCAGAGTGGGGATGAGAGTGGTACCGGACGCCTTCATCGCGCGCGCCGCGTCTTCATCCATATAGGTGCCGTGTTCGATTGTGTGCACGCCTGCTTTGGCTGCCGCCTCTATTCCGCGAGCACCATGGGCGTGTGCTGCAACTTTGAGGCCGAGCAATTCTGCCGTGTCGACAATCGCTTCCATTTCTGCGGCGGTAAAATGCTCTTCAAGGCCCCTGCCCTGCTGGCTCAAAACACCGCCTGTTGCGGTGATCTTGATAAGGTCCGCGCCGTATTTGGAGGCGAGCCGCACTTTTTCAGAGCATTCAATCGGCCCAGTGCAGGTAAACCCTGAATCGAGCGCATCATTCACATGTTTGTGAAACCCGTTCACATCGCCATGCCCGCCAACAATGCTGATCGTGCGCGCGGCTGTGACAATGCGCGGGCCGGGCACAAGGCCTTGCTGTGTTGCAGTGCGCAGGCTTTGCGTCACTTGATCGGTGCGCGAACCCAAATCGCGCACTGTCGTAAAGCCAGCCAAAGCGGTGATCCGCGCGTTTTTTGCAGCGATCAAAGTGAAATATTCAGGCGGAGTGGTGGCCGCGCGCCAGAATTCTCCGCTGGGATCGCCAGAGATATGCGTGTGTAGATCAATAAGACCGGGAAGGACGGTTTTATCGGATAGATCTATAACCTGCCGTTCTTCCCCCGCAGCAGGCGGCACAAGGACCGATGCGTCATCGCCGGTCGTCGGGACAACCTCAGTGATTTTGCCATCGACAATCACGATCAATGCCGGGCCTGTCGGATCGCTTTGGGCATCTGTGATCACATTGCCTGCCCGAACGACAACAGTCTCAGCAGCAAGCGGCGCGGTTGCAAGTGCGCATATCGCGGCGCAGCAAGTGGTAAATTTCTGCAGCAAGCCCATGGCCATATTCTCCCTCATTCTTGACGCCTGATGCGCCGCTCTCCACCGCTTTGCAAGACCTGCACTGCCAGATCTAAGCCCATTGGCCATTCCCTGCCGAATGGCTATGGATAGGCGTAATACGACATTTCAATTGGGGACCACCTGCCAAATGACACGGATTTTGACCGCTTCCGCCGCGCTGCTTGCCACAGCATCCATCACTGCGACCGCGCAAGCCCGCCCGATGACACCCGAAGATGTCGCCAAGCTTGAAAATGTTGGTAGCATGGCGGTGGCCCCTGATGGCAAAACGATCGCTTTCACAACGTCCAGCCTGCCCGATGTGACCGAAGGAGAGGATAATGGCCGCACGACAAGCGAGTTGAAAGTGGCCACCGGCCCTGATGCGGCGCGGGCTTACTTGCCTGAAGATATCAGCCCATCGGGTATCGGCTTCACACCTGATGGCAGCATGGTGACTTTCACTTGGGCCAAGGATGATGAAGACCGCGCCGTTTGGGGCGTGCCGATGAATGGCGGGACTTATACAAAACTCGCTGCGGTCGAAGACACCGATGTGCGCTCTTACAAATTCAGCCCTGATGGCAGCACGATCTATCTTTTGACAGGCGCAGGCGAAGACAAGCAGCGCACCAAACAGCGCAAAGCTGGCTTCAATTCAAAAGTCTACGAAGAAGAATTTCGCCCCGCCCGCCTGTTTGCAGCGGCCATGGGCAGCGAGCTTGATGAGGACCCGCGCCAAATCCCGCTTCCCGGTTTTGTCAGCGCGTTCGATATTGCGCCCGATGGATCCTTTGCGATTGTAGAGACCACGCCCACGCCGCTGGTCGATGACAGCTACACCAAAAAGCGGGTGAACATCATCGATCTGGATGATGGCGATGTGCGCGCCATAGTCGCCACTCCCGGCAAAATCGGAGATGTTGAGATTTCGCCGGACGGATCGCAATTGTCGCTGATTGCGGGCGTTGATATGAACGATCCGGCAGCAACCACATTGCACCTCGTTGACACAGCAACGGGTGAATACCGCGCTTTGAACGAAGGCGCAGCTGAAGCCGCAGTGGATGCAGAATGGCGTGCTGATGGCAGCCTAGCCGCGGTCGTCCATGTCGGCGCGCAAAGCGTTTTGCGCCTGTATGCCCCCGATGGCGCAGAGCTGACCCAGATCGATCCGGGCGATCTTATCCTCACCAGCGTTGACGCGGCAGGAGACACTCTGGCTTTTGCAGCCAATTCGCCCAAGCATCCATCCGAATTGTTCGTGATGGAAGGCGAGAGCTTCACCCGTTGGACCAGCCACAATCCATGGCTGGCCGATATCACATTCGGCAAGCAGCGCGCGTATCAATTCACCGCCACTGATGGCACCACGGTTGAAGGCGTCTTGATTGAGCCTGTAGGCGGGGCCCCGCGCGGCGGCGCGCCCACAATCATGAATGTCCATGGCGGGCCCGAAGCGCATGATAGCAATGGCTGGGTCACGGCCTATCAAAAGCCCGGTCAGGTCGCAGCGGGTAAGGGTTACGCTGTCTTCCTGCCCAATTATCGCGGCTCCACCGGGTACGGCACGGCTTTTTCCAAAGCGCACCAAGGCCGCTACACAGACCCGGAATTCCGCGACATTGTTGATGCGAAAAAGGCGCTTGTCGCAGATGGCATCACCGATCCTGATCGCACCGGCATCACAGGCGGCTCTTACGGCGGATATGCCAGCGCATGGGGCGCGACCTATTATTCGGCTGAATACGCAGCAAGCGTGATGTTTGTCGGCATTTCCAACCAGGTTTCAAAATTCGGAACCGGCGATATTCCCTACGAGATGTACAACGTCCACAGCCTCAAATGGCCATGGGATGATTGGGATGCGATGCTGCGCGTCTCACCCGTCTATCACGTTGATAAAGCGAACACGCCGACCCTGATTATGCACGGCGAAGAGGACACACGCGTTGATCCGGGCCAAAGCCTGGAGCTGTATCGCAGCCTTAAAGTGAGGAAGCCTGATGTGCCCGTGCGCCTCGTCTTTTATCCCGGCGAAGGCCACGGAAACCGCATCGCTGCGAGCCGCTATGATTACAATCTGCGCATGATGGAATGGTTCGACACCTACCTCATGACAGGCGACCGCCGCGCCGAAATGCCCGGCCCCCGCCCGCAACTGGCAGAAGGAGCCGAAGGCGCGTATCCTGATGAGGATTGATCTGGTCTCCTCCTCGCTAATAGAATGAGGGGGGTTCCAGATCGGTGGCGAAAGCCGCCGCAAGGGCGACCGCCCGCCCGCAGATGCCCGTAGGCCGGATGCGTCCGGGCGAAGGAACAGCATTGAGGACGAGCGCGCGGATGCGCGCTCACAATCCTAAAACGTATACGCGACACCAACCCCCGCAATAAACTGGTTCGCATTACCGCGAATGTCGGTGAAGGGCGTGTTGGCCGCATCGCCCACCAGCCTTGTGTATCCCGCAATCGTGTAGATGCTAAAGCCGCCATTCAGCGCATTGCCATCCAGATCATTAGTGATGATCGCGGTCGCGCTTAACGAATTGAGACTGCCATCTGCACCAAACACTGGCAGGCCCGTGACAAGCGCATCGGCAGGGCTGAGATTGAAGTAATATTCGGCGAAATTGTCATCTACGATCTGCGCGCCAAGGCTGAAATTGACGAGCGTGCCGGTGCCAAAGGGGCGTGCATATCCGATGCTCGGCTCCACTACGAAGCCATCATGCGCGCCTGCGACATCAAAGCGGGCTTGTGCGCCAAGCGAAAGCCTGTCGCCGCGGGTGAAAACGCCGGGGAAGGTAACGCCGCCATCAAGGCCTATCTCAATAGCGAGATCGAGATCATCGAGGCGTTCGACCACCGCATCCTCGATCTGGTTCACCCGGTCATTGCGAATGCGAAAAGCAGGGCCGAAATTGAAACTGGGTTTTGAACTTGGCGGACCGGCTGGCGCTTTGCTCAAAAGGTCAAGAGCGATGCCCGGGCCATTGGGACGCAGGCCCACCCCGCCCACGCGGCCCACAATCAAGGGCAAAGGAAAGGCGGTGTAGTCGTCTGAACCTGTATAGCTGGGCACCAACCCAATACCGATGCCAACCGTTACCCATGTGTCGTCAAATACGGGTTTTTCGAAGGGTATTCCGGGCGGCGGGCCAGCGGGGCGCCCTCCATCTGGCACGCCTTCAGGTGCGGGGCCTCTTATATCGGGTCCGCCTGTTGGTGGACCTTGTTGGGGGCGGGACTGTTGAGACTGCGCGTCTTCCCTCGCGATCGCCGCGTCGGTTTCCTCGGCATAAAGAGGCGCAGAGGAGAGACCAAAGGCAACAGGGGCAAAGACAATCAAGGCAGATTTCGATCGGGGCATAAGGTAGGAGAAGCCTTTCGTAACAGGCACTCAATCCCCTGCGATGCGAGGGGTTCCCTCCTATTCGATGAAACGCTACCCCGCGCCGCCCGCCTGCCACTGGGCAATCGCATCTATTGGGAATACCAGCATTATGACCGTCAAAGTCAGCCCATCGCGCACGACCAAGCCGGCGACCACTTCGGCGATGATCGAAAGCACAATGGTCACCTTGATCGGCAGCTTCATTGCAAGGTAGAATCCAAAGGCCATCCATCCGATATCGGCGGTAGAGTTCAAAACGCTGTCGCCCGAATAGCCCCAATTGGCTGTGACGGAACGGAACCGTTCAATCACCATGGGCGTGTTTTCTAGCACTTCCCAAGCGGCTTCCAAAAACACCGCAAGCGGCAAGCCCCAGCGAAACGCGTTTTCGCCGCCAATCTGCCATTTGCTGAACAGCAACCAGCCCAGCGCGTAAAATATCGGCCCGTGGATGATATGGCTGGGCGTGTACCAATCGGCGATGTGCTGCGAATTGCCCATCGAATTGATATCGCCATGCCAAAGCTTCACATATCCGCATTCGCATATGGGCGGGCGGTCCATCGCAAGCAGGATCAACACCGCTGCTAGAGTGATGCCGAGGGACACTAAGAGAGTGGTGCGATTGGGTATAAGCTGCGCCATGAAAGGTAATCTGAATCAGTTGCTGGATTGCTGCAAGGCTGGCTTTCAAACTCTCCGGGGATTGCGTGTAACATTGCCCGAACACTCAACAGCGCCTAGGGCAGTTCACAGATGAGCGATTCAAACGCAGATCCGGCAGTGGATGTCGCAATTGTTGGCGGAGGGCTTGCTGGCGGTCTGCTCGCGCTTGCTCTGCAACAAAAGTCGCCCGATTGCCGGTTTGTCGTGCTGGATGCAGGCGAGGCTTTGGGCGGCAATCACCGTTGGAGCTGGTTTACCAGCGATCTGGATGATGCTGCGACCAAGCTCCTCTCCGCTTTCCCGCTCAATGCTTGGGATGACGGGTACGAGATACACTTCCCCCGTTATGGCCGCGAATTGCCCACCGGATACCGATCCATGGCGAGCGAGGACTTTCATAGAGTCTTGATTGCGAGCTTGCCTGAAGGATCGGTGCGGCTTGGCACGCAGGTCAAAACGCTTGATGCAGGCGGCGTCACTTTGGACGATGGCACCCGCCTGGATGCTGCCCGCGTCATTGACTGCCGCACTTTCACATCGAGCGAGAACTTGGCCGGCGGCTGGCAGGTTTTCCTCGGCCAGCATATCCGCACAGACAAACCCCATGGCCTCACCCGGCCCGTCATCATGGATGCCACCGTCGATCAGGTCGCGCCTTATGGCAATGGCGCAGCCTATCGTTTCGTTTACGTCCTGCCCTTGGCCGAAAATGAGGTGTTTATCGAAGACACCTATTACGCCGATCATCCCAAGATGGATCGCGATCAATTGTGGTCGCGCACGCAAAGCTATGCCCATGCCAAGGGGCTGGATGGCGAAGTGATAGGCCATGAAACCGGCATCTTGCCCGTGGTATCCGGCGGCAATTTTGATGCGGTGCTCGATGAGTTGCGCATTCCCGGTGTTGCAATAGCGGGGTCACGCGGCGGGTTTTCACATCCGCTAACAAGCTACACGCTTCCTTTTGCTGCCGACAACGCTTTGGCCATTGCGGACCTGATCGCCCGCGCGCCTGATACGACGGGTGAAGCTCTCGCTCGTTTTTGCGAAACCCGTGCGCGCGCGCATTGGCAGAACATGGCGTTCTACCGCATGCTGGTGCGCATGCTGTTTGAAGCGGCCGACCCTGCCCAGCGCGTCGTCGTCCTTCAGCGTTTCTACGGACTTTCTGGCCCCTTGGTGGAACGCTTTTATGCAGGCGACAGTTCTTTCAAAGACAAAGCGCGCATCCTCACAGGCAAGCCTCCCGTAACTTTAACAAGGGCGGTTCGCGCATTGCTATCGCCCGGAATACCTCTCAGCACGGAGACACCAGCATGAACGCTGATGCAAAGCTCGATCTCGCGCCTGCCAAGGCAAAGGCCAAAGGCATCAATCCCGATATTGCCAAGAAGTATGAAGGCAAATCGGCTTGTGTGATTGGCGCAGGCTTTGGCGGGATGGCGCTGGCAATCCGGCTGCAATCGCATGGCATCGCAACCACCGTGGTCGAAGCGCGCGATAAGCCGGGTGGCCGGGCGTATTTTTGGGAAAAAGAGGGCTTTACCTTTGACGCAGGGCCTACAGTCGTCACCGATCCGCCTTGCCTTGAAGAGCTGTGGGAGCTGACAGGCCACGATATCGCTGAAGACGTTGAGCTGATGAAAGTGATGCCGTTCTACCGCCTCAATTGGCCTGACGGGACGAATTTCGATTATTCCAATGACGAGGATGAGCTGAACGCGGAAATCGCGAAACTGAACCCTGATGATGTGGTCGGGTATCAGCGTTTCCTCGAATATTCGGCGCGCGTTTATGAAGAGGGCTATCTAAAACTCGGTACAAAGCCCTTCCTCGATTTCAAAACCATGTTGAAAGCCGCGCCTGCTCTGGTGAAAGAGCAAGCATGGCGCAGCGTCTATTCGATGGTTTCAAGCTATATCAAGCACCCCAAACTGCGCGAGGCGTTCAGTTTTCACTCGCTGCTGGTCGGCGGCAATCCGATGAAGACGAGCTCGATTTACGCGCTCATTCACAAGCTTGAGAAAGATGGCGGCGTGTGGTGGGCGCGCGGCGGCACCAACCGGCTGATCGCGGGCATGGTGCGCCATTTTGAGCGTTTGGGCGGCACAATGCGCGTGGGCGATCCTGTTGTGCAGGTCCACACAATCGGCACGCGCGCGGATGAGGTTGAGACGAAGTCGGGCTGGAAACAGCGCTTTGATGCAGTCGCGTCGAATGGCGATATTATGCATTCCTACAAGGACCTGCTGTCCAATTCGCAGCGCGGACAGAAAATGGCGAAGAGCCTTAATAAAAAGAGTTTTTCACCCTCTTTGTTCGTCGTGCATTTCGGCCTTGAGGGCACTTGGCCGGGCATTGCGCATCACATGATCCTGTTTGCGCAGCGTTATAAAGGGCTGCTTGATGACATCTTCTCAAACGGCGTTCTGCCTGAAGATTTCGCGATCTACCTCCACCACCCCACTGTCACCGATCCCAGCATGGCGCCCAAGGGCAAGAGCACATTCTACGCGCTCGTCCCCGTTGCTCACATGGGCAAAATGCCGGTCGATTGGGATGAAGTTGGGCCCAAGCTTGAAAAAATGGTCTTGGACGAAGTGGGTCGCCGCCTGATCCCTGATATTCACGACCGGATCGTGACCAAATTCAGCTATGCCCCCAAGGATTTCCAGCAGGACCTCTCCGCCCATATGGGCAGCGCCTTCAGCCTGGAGCCGCTCCTATGGCAAAGCGCGTACCTGCGCGGTCACAACCGGGATGATGTGATCGAGAATTTCTACCTCGTGGGCGCAGGCACGCATCCGGGCGCGGGCATTCCAGGTGTTGTGGGTTCGGGTAAGGCCACCGCTGGCATTATGCTGGAGGACTTGAAGGTGAAGGCGACGGTGTAAATCCTCCCCGTCCCGGGGAGGGGGACCAAGCGAAGCTTGGTGGAGGGGCACAGCAAGGCATGATTACAGGCCCAAGAAAAACCGTAAAACTCGCACGTAAATTGCGAAGCGAGATGAGCCTGCCCGAAGTGAAGCTGTGGCAGGCTCTTCGCTCTCGTCCCGGCCAGCATAAGTTCCGCCGCCAACATCCCGCCGGACCGTTCGTGCTCGATTTCTACTGCGCCAAGGCGAAGCTGGATATTGAGGTCGATGGGACTGCCCATGACAGCAGTGCGGCCACCTCGCGCGATCAATCCCGGTCGCAATGGCTGCGCCAACGCGGGATCGCCACAACACGCATTCCAGCAAAGCTAGTGCTTGAAGATTTGGACGCAGTGGTTAGGCGTCTGGTCGAAATCTGTGATGAGAGGATTATGAAGTTAGGTTCGCCCCTCCACCATCCTGCGGATGGTCCCCCTCCCCATGCTGGGGAGGATGTGTGAAACGTCTCGCTGTTTATTGCGGCTCTGCCACGCCTGAAGACACACGCTATATGGACCTCGCGACGGAAGTCGGTGCAACCCTTGCCAACCGAGGCATCGGCGTTGTCTATGGCGGCGGCAGGCTTGGCCTTATGGGTGCTGTTGCCAATGGCGCCAAAGACGCTGGCGGCGAGGTTATCGGGGTCATCCCCGAAGCGCTCGTCAACTCTGAAGTTGCCAATCACAATTGCGATGAGCTTATCACCGTCTCCGGCATGCATGAGAGAAAGCAGCGCTTTACAGACCTGTCCGATGGCTTTGTAACCCTGCCCGGCGGGGTCGGCACAATGGACGAATTGTGGGAAGCGATGAGCTGGGCGCAGCTTGGCTATCATTCGGACCCTGTGGGCCTCCTCAACGCCTTTGACTTTTACGATGATCTGATCGCGTTCAACGCGAAAATGGCCGAGGTCGGCTTTGTGCGCGAGGCGCATCAGGGCATTCTTGTAGCGGCGGAAACGATTGTGGATTTGCTGGATAAGATGGCGGATTATCAGCCGCATACGCCGATCTTTCAGATGAAAGCGGACGATTTGTGAAGAAGGCCCCACTCCCAACCCCGATACCCGCCCCGGCGAAGGCCGGGGGCAACGGGAGGGGGGAAATCAGCGCCAACGAATCCCCTCCCGCCTGCGGGAGGGGAGCGAGACTTGGCCGCGATAGCGGCTTAGTCGCAGCGGGGTGGGCCACCCCGTGACCTCCCCCCAAACCCGCGCTGCCCTCGTCGAGCATTCTCGCCTTGCCATCAAACAAGGCTCGCAAAGTTTCTCAGCTGCCTCGCGCCTGTTCGATAAGGAAACCCGCGAGCGCGCTTGGCTGCTTTATGCATGGTGCAGGCGGTGCGATGATATTGCCGACAACCAAGTGATGGGCGGCGAATTGGGCGACCAGTCCGATCTCGACAGCCGCCTTGCCCTGATCCGCAAGCTCACGGCCAAAGCCTTCGAAGGCAAACCCACAGGCGATCCTGCATTCGATGCCTTCGGGATTGTCGCAAAAGAAGTCGGCCTCACCCCGCAAATGGCTGAGGATGTGATTGCGGGCTTTGCTCTCGATGCCGAAGATTGGCGCCCGCGCACAGAGGCGGACATGATGCGCTATTGTTATCATGTCGCAGGCGCAGTTGGCGTGATGATGGCGGTGGTCATGGGAGTTGACCCGCAGGACCAAGACACGCTGGACCGTGCGAACGATTTGGGGCTTGCCTTCCAGCTGTCGAACATTGCGCGCGATATTGTGGAGGATGATGCAGCAGGGCGGTGTTACTTGCCAATCGAGTGGCTTGTTCATCAAGATATCGAACCCGGCCAGCACACAAAACCCCACCACCGCGAAGAGCTCGCCGAAATGGCAGCGCGGCTGGTTGCGCTGGTAGAAAAGCACGAAGCCGCCGCGCGTGTAGGGGCAGAACGCCTGCCGTTCCGCAGCCGGTGGGCCGTGCTGTCCGCCGCCCGCATTTACGGCGCGATTGGGCGCAAGGTCAGAAAACGTGGGACCGAGGCTTGGAACAGCCGCACCTATGTCCCGCGCTCTGAAAAGGCACTTTATGGCGTGCGCGCGTTCTTTTCCGCTTTCATCAATCGCGAGAAACACCCCGATGGCCCGATCACCTGGGGCATCGCCGATTTTCGGCCTGCTTAAGTTGAACAAGCCGTCATCCTGAACCCACCCACCGTCATCCTGAACTCGTTTCAGGACAACCCCATCAACCATGCACCAGCCCGCAAGGGTTATCCCGGATCAAGCCCGGGATGACGAAGTGGAAAGACGTCATCCTGAACTCGTTTCAGGATAACCCCATCAACCACGCACCAAGCCTTCAAGTGTTATCCCGGATCAAGTCCGGGATGACGAAGAGCGGCAGGGCTTCAAGTTCAGGATGACGAGTTGGCTGGGACCATGTAGAAGTTTCCCCCATGATCAAACACGCCATCACCGCCACAGCTTTTGCGCTCATCGCTGCACCGCTCGCCGCCCAGACGCTCAAACCCGATGTAACCGAGGCGCAAGTGATAGGCGCAGTCGATGCATTCTTCGAAGCGCTACGCTCACCCGATAAAACCGCTCTTGCGACCACGATGATCCCCGATGGCGTTATTTTCGTTCATGATCGACGCGATCCCGAAAATCCGAAGATCCGCATCGTGCCTTCAGGCGAACATCTCAAAGGCTGGGAAAGGACGCCGCTGGGCACTGACGAGTATATGTATCACACCAGCGTCTTGATTGACGGAACCATGGCCCATGTCTGGGGGCCTTATGTTTTTCTAGTGAATGGCAAGCGCACTCATTGCGGCGTGAATTCGATGAGCCTTGCCAAATTTCCCAAAGAGCATTCCTCAGGAGGGGGATGGAAAGTGACCAACACCAGTTTTACGATGACTGCACTTGAAGAATGCGATGATCTGGGTGTGCCTTCTTCGATAAGCACCATCCCCTCACCAACGCCTGAAAGCTGATCCCAAACAATGACGTGGGAAAAAGAACTCGCCGAACTGCGCGCGCGTGAGACGCTGGCAGAACAAATGGGCGGCGCAGACAAAGTTGCGCGCCAGCATGGCCGCGGCAAAATGGATGCGCGCGCGCGGTTGGCGGCCATCTGTGATCCGGGATCGTTCCGTGAAATCGGCAAGATTGCGGGCAAAGGCACCTATGATGAAAAGGGCGATCTGACCGGCCTCACCCCTGCCCCATTCCTTTTCGGCAAAGCGACCGTGCATGGCCGCCCGGTTGTCGCCACGGCGGATGATTTCACCATACGCGGCGGTGCGGCGGATGCGGGCATTGCGCGCAAAATGGTGCAGGCCGAACAAATGGCGCATGAGCTAAAACTGCCCATTATCAAGATGATCGACGGGACAGGCGGCGGCGGCTCTGTCAAAACTCTGGAGCAAATCGGCGCGACCTATATCCCTGCTGTGCCCGGATGGGGCGATGTGGTGCGCAATCTCGACACCGTGCCCGTCGTGGCGCTTGCGCTCGGCCCGACAGCAGGCCTTGGCGCGGCACGTCTCGTGGCCAGCCACTATTCGATTATGGTGCGCGGGCTTTCCCAAGTGTTTGCCGCTGGCCCTGCTGTTGTCGCTGCAATGGACGGCGATGAAGGAACGGACCCGCGCGACAAAGAGGCGCTGGGCGGCGCCGACATCCACACCCGCAATGGCGTGTGCGATGATGAAGTGGCATCCGAGGGAGAAGCCTTCGCGCGCGCTCGCCATTTCCTCTCTTTCATGCCCGAACATGTCGGCCAGCTCGCCCGCCGCGCGGAATGCTCAGACCCGGCTGACAGGCGCGAGGAAGCGCTGCTCAGCCTCGTCCCGCATGAGGCCAATCAGGTCTATTCCATGCGCCGCGCGATGCAGATGATCCTCGATAAAGGCACCGTCTTCGAAATCGGCAAAAACTGGGGCCGCGCTGCGATCACTGCGCTTGCAAGGCTTGATGGATACCCCGTCGCAGTGGTGGCGAGTGATCCGACATTCATTGGCGGTTCGTGGGAAGCCAAGACGAGCGAGAAAGTCGAACGCTTCGTCAAACTCGCTGACCAATTCCGACTGCCCATCGTGCACCTTGTCGACAATCCCGGCTTTATGATCGGGCGCGAGGCGGAGATGGCGGGCACAATCCGATATGGCGTTCAGGCGATGAATGCGATTTACAAGGCTACCGTCCCGCTCGCCAGCATCGTCATGCGCCGCGCCTTTGGAATTGCAGGCAGCGCGATGAGCAATGCCGACTTGTATCAATACCGGTTCTGTTGGCCGAGCGGGGATTGGGGCTCGCTCCCCATCGCAGGCGGATTGGAAGTTGCTTACAAATCCGAACTTGAGACCGCCGAAGATCCCGAGGCGGAGTTGGAAGCGATCAAAACCCGCCTTGGCAAAGTCACATCGCCGTTCCGATCAGCGGAACGTTACAATGTCGAGGATATAATCGACCCACGCGATACGCGGCCATTGCTGTGCGAATTTGCAGAGCTAGCTTGGCGTAAGCTGGAGAGTGAGTGAGACTTGCGCCCCCTGAATGGGGGTGCGCAATCAATACCCTCAAATGTTCTTCATCTTCGTCGGCCCCGCAATCCTGTCAGGCGGGCCGAATAATTTGCCCTTCTCGCTGAACAGAACCAGCAAAAGACACACAATCCCGCTTGCCAGTAAAGCAATCGCCAGTGGGCGCGCGGTTCCATCAAACGCTTGTCCGATAACCGCGCCAATCACCGCCGCCATTGTCATCCGTACAAAGCCATGCGCGGAACTTGCAGCCCCCGCGATTGCGAAGAATGGGTTCATCGCAATCGCGCCAAAATTGCTGCCGATAAAGCCAAGCAGCATCATGTTGATCGCCATAAGCGGCACAAATTCCCACAAGCTTTCATTGGGTTGAAACGCAAACCAGACCTGTACTGAACTCACGGCGATGAATAGGAACAGGGCCGTGTGGCTTACCCGGCGCGCGCCGAACCGTTCGACAATGCGCGAATTGGACCAGCTTGCAACCGCCATCGACCCTGCGCAAATGCCAAACACGATCGGGAATTTGTCACCTGCATCAAATGCTTCAGAAATCAGCTGCTGCGCTGAATTGATAAAGCCAAACAAAGCGCCAAACACCAAAGTGCTGCCGAAAATATAGCCCGCAACGCTAGGCAGACTAAGCGATTTGGCCATATTGCGCGCGATCACTGGGATTTGGATCGACTGACGATTTTCCTCTGCCAAACTTTCGGGAAGGCGGAAATACACCCACGCGCCGATTACAATGCCCTGCAGCGCCATGGCCGCGAAAATCGCACGCCAATCAGCGACGAGCAATATCAGCTCGCCAATGCCGGGCGCAATGGCTGGGACCATCAAGAAAATAACGAAGATCAAGCTCATCATGCGGGCCATCTTATCGCCGCCAACCCGGTCACGGATAATGGCAGGGGGCAGCGCCACAATCGCGGCGCCGAAGAACCCTTGGACCGCGCGAATCCCAATAAGCACTTCAAATGATGTCGCAAAGGCGCTGAGCAGAGACAGAGCAATATGAACCGCAATCGCGCCTAGCAAAATGGGCCGCCTGCCAAACCGGTCCGCCAGCGCGCCCGGAACCAGCGCTCCAATTCCTGCGGTAAGAAGGTAGATGCCGATCACATATTGACGGTCATTTCCGGCAACGCCCAGCTCCAATGCCATGTCATCCATGGCAGGCAGCATCGCATCAATGCCGAACGCCTGCAGCGCCATCAACATCGCCATCATCCAGATGAGCTGCGTCTCGCCCAATTGCTTGGCGGGCAGTGATGTGGAATTTTGTGTAGCCACTGATGGGCTATTGCCCTCTGGCGTCGCCATTGACCATTGTTCTTTTCGCATATGCACAAAATCATTTGCGCGCGCGATAGTTCCTTGAGACGGTTCCTTATATTCGCTCTGCGGACTATCAAAGGAACGCGATGAGCAGTGATGCAACCCCACTTGATGATGCGGATGAATTTGGCCTCAGGAAAATCATCCATGTCGATATGGATGCGTTTTTTGCGAGCGTTGAACAACGCGATCATCCTGAACTGCGCGGCAAACCTGTGGCAGTGGGCGGGTCAAGCGGGCGCGGGGTTGTGGCCGCGGCGAGTTATGAAGCGCGCAAATTTGGTGTGCGCAGCGCGATGCCATCGGTGACGGCGAAGCGTTTGTGCCCTGATCTTATCTTCGTGCGGCATAGGTTTGATGCGCATAAAGAGGCGAGCCGCTAAATACGCCGCGTGTTTGAACACCACACGCCGCATGTCGAACCATTGAGCCTAGACGAAGCCTATTTGGATGTAACCGAGGATCGCTTGGGCATTGGCAGGGCCACCCGCATTGCGGACCTTATTCGGCAGGAAATCAAGGCCAAGACAAAACTGACCGCCAGCGCGGGGGTGTCTTACAACAAATTCCTCGCCAAAATCGCTTCTGACCAGAACAAGCCTGATGGCATGTGCGTGATCCGCCCTGGTCAAGGCGCCCAGTTTGTGGCGGGCCTTCCCATCCGGAGGTTCCACGGGGTTGGCCCCAAGGCAGAAGAGAAGATGAAACGCCTCGGCATTCAAACAGGCGCTGACTTGGCGGCCAAGGACATTGCTTTTCTGCGTCAGAATTTCGGGAGCATGGCCGATTACCTCTACCGCGCCGCGCGCGGCATTGATCTGCGCCCTGTGCGCGCGCACCGCATCCGCAAATCGGTGGGCGGGGAGCGCACTTTCAGCGAGGATATTGGCGGCGGTGCTGCTTTGCGCGAGACATTGGAGAACATCATTGATGTGGTGTGGGAGAGGATTGAGGCAGCAGGCGGCGATAAACCGGTGCGCGGCAAGACCATTACGCTGAAAATGAAATTCAACAATTTCCAGCAGATCACTCGGTCAAAATCGGTCTCTCACTGGATTGAAACCAAGGAAGAGGTGGCAGCGCTGGGCCGCGCGCTGCTGGATGAGGAATTGCCGCTACCCATGCCGATCAGACTGATGGGCCTGACTTTATCAAACCTCGATCACGGCGATGCCAAAGAACCGCCCAAGGATGAGGCGCAGTTGAGTCTGTTGTGAGTGGCATCCGTCATCCTGAACCACCCCCGTCATCCTGAGGCCCTTGCCCGTCATTCTGAAACCCTCGCCCGTCATCCTGAACTTGTTTCAGGATAACACCATCACCCATGCGCCAAGTATCGAGGGTTATCCCGGATCAAGCCCGGGATGACGACGTGGAGAGACGTCATCCTGAACTCGTTTCAGGACAACCCCATCAACCACGCGCCAGCCCGCAAGGGCTATCCCGGATCAAGTCCGGGATGACGACGTTGCATGCACACCGCGCCGCTCAGCCCATGCCTCCAATCGGGACTGCGAAATGCGCCCTACATTGTCTGGCAAGGCATCAGGCGCAAAAAAGCGCGCCTCTAACACTTCGCGGCCATCGGGTTTGGGCGTGTCCGACGTTGTCGCCTCGAACAAATGCCCCACATGGTGCGAACCTGATATGGTTTCCTCCATGGTCCCCATCGGCGTTAAGGTGGTTGGCACAATTTCCAATTCCTCGGCAAGCTCGCGCCGGGCCGCCAGCATGGGATCTTCGCCCGATCCAATCCCGCCACCGGGCAGCGCCCAGACGGGCGGGCCATAAGAATGCCTCAGCAGCAAAACCTCGCCCGCAGGATTGGTCAGAATAATCGCCGCGCCCGCAATTGGTTTCCCGCGCCAGCGCCGCCAATAATGGCGGACCTTATGCGCATAGGGCATCACTGCGCGGTGCAAAGGCGCAGGGATAGCCTTGATTATCAGGTGAAGCACGTGACCTGCGGCGGGCCGCCTTGCGCCGTTTGAGCCGCTGCCAAAAGCCGCGCAATCGGCAGATCATGCTCGCCTTTGATTGCCCCTTCCAGCACTGCGCGCTTTTCATCGCCGCGCATGACAAACAGGATCATCGATGTGTTGAGCAGCGCCGGGATCGTCAACGTGATCCGATCAAACGGAGCCTCTGGCGGCAGGGGATCAGGCGTCAGCGTGGTGATCAGATTAAGCTCATCAGGCTGCGGGTCAGTGTTAGGGAAAAGCGAGGCAATGTGACCATCCGCGCCCATCCCCAGCCATACAAAGGCAAATTGCGGCGGCTGCGCCTCTTCGTGAAGGCCTGAGACCAAAGCCCCGACAGGTTCAAATATCTCCCTGATCTTGCCGGTGTTGGATGCTGCATGGTCCTCGGGCACAATCCGGTCATCGGTGGGCCAGATCACCAGCCGGGTGAAATCAAGATCACGGCTCACCAGTTCTTCAAAGATCGGAAATGGGGTAGAACCGCCGGGCACCGCAATCGCCAAATCGCCGTCGGAATGCGCCAGTGCCCAGTCGAGGAAAGCCGCGATCCGATCTGCGATGTCCACCGCGTCCAGACCGTCCATAAATTCGATGTTGTCCATGCTCGTCCGCATAGCAAAAAAGCCGCTCCCGGCTAGTCCCGGAAGCGGCCTTTTTTGTTCAGGGCGCGGTTGGCCCGCGCTCCTCCTGCTTATCTCCTAGCCGAGCAGTGCGCTCAAAAACCACACGCGTTCTTCGGCTTGATCGGTCCAATCATCCAGCAGACCATCTGTTGCGTTATCGCCTGCGGCTTCTGCTGTTTCTTTCATTGCTTTGAGGCGTTGGACCATCGCTGCGTTATCATCGCGAAGTTCGCAGATCATATCTTCTGCGGTCACCGCTGCGCTGTCTTGGTCTTTGACCTGCGTGTGCTGCGCGATCATGCCGACAGAGGTGATGGTGTCACCGCCCAATTTGCGGGCGCGTTCACCGATCATGTCAATCTGGCCTTGGATTTCAGCTGCTTGTTCGTCAAACAAGAGGTGCAAATCGCGAAAGCGCGGACCTTTGACGTGCCAGTGAAAGTTCTTTGTCTTCACATAAAGCGCAAAGTGATCTGCCAGCAGAGCGTTGATTTCAGCGATCATTTGGGTGGTTGAATTGGTTTTGGGGTCAAGCATTCTTGTCCTCCTTGATATATGCTTTTGCACGCGAAAAACCGCCATTTTCAGCGGGGGAACCGCGTGCCGTCGTCTTCACCTAATCAATGGGTGACGCGCCGTTTTGTTTCGAGAAAATCGAATTCGCAGTGATCGAATAAATCGATCACCAAATGCTGAAACGAGCATTCAATCCGATGAACAATCCCGCAACAAACAAACACGCCCCCAGGAACGGGCGCAGATATTTGAAAGGAATGCGCGAAAGTTTGCGCTCCCCAATAAACCAGGCAAGCGCCAGCGCGGCCGCTCCGCCAAGCCCGCCGCCTATCCCTGCTGCGGGCGCATAATGCGCGTAGGCAGCAAAAGCGAAGATGATAAAGCGCGGACCATCGCCCAATTGACGCAAGATCGTGACGATAGCGATCGCAAAGGATGACCGTGTAGGCTCCTTTATCCGCTTAATAGTAACCGGCCAGCAAAGCTCAATCGCAGCAGCCACCAGCGAAAACGCCACCAACATCTCTGATGCGCGCGTGGGCAGAATATGCGCAATCGTTGCGCCTGCAAATGCAAGCAGCATCGCGCTGGTAGCAGCGCATACGACGCCGAAAAATAGGATAGGAAAGGCGCGGTCAAATGCGTCAGACAATTGCGCGATCAGCATTTGGTCGCGCGCGCCCTGCACACAAACAAACACCAGCAACATTGTAAACATGAACGCGTCCATGGCGATACGCCCTAGCAGGCCCAAACCAATAGAGCTTGCCCCAATCGTGTTTTTTGCCCTGATGGTGCCAAAAAGGGACCAAACCTTACCTCATTTTCAACAACTGGCGCAGGCACAACAATCCTCCTAATCAAGCCGCAAAACATGAAAGGACACATCATGAAGCTGGAAAAAGGTATGTCGGCCGTGGTCACAGGCGGCGCATCGGGATTGGGCCGCGCGAGTGCAAAGGCGCTGTCTGAACAGGGCCTCAAAGTCGCGATCTTCGATATCAATGATGAAGAGGGTCAGGCACACGCGGCTGCGATTGGCGGCACGTTCCACCATGTCGATATTCTCGATGAGCAATCGGTTGAAGATGGCTTTGCCGCAGCGCGCGCCGCCAATGGCCAAGAACGCGTCACCGTCCACTGCGCCATGGCGACAAAGCGCGGCAAGACTTTGGGCTTTGATAAAGAGACAGGCACATACAAACGCCTTTCCACCGAAGATTACGCTTTCGGCGCGCAAGGCATTTTGGTTGCAAGCTACCGTGTGGCCAGCATCTCAGCACTTGGAATGGCGAATGCTGAACCACTGAATGACGATGGAGAGCGCGGCTCTATCACGCTTACTGCCAGCGTGGCAGCGGAAGACGGGCAAATCGGGCAGGTAACCTATGGCAGCTGCAAAGCGGGCGTGAACGGTCTGGTTCTTCCGATGGCGCGCGATCTGATGAATTTGGGCATCCGGGTAAATTCGATCATGCCCGGCATTTTCGACACGCCTTTGTTCAAGGGCATGAAAGAACGCAATCGCGCGGTGTGGGATCAACTCAACGCCTCTGTCCCCTTCCCCAAACGGCTGGGCCATGCCGATGAATTTGGATCGCTCGTCTGCGAAATTGCGCGCAACACATATATCAATGGCCACCAATTCCGTCTGGATGGCGCGATTAGAATGCCGCCGAAATAGGCAAACAACTTTGTGTATCGCGGCCTTAGGAATTCCTTGCAGCAAAGGGGCTGGAACAATCGCGCGCGATCACCACTTGTGTGAGCAAAGGCAGCGCCGATCCGCTGCGTAACCCAAGTTTCAGGAGAATTCTTCCATGGCCAAAGCCGACATGACCCCGCTTTCCACCGCGGCCAATATCGTCGATTCCGCAAAATCGCGCTACACAACAAAAGAATATAACAGCACAAAGCCAATCGCGCCTGACGATCTGCAAAAATTGCGTGAGCTTCTCCAATTCAGCCCATCAAGCACCAATGCGCAGCCATGACATTTCATCTTCGCCACAACGCCTGAGGGCAAAGCGCGCGTCGCCAAAGGGACAGAGGGCGCAGACAGCTTTAACACACCAAAGATCACCGGTGCGGGCGCGGCGATTGTGTTTGCTGCCCGCACTGAACTTTCCGAAGAATTTCTCGGCCGTGTTCTTGAAGTGGAAGCCGAAGATGGCCGTTTTGCCGCTGATCCCGAAGCGATTGCAAAGCAAACCGATGACGTGCGCAAAATGTTCGTCAACCTAAACCGCGAAGCGGGCGTTCTACCCGAATGGAATGCGCGCCAGACATATCTCAATATCGGGCAGTTTATGCTTGGCGCTGCCGCGCTGGGCCTCGACACCACGCCAATGGAAGGCATTGATTGCGACGCGCTAGATGCAGAATTTGCCTTTGCAGAAAAAGGCTTGCGCGCCCTTTGCATCGTGAGCGTCGGCTATCGGGAAGAAGGGGATTTCAACGCAGCCCTACCCAAATCACGCCTCCCTTTGGAAGACATCATCACCGAAATCTGAGCGGTCAAGAAAACGCCGAATGCGCCATTGCCATGGTGAACATCTGCGCATTGATGCGGATGGAGGATGGGAAGATGCTGGCATCAGCCACGTAAAGGTTCTTGTGCCCGTGCACTCTCAAGTCATTGCCGACGACAGAGTTGCCGGGCCATGATCCCATAACATTGCCGCCTTGCGGGTGCGATGTGCTGACAATGAAATCGCGCCCGTCTTTCATATGCTCATCCACGATGGCGGCAATATCATCGCCGGGCCTTACCGTTACGCTTTTAGCAGAGGGCAAGTAAGCCTCAATCGCGCCACCTGCGAAATGCATCTTGATCGTATCGACGATATAGCCGCGCAGTTTTTTGCGCTCGGAAGATTTGAGCTTGATGTCATAATCGCCATCATCCACCTCGCCCATATCGCTAACCGGCATAAGAATACCGAGGCATACTAGGTTGGAATACGATTCCATCCGGCGCACATATTCGCCAAACCAGCCGCCCATGGACGCGGAGAAACTGGCGGGCGGGTGAAACCAGCTTTCAATAAGATGCGTGCCGCGATCGACATAGGCCCCCATTTGAACACCATCCCAGCTATTCATGGTGTCGGGCATTTTGGCGATGACAGGGCAAGCGAGATTGCAGGCGATCGTCTCGCCCACATTATCAACGTCCAACCGTTCCAACAGGTGCGATGATGCCGCCGTGCCAGCTGCGATAATCGCACCTTTTTTGGGTTTGATCCGGTGAATTTCGCCATGCTGTTTTACTTGCACGGATTTGACAGGCTTGTCGCGCAAGTGAACGCCAATATTGATCCTGTGCACATGCGCATTGGCAGCGATGATTGCGCCCGCATTCTCGGCATCTTTTAAAAGCGTTTCGACAACCGAGTTTTTCCGGTCGTAGGGACAGCCCGAATTGCAATACCCACATCCCCAGCACTGCCGCTGCGTGCCTTGTTTGCCGTAATTCTTTTCAAACAAGGCAAAGGGCGCGTCTTTATCGCCGGGCTTGGCATTGCCATCTGCAAGAAACGCCTCCCAAGCCGTCCTGAGATATTCCGCATTTGCTCCCGCCTGATCGGGCGTAATTTCGGCAATTTCCATCCGCTCCCAAAGGTAATCAAATGATTTCCTGAGCTTTGCCCGGTCAATCCGGACGTTAAACTTGTCCCACCAATGGCTGATGACATCTTGCGCTTTGGGGTGGATTTTCTCAGGGCCGCTATCGGGTCTGAAGCAAATGCCATTGTTGACGAGTGAGGACCCGCCCACGCATTCAGCCTGCATGATCGCAATTTCAAAATTGCTGGACGCCATCAGCCCGCCGCCATTGTAAAGCTCGGCATATTGGCGCGCATCATCATGGCGAATCTCATCGGTGGACCAGTAATCGCCCTTTTCGATGATGATCACTTTGTCGCCTTTGGCGCTCAAAGCCGCAGCAGCGCCCGCGCCCCCAGCGCCTGATCCGATGATCAACCAATCGCACGTCTCATCCCCTGTCAGCGTGACGGGCGAAAGGCTTTGTTTGTCGGAATATCCGGGAAAGTTCGTGCGGTTAGCGGGGTGTTGGAACCCAATGCTCTGCCAACTGCCGGGCAATTGGTAATAGGCGGAATAAAACACCGAACGCAGCCGGCCAAGCGTCCTGACAAAGCCGAAAATCGAATTGCTGATCCGGCCATCGATCCGATCTTGCCGCTCTTTGATGGTGAGATCGGGGAAATCGTGCCACAAAATGATTTCCATCACGGTGAGGCCTAACCGCACTTCGCTCCGCGTAGAGCTGGGCAGCATGTCGATCCAGCGCATCGCGCTGTCGAGCACTTCTATCGCCGTTGCCCCCGGAGGATCGCCATCAAACAACGCCTCAATAAAGGCGAGCTCAAACGACATCTGCCGGTCGATGATCTTGCGAACAAGGCTGTCATCAACCGCAATCGCATCGCGCGTACTGGTATCAATGGGCTGATCATCGCGGGTGACAGCGCCGCTGCCCGTGATCACATATTCCAGCCGCTTGCCATCCACACCTTCGCCCGCGCGCACCACAGGTTCGCCATCAGGCGTGTGCCCAAGCGGCTTCACATCCGAAGGGTTATGAGACGCAATGGTCCAAAAAGACTGATCAGGCATGGATATTCCCCACCGCTAACCCGCGCAAATTCACGGTTTTAGCAGATGTAAAATACCAAATTTGCGCCGGATGGGTTGTAAAGGGACGACAATCTCACCCCCATTTTTGGCAGGGCTTGATTGGCTCTACTGGGCTTGCGCCGCACTTGTTCGCCTGCGATTGGATACGGCAATTAAGGAGTCATTGTGCCCATGCGTCAGATCGATCATTTCCTCGTCGGCGGATCGCCCGCCCCAACCCGCAAACATCAGGTCTGGAACCCATCAACCGGCGAAGTTCAAGCCGAAGTCGCGCTGGGCGATGCCGCTTTGCTCGACAAAGCTGTGGCGACCGCGAAGCAGGTTCAGCCCGAATGGGCAGCGACCAATCCGCAAAAGCGCGCCCGCGTCATGTTCAAATTTAAGGAGCTGATCGAGGCGAATATGCAAAGCCTCGCTGAATTGCTTTCCAGCGAACACGGCAAGGTCATCGATGATGCCAAAGGCGATGTGCAGCGGGGCCTCGAAGTGATCGAATATGCTTGCGGCATTCCGCAGGTTTTGAAAGGCGAATACACGCCGGGCGCAGGCCCTGGCATTGACGTTTATTCGATGCGGCAACCTTTGGGCATTGGCGCTGGCATCACCCCGTTTAACTTCCCCGCCATGATCCCAATGTGGATGTTCGGCATGGCGTGTGCGGCAGGCAATGCGTTTATTCTGAAGCCCTCAGAGCGCGAC
>JBCAZT010000009.1:0-43018 GCA_038532855.1 Pseudomonadota bacterium
CCAACAAATTGATGCAGCTTTTGAGGCCAACAGCAAATCGGTGTTGGTTGCCTATTTGCTGTGGTTTTTCTTTGGTTGGTTGAGCGTGCACCGCTTTTATGCTGGCAAGACCAAATCTGCAGTCGTGCGGCTTATCATGGCGTTTACTGTTGTTTTGCTACCAGTTGTAATCCTGCTTTGGATCATAGACCTCTTTCTCATTCCCAGCATGGTGGGTGAAGAAAATCTGAAAACACTGAATTTCCTCAATGCAAGTGCTCCTCAAGGCGCGCCTGTTTTGTCGCAGGAAGAAAATCAGGACCCCACTCTCGCTGAGCTTGATCCCAAGCGTAAAGCGATGCTCGAAGAATTGCGGGCGACCGGATATAAAAAAGAACGTCGCGATGATTTTGGGCTTTATCGTTAACTACACGCCCACGCGTTAAAGCGCGCCGAACGTCCAGCCTTCGGTGCGTGCGATATCGGGCGTTAAGTCCTTTGGGCTCCAGCGTTCGCTCTCCTCATGCACTTTTCTAAGCCATGCGGCTGTGATGAGGGCATCGGCGGAATGGTCATCAATCGCGCCTGATCCTGCAGCTGGGGGAGAGCCGAGATTGGTCAGTGCTTCGTTTAGCGCGTCAAAATCTCTAATCTTGGATTGATTGGCTGCGCGACCCGCTTCTTTTGCGGCAAGGCTGGTGTAAATCTCGCAGATGACCGAGCCTTGTGCGGGGAGGGGATCAATCGGCCAAACGGGCACTTTGCTCTTCAATTGGTGCAGCACTCGCATGCCCGTGAGCGAGCTTTTGCCAACTTGTGCCGCGCCCACCAGATTGAAGTTTGAATAGGGTTTGAGGCCCATCGCAGCTTGCGCATGTTCGGTCACGCGCAAACGCCCGCGTCCGCCTTGGCTTGGATCATCGCGGAAATGCGCGCCTTCGCGCCCTCCATGGCGGCGGAAATAGGGGGCAAAGTCGGCGTGGTCGACAAAGGAATTGGCTCCGCAATACGGATCATCAGCGCAAATACTGTCAATCAAAGCCCAAAGATCACGCGCGGTTTTGGGCGAGCGCGCACGGCCGGGGAAGAACGCGCCGCAATCGGCAAAGGGCAGCGATATGCCCAAATCCATCCCGACCAGTGTGTGTTGGGGTAGGTCATCGCGCAGCAGTGTGAGTACTTCAGTGCGCGACCATCCTTTATCGGGCGGGTTCGCAATAACTGGTGGCCCACCTTCGAGTGCCGCAAAAGCCATTGCGATGCCTTTGTGCCGTTCGCCCGCTGCGCCCGACCAGTCGATTGCTAGGAAATGGCTGAAATATTTCATCGATAAAGCCCGCTCATGCTGAGCTTGTCGAAGCGTGAGCTTACCAGTGGGTATGCGACTCTTCGGCCTTCGACAGGCTCAGGCCGAGCCGTGGTCTCTATCATTGCCCAGCACGCTCCGTACGAAGCTTGTCCCAATAGGCAATACGCTCGCGTACCTGCCGTTCAAAACCGCGTTCGACCGGTGCGTAAAATTGTTGCGGCTCCATTTCATCGGGCCAGTAATTGTCGCCTGAAAACCCGTCTTCGGCCTCGTGATCGTATGAATATCCGTCTCCATATCCGATATCCTTCATCAGCTTAGTTGGCGCATTGAGGATATTGGCGGGCGGCATCAGGCTGCCTGTTTCTTTGGCCGCCTTAAATGCGGATTTTTGGGCGGCATAGGCGGCGTTGGATTTAGGGGCGTTGGCGCAATAAAGGCAGGCCTGCACAATGGCGAGCTCGCCTTCGGGACTGCCTAGGAATTGGTATGCGTCTTTGGCAGCAAGGCATTGGGTAAGTGCTTGCGGATCGGCCAGCCCGATATCCTCGCTGGCAAAGCGCACCAGACGGCGAAGAACATAAAGCGGCTCTTCACCCGCTGTCAGCATCCGCGCGAGGTAATAGAGCGAAGCCTGCGGATCGCTGCCGCGCAGGGATTTATGAAGCGCGCTGATAAGATTGTAGTGCCCATCGCGATCCTTGTCGTATACGGCCACACGGCGTTGAAGGAACGCGCCTAGTGCCTGCGGATCAAGCGGGTCTGACAGTTTCGCATTATAAAGCGTTTCTGCCTGACCCAGCAGAAATCGCCCATCGCCATCTGCGCTGGCGACCAAGGCTGAGCGTGCTTCTGCGTTAAGGGGGAGTGGGCCTTCCAATTCTTCTGCGCGGGTCAGCAAAGTACCGAGCGCTTCGCTGCCCAGACGCTCAAGGATCAGAACTTGCGCACGGCTTAGCAATGCAGCGTTGAGAGCAAAGCTGGGGTTTTCGGTTGTCGCGCCCACTAATGTGATTGTGCCGCGCTCGACAAAAGGCAGAAAACCATCCTGCTGCGCGCGGTTAAAACGGTGAATCTCATCGACAAACAATAGCGTTTTTTTGCCCGCCGCCGCCATCTTGTCTGCTTCGGCAAAGGCTTTTTTGAGATCGGCAACGCCTGAAAACACCGCGCTGATCGAGACGAAACGAATGCCCACAGCATCAGCAAGCAAGCGCGCAATGCTGGTCTTTCCAGTGCCCGGCGGTCCCCATAAGACCATGCTGGCAAGCTTGCCCGCACTCACCATGCGCCCAATTGCGCCTTCTGGGCCGGTGAGATGCTCTTGTCCTATGACTTCGTCTAAAGCCCGTGGTCGCAGTCGGTCGGCAAGCGGCGCATCATCATGCGGAACTTCGCTCATACTTGCAGCGCTTGGCGCATTATTTCCAAACAAATCAGCCATTCATCGGGCGTGATAGGGCGCTGGTCGGAAAATGCCACTGGCTAAGCAGTGATGGCTTGAAACGATAGCTCTAAGATATATCTTTCATACCATAAGAACTATCAGGAGATAAATTATGAGCCGCAAATATGGTGGAAATTGGAGCCAGCTTGGCCCCATGATCGCGATGATGGCAGCCTCTGCCGCGAATGAGTGGGATGATACCGAGCGCCGTTCGCGCCGGTCCCGGAATTGGCATGATGGCCCTAAGCGTGCACGCAAACGCCGTGGCCGCATGTTTGGAACCGGCGAATTGCGGCTCGCTCTATTGGCGCTGATCAACAAAGAGCCACGCCATGGCTATGAATTGATCCGAGCAATCGAGGATATGACCGGCGGAAGCTATGCTCCATCTCCGGGAGCCGTGTACCCGACACTTCAAATGCTCGAAGAAGAAGGACTGATTAAGCCTGCCAAAGTCAAAAGCTCTGACGATGATAGCGAGGCGAGCAGTAAAAAACCTTTCAAAGCGACCAAAGCCGGCAAAGCTGAATTGGCTGACCGCGAAGACGAGGTTGATGAGCTGATGGAGCGATTGGGCGAACACGGTGAGCGCGCTGAGAAGGTGAAACAAAAGTCGCCCGATCTGTGGCGTGCGATGGGTAATCTCGCCAATGTTCTTAAAAACCGGGCGCGGGCGGGAAAGCTTGACCAAAAGGCATTGGACGAGATTGTTGACATCATTGATGAGGTTGCCAAACGCATCGAGCGTATGTGAGGAAACGGTTTTACCCTCTCCTACCTGAAAAAATCCCCCGAAGCGAAGGGCGCGCAAGTAATTTCCGTTAGGGAATTGCCGCGCGCGCTCGATCTGTTACGTTGCCCTCAGTTCGGGTCGCGCCGGCTTTATCCTGAGGGGGAATAGGGATGACCATCACACAACCAACACCGTGGCACTTATGGGTCGTAGGGGGCGTTAGTCTGCTTTGGAATGCAGGCGGCGTGACCAGCTATACAATGACGAAACTTGGTAGGCTTGAGAGCATGGGTATGCCACCTGAACAGATCGCCTATTACTCCAGCTTCCCGGTATGGGCGACAGCCTTTTGGGCGTTAGGTGTTTGGGGGTGCGTTTTCGGGTCGCTCGCGCTGCTGCTTCGCAGTCGGTTCGCCGTAACACTCTTCGGCATTTCAATCATAGGCTTGATCGGTACTACCATTTTTCAATGGGGCGTTTCTGATCTGCCTGCTGAATTGAAAACCGCAGGGCATATCGCTTTTGCCGCTGCCATTTGGATCATCACTTTCGCTCTGTTTTTCTATGCGAAGAGCCTGAAAGCGAAAAACGTGCTTCGTTAAGCGTCTGTCCGCGCGGTTTCCATTTTCTCGCGTTCTTGAAGCGCGCGGCGATCTTCGATTAGGCGGACATAGGTCTCTGCAACAACGCGGTTGATCGCTTCCCAGCTGAAGTCTTTCGACCGCGTCTCACCTGCATTGCCGTGCTTAGACCGCAAGCTTGCATCCGTGCAATAAGGAGCGATCGCTTCGGCGAGGCCCACAGCATCGGGTTTGCAATCGCTCAGTGGGACAAGGCGGCCTGTTGCGCCATCCCTTACCAAGCTTGATGCTCCGGTCGCGCCCGCCGCCACGACAGGTAGTCCGCAAGCCATCGCCTCCAGCGTCACATTGCCAAAGGTCTCTGTAATGCTGGGGTTGAGGAAGATATCGCCGCTAGCCAATGCGACGCCCAGATCGGCGCCTGTTTTGAACCCTGCGAAAATCCCGCCGGGTAAATTCTCTTCAAACCATCCACGCGCGGGGCCATCGCCAATGACCAAGACTTTATGCGGAACCTGACGTTTCCTCATTTGAACGATGGTTTCGGCAAAAACATCCAGCCCTTTTTCCATCACCAATCGGCCCAGAAAAACGACGGCTACATCATCATCGGCAAGGCCGAGTGAACGCCGCCATTCCAGATCTCGCTTTTCGGAGGCGAACACTGTCCGATCGACACCCCGGCTCCACAACGCAATGTCATCGTGCATGTCTTGTTCGAGCAGTTCAGCAATCATGCTTTCCGATGGAGCGACCAAAGCATCGCAGCGATTGTAAAACCGACGCAGCATCCAAGTAACGCCCGGTTCGGCAAAGCCCAGCTTGTAATAGCGCGGGTATGTCTCAAACCGTGTATGGACGGAAGCGAGCACTGGAATATCGGCATCTTGCGCCCAGCGAAGCGCGGCATGATTGGCAGGGTCAGGCGCGGAGAGATGGACGATATTGGGCTTGAACTTGGCCAGATCGCTGCGCACTTTCGCGCCGAGGCCCGTTGCCATCCGATATTCGCCCCGGCCAAATGGCACACCGACAGATGGCAGGCTGACAAGATCTCCTGTCGGTTCAAAAGCGGGTTCTTCAACCGTGGGGGAATACACTCTTACCTTCGCGCCGAGAGAGAGCAGCGAGCCCACCAGGCGGTTAAGCGCCTGATTGGCTCCGTCACGGGTGTAGTTGTAATTGCCACTGAACAAAGCAATGCGGAGGTCGGAGAATCCCATGCCTTGCCATTTAGGCGATGCGCATCGATCTGGCCACACTCCTCCGAATTGGCCCCGATTATATTGAGTTGTTCATTGACTCGTCATCCCACATCTCTAAAGGCGGCTCCGGGCCACGCGGTCCCAACGCCGCGCGAGCTCTCTGCAAGGAGAGAATACAATGAATGACTATGCACGCGGGCTCGCACATGAGCCGCCCGTTAAACCTGAGCGTCCCCAATTTTCATCCGGTCCTACGGTGAAGTTCCCGGGATGGTCTCTCGACAAATTAAAAACAGAATCGCTGGGACGATCACACCGTTCTGCCCTTGCCAAAGGTCGCTTGAAATACGCGATCGATCTGACGCGAGAGCTCTTGGGTGTGCCAGATGATTACCTCGTCGGCATCATGCCAGCATCGGACACAGGCGCTTTAGAAGCGGCGATGTGGACCATGCTTGATCCTGCGCGCCCGGCAACAGTCGCCGCGTGGGAAAGCTTTGGCAATGTGTGGATACAGGATGCGGTAAAGCAGCTGAAACTGCCGAACCTGCAAACACTGACCGCTGATTACGGCGAAATCCCCGATCTTGCCACCATTCCTCAGGCCAATGATGTGGTCTTTACTTGGAATGGCACGACATCCGGCGCGATGATTCCGAACACCGACTGGTTGGAGCCGGGCCGTGAGGGCATCACGATCAACGATGCAACCAGCGCTATTTTCGCAATGGAAATGGACTGGGCAAAGCTGGATGCGACGACTTTCAGCTGGCAAAAAGTGATGGGATCAGAAGCCCAGCACGGAATGCTTATCCTGTCTCCCAAAGCGGTAGAGCGGATCGAAAGCTATGATCCAGCATGGCCACTGCCAAAGCTGTTCCGCATTAAAAAAGGCGACAAGATCAACAAAGGCATTTTTGAAGGTGCCACGATCAACACGCCTTCATTGCTCGCTACAGAAGATTACATTGCCGCGCTTGAATGGGCGAAATCCATTGGCGGTCGCAAAGCTTTGATTGAACGGGCGAATACCAACGCGGATATCGTCAAAAACTGGATTGAAGCGAAGCCGTGGCTTAAAAACATGGTCGATGACCCTGCGAAACGCACCAACACAGGTGTGTGTATGCAGTTCACAGGCGATTGGTATGAAAGCCTTTCCGCTGAAGATCAGGCAGCGGTGCCCAAGAAAATCGTCAAAATGCTCGAAGAGCGGCATGTTGGGTATGATTTCAACGGCTACCGCGATGCCCCGCCATCTCTGCGCATCTGGTGCGGCGGCACATTAGAAGCTGAAGATATTCAGCGCCTTCTGCCCTGGATCGAGTGGGCTTACGAGATCGTCAAAGCCGGCTGATCCAAAAACCAGGCGAGTCCCCGCGACGGCGGGGATCTCTCTCAAGACCGTCTGACTTCGATTGCTAGAGGCCCCCGCCTTCGCGGGGGCTCGCAAAACAGGAATATCCTATGACCAAACCAAAAGTACTCATTTCCGACAAGATGGACCCCAATGCAGCCCGCATTTTTGAAGAGCGCGGCTGCGATGTCGATGTCATCACGGGCGAAACGCCTGAAGAGCTTATCGCGCGCATTGGCGACTATCATGGTCTTGCCATCCGTTCTTCGACCAAAGTGACGCCAGCCGTGCTTGATGCTGCCACCAACCTGAAAGTCATTGGCCGCGCAGGCATTGGCGTGGATAATGTCGATATCCCTTATGCCTCTGGCAAAGGTGTTGTCGTGATGAACACGCCATTTGGTAATTCTATCACCACCGCAGAGCACGCCATTGCCATGACCATGGCGCTGGCGCGGCAAATCCCTGATGCCAATGTCCGAACCAAAAACGGTGAATGGCCCAAGAAAGACTTCATGGGCGTCGAAGTGACCGGCAAAACACTTG
This sequence comes from Pseudomonadota bacterium, assembly GCA_038532855.1. Lineage (GTDB taxonomy): Bacteria > Pseudomonadota > Alphaproteobacteria > Sphingomonadales > Sphingomonadaceae > Erythrobacter. The sequence goes on from JBCAZT010000009.1 coordinate 7,158, forward strand.
GCCTTATCGGGGCTGGTAATATCGGATCGATTGTCGCCAGCCGCGCTTTGGGTCTCAAGATGAAAGTGATTGCGTATGATCCCTTCCTAACCGAAGAACGCGCGGTCGAGATGGGTGTTGAAAAGGTTGATCTCGACACGCTGCTTTCCCGCGCTGATTTTGTGACTATGCACACTCCGTTGACTGACGAGACGCGTAATATTCTCTCACGCGAGCGGCTGGAAAATGCAAAACCCGGCATCCGCATTGTCAATTGCGCGCGCGGCGGTTTGATTGATGAGGTGGCACTGAAAGATTGCCTTGAATCAGGTCAGGTTGCAGGCGCTGCTCTTGATGTGTTTGCAGAAGAACCGGCGAAAGAAAATCCGCTGTTTGATGCGCCCAACTTTATCTGCACGCCGCACCTGGGCGCCTCAACCACCGAAGCGCAGGTTAATGTAGCGCTGCAAGTGGCAGAACAGATGGCGGATTATCTCGTCAATGGCGGCGTGACGAATGCGCTCAATATGCCGTCGCTTTCCGCCGAGGAAGCGCCCAAGTTAAAACCGTATATGGCTTTGGCTGAAAAGCTCGGTAGCCTTGTTGGGCAGCTTGCTCACGGCAACCTAACCAAGATCAGTATTGAGCGCGAAGGCGCGGCTGCTGACCTCAATGGAAAGCCGATTACGGGTGCTGTGTTGGCGGGTTTTATGCGCCGCTATTCCGCAACGGTGAACATGGTCAACGCGCCATACCTTGCCAAAGAACGCGGGTTGGAAGTCGCTGAAGTGCGCCAAAGCCGCGAGGGTGCGTTTAACACGCTCATTCGCGTTACGGTCGAGACAGAGGCCGGGCCGCGTTCAGTCGCTGGCACTTTGTTCGGCAACGAAGCGCCGCGTTTGGTTGAAATGTTCGGAATTGGCATTGAAGCCGATCTTGATGGTCACATGCTTTATGTCGTCAATGACGATAAGCCAGGCTTTATCGGCCGCATCGGAACACTGCTGGGCGATAATGGCATTAATATCGGGACCTTCAATCTTGGCCGCCGTGATGCAGGAGGGGAAGCGGTTTTGTTGCTTAGCCTTGATGACGCTTTGAGCGATGAAGTGGTTGCCAAAGTTGAGACCGTTGAGGGCGTAAACATGGCCAAGGCCTTGGTCTTTTAAGAAATGGAGCACTCCGGGTCTTGACCCGGAGCCACTCTGATGCGCAGGCGTGCATCCGCAATGACCAAATCAACTGATCTGCTTCCTGAAGGTCTTGAAGACCGTCTGCCCGCTTCGGCAAAGCGTATCACGCTTGCCATGCGCGCGTGCCTCGATGTGCTGGATAGCCATGGCTATGACCGTGGGCGTCCGCCCTTGCTTGAATTTGAAAACTCGCTCGGCAGCCGGATGCAGGGGCTTGAGACGCGCCGCATGTTCCGGATGACGGATCCTGCCAGCCTTCGTACATTGTCATTGCGATCGGATATCACACCGCAAATCGGGCGGATTGCGTCCACCAGCATGAAAGATGCTCCAAGACCCCTGCGTCTCGCTTATTGCGGGGATACCGCGGTAATGAAAGCCAGCCAGCTTGATCCCGCGCGCGAGCGTTTGCAGCTTGGCGGGGAATTGATAGGGTCTGATACCGCTTTTGCCGCCGCTGAAATCGTGCGTGTTGCGCTGGACGCGTTGCGAAAGGCGGGGCTTACCGGGCTCTCTGTGGATTTCACTATGCCCGATCTGCTTGACACTTTGGGTAAGCAGGACCGGTCTTTGTCATCAGCAAGCCTGGACGCAATCAGGCGAGAATTGGACACAAAAGATGCAGGCGGGCTAAAAGCGGTGGGCGGAGATGCGTATCTCCCCCTGCTTTATGCGACCGGGCCTTTTTCAGAAGCTCTATCAAAACTGCGTGAGCTTGATCCAGCAGGCGCGCTTTCTACGCGGCTTGATGGTTTGGAGGAGATAGCGAGCCGTATTCCTGACGATGTTCGCGTCACTCTCGATCCGACGGAGCGTCACGGCTTTGAATATCAAAGTTGGTTCGGCTTTACGATTTACGCAGAAAACGTCCGCGGCGCTGCGGGGCGGGGCGGAACCTATGTAATTGGGGGCACGGATGAGGTGGCGACAGGCTTTACGCTTTACGTCAATCGCTTAGCCGAAGCCGCGCCGGAGCCTGAGAATACCGGTTGGGTCATTTATCTTGAAAAAGGATATGATGCCGCAACCGTAAAGGTCGCGCACGGTCAAGGGCACCGCACCATCGCGCAATTGTCAAAAGATGAAGATCCCGCTGATTTCGGCGCAACGCATATTATGCGCGGCACCGAAATCACGAAACTCTGAGAAGGTAGGGCGGATTAGCTTTCCGCTGAGCCCGCTTCCTCTTTTGCCTTCTTCTTACCACCGCGCGCTTTCATGCGCTCTTTAGTCTTTGTGACGCAGCCTTCGGACAATTGATCCATGCTGTCGCGTACGCATGTACGAAATGTCTTGCGATCTGTTTCACCGCGCGCACCGCACAAGGTTTGCACTTCCTGACGGCATTCACCGCCGCCTTTGCCTTCTTTTTCTTGTGCCAGAACAGGCGTTGCAATCAGCGCGCTGGCAGCGGCGATAAAGGCGGTTTTGGATAGAGTGCGCATAATGTTTCTCCTTAGTGGGTGGGGCTAAAACGGGGAGGTGTTACAAACCCTTCGCACCAAGGCGTAAAAAAGTTCTGTTTTGCTGGGCTATTCAAAAATGCTGGCGAGAAATGCATCCACTGCCTTTGTTTGAGCAGCGCCGCGCTCGGTTCCGAGCTCTCGGTTCATGCGGGAATGGTCTGTGTTTGCAATAGGCAGCGCGGTTGCTTGTGATCCAGCATCAACCAATGCCTTTGCCAGAGATTCCGATTGCTCGCGCGCTACCTCGCGTTGCTCCACGTAAAGCGCGAGCCATTTTGGCGCATCTTTCCCGCCGATATGGGCCAACGGCGACAAGGCTCTGTGTCGTTCTGGATCATTGCTGAACACCCGCAAGTACAAGTCACGAGCAGCAGGCTTGGCAGATGCAATGTTGGAGGCAACATCGTACCCCGCGCCATCAAGCAGAACGACACCCGAAATCGCATTAAACGCATCGCCAGCATATTGAGGATCGCTGGCCACTAAGGCTGCAAGATGCGCCCCGGCGCTGTGCCCCATCAGAACGACATTATCCGCATCAATCCCTATCGAGGTAGCCTGCTGGACAAGAGCATTCAAAGCCATGCCGACATCCTCCGCTTGTTGCTCAACCGGGGCCGCTGGGAGCAAGCGATATCCGGTCGATGCAAAGGCGTAATCTTTGCCTGTGTAATAGGATGGCTTGGCCTGAACGTATTTGTTGTCGCCTGCGCTCCATCCGCCGCCATGGACGAATAGAATAAGTGGCAAATCATCCACCGCATCATCGGGCATGTAGATATCGATCTGTTGGTTTGGATGCGATCCGAAGAAAATTGTGCGCCTTACTTTGGCGTCATACTGAGCGGTGTTTTGGCGGTCGTTTCCGCCTCGCTCTCGGCCATTTTCACCTCGCCCTTCGCCTCTTTGCCCGCGTCCCTGGCCTTCACCGCGCCCGCGCCCATGGCCCTGACCGTCTCCGCGCCCACGCGCTTGCGCAAATTCACGCACTTGATCCGCGCACTCGGACGACAATTCGCCGCCTTTCTCGGTCAAACAACTGCGGACACCAGACCCGCTTTGCCTGCACAATTGGGTGACTTCGCGAATGCAAGTGGGCGAGAGTGAACTTGGGTCATTCTCATTCTGAGCAAAAATCGGAACTGACGCCAATGCAGCGAATGCCCCGAGGGCAAGATTTGCTTTGAGTATTGTCATAAAAACCCAGTGTGATGGCATTGCTGTCACAGTGATGAACGGGAAGGATACACAAACCCTTCGAGGGGAAGGGGTATTTTAATTATCGCTCACTCCACGGTAACAAAGCAAAGGCGTCTTGCCCTTCCGCTTTCAACGTCCTAGTCCCGCGCGGTTTGTCCGCTCATAGATAGGAACTGCATGGCCAACGTCACCGTAATCGGCGCCCAATGGGGCGATGAAGGTAAAGGCAAAATTGTCGATTGGCTCGCCAGCCGCGCTGATGCGGTGGTGCGCTTTCAAGGCGGGCATAATGCGGGACATACGCTCGTTATTGATGGCGAGGTATTCAAGCTATCACTGCTGCCTTCTGGCATTGTGTCGGGCACGATGAGCATGATCGGCAATGGCGTGGTTTTGGACCCGTGGGCTTTGCGCGAAGAGGTGCAAAAGCTGGAAGGGCAAGGCGTTGTTATCAATGATGATAATCTGGCGATTGCGGACAATTGTCCTTTAATTCTACCGCTTCACCGCGATCTGGATGCCCTGCGCGAAGGGGCGGCTGGCAAAGGCAAAATCGGAACCACGGGCCGCGGCATTGGCCCCGCTTACGAAGATAAAGTGGGGCGCCGAGCCATTCGCGTGTGCGATCTTGCGCATCTTGATGATCTGGATGCTCAACTCGATCGGCTGTGCGCGCATCATGACGCTTTGCGTGCAGGCTTTGACCAACCCCCTGTTGATCGTGCGGCATTGCTTGCGGAATTGCGCGATGTCGCTGATTTTGTGCTTCGGTTTGCCCAACCTGTCTGGAAGCGGCTTAAAAAGGTCCGCAAGGCAGGCGCGAAAATCTTGTTCGAAGGTGCACAAGGGGTTTTGCTGGATGTCGATCACGGCACCTACCCGTTTGTCACCAGCTCAAACACGGTAAGCGGGACAGCAGCTGCAGGCAGCGGTCTTGGTCCCAATTCCACAGGCTTTGTGCTTGGCATTGTCAAAGCATACACAACGCGCGTTGGCAGCGGCCCCTTCCCGACAGAGCTGGATGATGAAATCGGCCAAGGGATTGGTGAGCGAGGGCATGAATTTGGCACTGTTACAGGGCGTCAACGGCGCGTGGGTTGGTTTGATGCTGTGCTGGTTCGCCAGACCTGCTCGATTTCAGGGGTGACCGGTATCGCTCTTACCAAAATCGACGTGCTGGACGGATTGGAAACGGTCAAAATCTGCACCGGATACCGCCTGCGCGGCAATGTGGTTGATTATTTGCCCAGCCATGCAGGCGATCAGGCCGAAGTCGAGCCGATTTACGAAGAGATGGAAGGCTGGACAACAAGCACAGTTGGTGCGCGCAGCTATGCTGATTTGCCTGCCAACGCCATTAAGTACATCCAGCGCGTGCAGGAGTTGATTGAATGCCCCGTTGCGCTTGTATCCACCAGCCCTGAACGTGATGATACGATCCTGATGCGCGATCCGTTTGAAGATTAAGCCGCAGCGTTCCTCCCAAACTTTACAATTTAACCCTTTTCTACTGGCCCACCCCGCAGCTATCCCAATTGCTGGACGGGTCGCAAAAGGTTTATAAAAACAAAAATGCGCATTCACATCGCCCTTGCTGCCTTCGCAATCCTGTTTGGATATGCGGCGTTTTCTTCTGTCGAAGCGTCAGATCAAGCCGGTGCCAATGCTGTCTTTCAGTCCGCTGGGCAAAGCGCTCAAGCGCGAATGCCTCATCGCAGCACCAATGGCGGAACGTATGGCGGTGCGAATAGCGGCGGTCTTGATCCTTACACCCGCGAAGTGATTACGCGGCAATATGCTGACTTTTTGCTGGTCGATAAATCGGACCGGACTTTGGTGGCGTATTCCAAAGGCAAGCCCATGCGTGTTTTTCGCGGCATCATGTTTGGCGATGCGCCCAAAGGGCACAAACAGTTTGAAGGTGATGAGCGTACGCCCGAAGGGCTATATTTTATTGATGCCCGCAACCCGGAAAGCAGTTTTCACCTCAGCCTGAAGATATCTTATCCCAACGCGCAAGACCGCGCATTTGCTGCGCGCTATGGCCGTTCGGCAGGTGGGAATATCTTCATTCACGGCCAGCCCAACGGCTATAACGGTGCGGCCATAAAGCGCGATTGGACAGATGGCTGCATCGCGCTTTCTAATGCCGAGATTACAGAGCTTTGGAATCTCGTGCCCGATGGCACCCCAATCCGCATTCAGCCCTGATCTTTGTCAGACCGCGAATTTTGCTCGTTCAACATAGCAACTTGCACTTGTAAACGTTTGATTTCGCGTAGGATTGTCAGCATGTTCATACGGGCAAACATCCATTCTTTCGCAAAGCCCATAATCACCAAAACAGCAACGCCGGCAATAGCCCACAAAGCGTGAACGATCGGGTGATCGGTGGTGTTTGCAGCCTGCCAAAGCACGAAGAGAAAGACCAAACCAAGGACGGTGGTGAAGCCAAATATCAGCTTTGCCCAGCCGCCCAGCGGTCCTTTCCAGCTGTCGCCTATTTGCTGAAACATCCCGCGATCCCCTTCGAGGCTTTCAAGGAATGCCCAATCATCCTCGCTTAATTGTTCAGCGATTTTTGCATCTGTTTCATCGGCCATAATCGTTCTCCTTGAATGTGTGCGTGTGGTTTAATCCGCCAACGCCGCTTTCAATTTGCGGCGGGCGTGGAATAGGCGCGTTTTGGCTGTCCCAAGCGGGATGGATTGAGCGCGGGCGATCTCTGCCAGTGTCAGCCCTTCGACAAAGTGCAAATGGGCGGCGAGACGTTGATCGGGGGGGAGGGTGGCAAACGCATTGGAAAGCGTGCTTTTCTCATCCTGAAGGGCAGGGCTGGTTGCATCATCTGCCGCCGCATCAGTGCTTCTAGCACGTGCCTTTATCGCTCGTTTTATCGCATCAGAGCCGCGACGATGCAGCACGGAAAAAGCATAGCTGCGAAACTGGGCGGGACTGCTTAGCCCGTTAATGCCTTTCCAAATGCCCATCCAGCATTCCTGCACCAAGTCACAAGCCAGCTCCCCGTCGCCGGTATAACGCCGCGCGGCCTTTAAAAGCCTTGGGTTCCAGCGCTGGTGCAATCGCTCGAATGCTTTCTGGTCGCCTTGTTGGACAAGGATAACCAAAAGTTCATCGAACAAGGCATCCGAAAGTGGAGTTAAAGGCGCAGGTTTTCGGCTCATTACTCAGGTAGTCTGCAAACCAGCAGCAATGGTTCAATCGCCCGAAAATAAAAGTGCATTGTAAGAAATTCTTGACTTGATCCCTTTTTGTTCTATTTTTGTTTCCATCAGATGGAGGCGAATCAATGGCACAATCTGAACGGCAAGAGCAGTCTGGCGCGCAAGTTATCGATTTCAATTATGCTTCGCCTGATAAGGGCGCATGTGGCTTTCCAAACCCGGCTGAAGATGCTGCAGGCCTTAAAGCTACGGTGGCTATTTTCGCCAATAGGCCGCGCGTTCGTTGTGAGATTTGCGATGACTTGTCTGGGGCGGGCTTTCGTACTTTGGATGTTGGGCCGATTGATGTTTTGCTTGATGGACCGATCACGCTGCTAGGCGATGTTGTGATGGTTGATTGCCCGCAGGTGGATGGCGCAACTCTGGCCGCATTGTCACGGCTCGATATGCGTGTTGCGACCACCGGCGCGCATTTGATTATCTCCACCACGCTTGATGCGTTGGATGATGTTTTTGCAGCGCTCGATCAATCAGCGCCGCAGATTCTGGTCCAGCCAACAAGGGCAGAAAGGATCATCGCAGTTGGTAGAGTGATGGCGGATATCTCGAATGCGCGCGTGCGCGAAATGAACGAAGAAGATCGCCTGAATTTGCTCTATTTATCGCGTCAGGTTGAGGCGATAGCGCATAAACTTGAAGGGCTCTCTGATCACTCCAAGTCAGGCGCTGCTGCTATTGCAGGCAGCGTGCAGGAAGTTGTTGGGGATAATCACACACGCGCCAATTCAGAGCATGAAAGCGCTGGCTTCCAAGGCAAAGCTGCTGTTCCCGAGCCCGCATTTGTCCGCCGCGTCATCGCAGCGAGGCAAGCGCGGGCAAAATTCTTCGATAGCGAGCTGTTTGCTGATCCCGCTTGGGATATGCTGCTTGATCTGACAGCGGCGCATGGAGAGAATGCGCGCGTATCTGTCACAAGCTTGTGCATTGCCGCTTCTGTTCCTGCGACCACAGCTTTGCGTTGGCTGAAACAGATGGTCGATATCGGGATATTTGAACGGATTGCAGATCCGGCTGACAGGCGCCGGGCGTTCATCGCTTTAAGCGAGAATTCTCTTGATGCAATGGCGCGGTATTTTCAGGAAGTGGAACTGCCACTTGCAAAAGCGGCCTGAATTTGCGGCCCGCTTAATCTTGCTTATGCGCCCGCATGATGACGGTAAGGTTGTTTGTGTTGTTTCCTGACCGGGCCACACATTGAGGCGTTCCATCCTGCGATAGAGCGCGTGGACAAGATGATAGATCGCAGGCAACACGTATAGCATCTGCCCGGGCGCGGGCCAGTATTTCAGGGCTCACTTCGCCGTGCGTGCAGACGATGTCAGCCTCACCCAAAAGCCGCGATTGACGCAGCGTTAAATCTTCAGGGTCTTCGCTGGTAAGAGTGAAGTCGGCTGTTCCAGCCGCTGCCGCTCCTTCGCCAGCCTGATTGTCTTTGGCCCGCGAAGCCTCGGCCCACTCTTCTGCCCGTTCCGCGGAACTGGGTGCCAAAGCATCAAGCCCGCCGCCCTCTCGAAGAGCTTCATCAATGGCGCGCCGCCGGTCTCCGCCATCTGGAAAAAGCTCTCTTAAATCGGGCCGCAGCCGTTTAAGCGCAAGCGCCAGCTTTCCCAGCGATTGCGGCAAAACCCGCTCCAGCCGCAACCGAACATGTTTGGCAAGGCCTGCAGAGGCGCCGCCGGTCCCAACGGCAATCAAAAGCGGATCACGATCGAGAATGCTGGGCGTTGTGAAATCGCACAGTTCTGGTCTGTCGACCACATTCACAATCATTCCAGCGCAGCGAAGATTGATCGCCGCGACTTCACACGCCTTCGCATCTTCAAAGGCGACAAAAGCAATACGCACACCTTCATCAATTGCGCGCATCTGATCATCGACAACCACACCGCCTGCTCGCTCAACTAGGCGCCGCTTGGGCTCTGCGGCGGGGCCATCACCCAAAACGAGGACGCTTTGCCCGGCTATCTTATGAAATAGAGGAAGGCTGGCAATCTCAGGCAAGGCTGATCACTCGAGCCAATCCGGAACCCGCTCTGCATCCATAATCGTAGCCGCTGCAATCCTGTCTGCCACGACAGCATACCTGTCCCCATCGACAAGCACTTCGGCAACGAATCCTCGCGAATTGTAACTGGACGCCATGGTCGCACCATAAGCGCCTGCCGTGCGGAATACGGCGAGATCGCCTGTTTCCAGTTTGTCCGTCAGCCTGCCCATCGCGAATGTGTCACCTGTCTCGCAGATGGGGCCGACGATATTCGCCGTCATATCCACCCCGCGCGGGCAGACTGCGACAAAATCGTGATACGCACCGTAAAGAGCTGGGCGCGCCAGATCATTCATCGCCGCATCCACTATAACGAACGGATCATTGATCCCGCGCTTCACCCGGACGACGCGAGTCAACAACACGCCGGCATTGCCCGCAATCACGCGCCCCGGCTCAAAGATTAGCTTTACGCCCCAATCGCGCGTGACCCGCGCAACCATAGCGCCATATTCTGCCGGAGAAGGCAGCTTTTCTTCGCGGCGATAAGGAACGCCCAATCCGCCGCCTAGATCAACATGACTGATTGTATGACCCGCCCCGCGCAGGCTGGTGACAAGCGTGCCCAGTTTTTCGAACGCACGCTCTAACGGCGCAAGATCGCCCAATTGGCTGCCAATATGTACCGCTACCCCGCGCAGATTGACGCCAGCCTGCGATGCGAGCTTCCCAAAAATCTGCCCCGCCTGATCAATCGGCACACCAAATTTGTTATCGGCTTTTCCGGTGGAGATTTTGTCATGCGTACCAGCGTCAACATCGGGATTGATGCGAAGCGTGCATTGCGCGGTCTTGCCCATTTCATCAGCGATTTGGGCAAGCTCGAGCCCCTCTTCTTCGCTTTCGATGTTGAACTGTCCGATGCCAAGGGTAAGGCCCTCGATCAATTCTGCGTGAGTCTTCCCGACGCCTGAAAAAACAATCTTTTCAGGCGACATTCCGGCGGCAATCGCCCGCCGCACCTCGCCGATGGAGACGCAGTCTGCGCCGTACCCCTGATTGGCCAGAACGCGCAGGACAGCGAGGTTCGGATTGGATTTGACCGCAAAGGCAATCAGCTTGTCTTTCACATCAGATAAGCCGTCGCGAAACACACTGGCATGCCGCTCCAGAGTGGCGCGTGAATAGACATAGACGGGTGTGCCCACTTCCTCAGCAATCTGGGGCAGCGGCACATCTTCAGCGTGCATCACGCCTTCGCGATATTCAAAATGGTCCATTGTGTAGGCTTCTGTCTGGGAGAGAGTTATTCGGGGGGCAGATCGAAGGGATCATCTTCGCGTTCTTCAGATCGGCGGCGCAATTCAACGCTGCGCTCTGGAGCGGCAAGGGCATCCAACTCAAGCAATTCTTCAGAAGTGGGCTGAGTGGCAGCGCCTGCCGGTGCAACAGGCAAAGTGCTGCCTTCGACAGGCACAAGCGGCGTGCGCGATCCGCAGCTGGCTAGCAATCCTGCGCCTACCAAACAGGCAATCAGCTTTAATGTTATGCGCATACCTATTCCTGTGCGAGCGATTCTTGGGCGCGTTTGACTTGCAGCTTTACCTGCTGAGGCGCGGTTCCGCCATAGCTGGCGCGTGCAGCAACAGAGGCGTCGACGCTCAGAGCTTCGTACACGCGCTCATCAATGCGCGGGTCAATTGCTTGCAAATCGGAAATCGGCAATTCGGCAAGGCCAATGCTCCGCTCTTCGGCCAATTTCACTGCGGCACCTGTGATGTGGTGGGCTTCACGAAAAGGTATGTCGGCTTGTGTGACCAGCCAATCTGCTAAGTCGGTCGCGGTTGCATACCCCAATTCGGCGGCTTCGCGCATACGATCGGTCTTAAAAGTGCTGTCGGCGATCATCCCGGTCATCGCGGCAATGCTTAAGGTCATCAGGCTCGCGGCCTCAAAAACGGGAGGCTTATCGTCTTGCATATCTTTCGAATAGGCAAGCGGCAGACCTTTCATCGTGATCATCAGCGCATTCGCGCAGCCGATCACGCGTCCCGCATGTCCGCGCACCAGTTCCGCTGCATCGGGGTTTTTCTTTTGCGGCATGATAGAGGAGCCGGTTGATAAGCTGTCAGACATACGGATAAAGCCAAAGGGTTGGCTCGCCCATACAATCATTTCTTCGGCAAGCCGCGAGAGGTGCAGCGCCGTGGTTGATGCGCAATAGAGATAATCCATCGCAAAATCGCGGTCTGAAACAGCGTCCAAGGAATTGGCCGTTGGTCCTTCAAAGCCAAGCTTTTGAGCGGTACGATCCCGATCAATCGGAAAGCCAGTTCCAGCAAGGGCAGCAGAGCCAAGCGGGCATTCATTAAGCCGCTCGCGCGCATCTTGAAGGCGCGAGCGGTCACGCCGAAGCATCTCGTAATACGCCATCAAATGGTGGCCCAAAGTTACCGGCTGCGCGGTTTGCAAATGGGTAAAGCCAGGCATGATTGAGGCCGCGTGTTCATCGGCGCGCGAAACCAGAGCTTTCTGCAATTCGCGCAAACCTGCATCCATCGCGTCCATTGCGATGCGTACCCACAGCTTGAAGTCCGTTGCGACCTGATCGTTTCGGCTGCGCGCTGTGTGGAGCCTGCCGGCGGCTTGGCCAATCAGCTCTGCCAGCCGCGCCTCTGTTGTCATATGAATGTCTTCAAGGTCCCAGTTTTCTGGAACACCGTCGGCCTCGTATTCGGCAGCTATTTGATCGAGCCCCTTGGCGATCTCCGCCGCATCCGCTTCGCTCACAATACCTTGGGCTGCCAACATTTCAGCATGCGCTTTCGATGCAGCGATGTCTTCTCGCCACAAGGCTTTATCGAAAGGGATAGAAGCGTTAATCTCGCGCATAATGGCGCTCGGCCCATCTGCGAACCGGCCGCCCCACATTGTATTTTTGGAGTCGCTCATGTTTCGAATGATTGCTTTCTCTGGTTTGACGGCGTTCCTGCTTGCGGGGTGCGATAGTGGGGCTGGGGACGAGGCGCAAGAAAGCGCTGCTTCAGGAGGGACAAGCGCTGTTGAAGGTGCTGCGCCGCCTCCGCCGCAAATACCGGGCAAGATTGTGCGCGCTTTTGCAGGGACTGAGCTGCCTGATTTGTCGTTTGATGACCCTGCTGGTAACACCCTCAATCTGGGCGAAATTGATCAGCCCGTTCTGCTTAATGTCTGGGCGACCTGGTGCGCCCCCTGCGTTATAGAAATGCCAACATTGGACACTTTGGCTGGCGAGCTTGATGGCGAAGTGCGCGTTATCACTATCAGTCAGGATGTGCGCGGTGCGGAACTTGTCGAACCCTTTTTTGCACAAAGGGGCTTTGAGAGATTGGAGCCATGGCTTGACCCTGCCAACACGCTTTCTGCCACGTTTTCTGATGCGGGCCTTCTCCCGATCACCATCCTTTTCGATGCAAAGGGCAAAGAACTGCTGCGCGTTGCGGGCGGTTATGAATGGGATTCAGAAGAAGCGATTGCTGCGGTGAAAGAGGCAATTTCTGAGTAATCAGGCACTGATAATCCAAGCGAGGCGAGGGGAAAGCCAAACAGGCCGCTCATCAATTGTGCTTGGATTCTTGAAGCGGGCCATGTCTTGGAAATGGGATAAAGCAAGGTGTCGCGCAAAGCGGGCTGCCATTTCGTGTCCGATTGGTAGAGCGGCGTAAATAGCGCCGTAACCCATTGATACAGCCACACATGATCGTAACGCCAGCCAACTGCCAGCCGCAGCTTTTCTTGCAATGTGCGGCCCTGTTCCATCCCGCGCGCGAGGCTCCATGCGTCGAGCAGAGCCATATTCGCGCCTTGCCCCAGTTGCGGACTGGCGGAATGCCAAGCATCGCCGATCGCAATCAACCGATCCTGTACTGAGGGTTGCAGCGTGCGATGCGAATAACTGGCGAATGTGATTTGATCGCGGTCTTCCAACCGATCGAGCAAGATTTCGACCTGCGGCCAGAGGGCGCAAACCTCAGCTTTCCATTCGTCTAAAGGCCTGCTCTGCCAATCGGGCAAATCAGATTGCTTAAGCGACCAGAAAAAGGCCGCCTCTGGTCCAACACCATCTTTGCGCGAACCAATCGGCAAAACACCCACCATTTGCGCAGCGCGCCGATAGCGTTGCTCTAGCAAATGTCCCGAAAAAGGATCAGATGGTTTTATGGGCACATTTGCCCACAGCGCTCCAAATTGAAGAGCCCCGCGTCCTGGCTCATCAAAAACGGTTTGGCGTCCGCTTGCATCCACTATCAAGTCATAGCTTGAAGAATGCGTGCCATCGCCAAAAACGAGACAGCGACCTTTCGAAGTGGTGAAGCTTCCCGCGATCTCTCGGCCCGCTTCGAAGTTGATGGGTAACGCAATTGCAGCCTGAAATAGTACATCGAACAGACTGGCGCGGTGTATTCCGAGACCAAATGCATTCGGCACGCCCAGTTTCGAATAACGTGCATCGAGCACGACTTTGCTGTGCTCTTCTTCTCCATACAAGCCATCAATTCGCGCGCCGCTGTGAGCCACTTTTCTGGCAAGGCCCAACTTGTGGAGCACCGCCATTCCGGTTGGTTGGAGCATCAATCCAGAACCAACAGGGCCTGCTTTCACAAACTGATCATAAATCGTGATCTGGTGCCCCTGTTTTGCAAGGAGCAATGCAGCAGCCAGTCCTGCAGGGCCACATCCGGCAATGGCTATATGGTAGCGTTGCACGCAAAGTGCATGGCGCTTTCCATCGCAATAGCCAAGTCATTTTGGGCAGGAGGCTGAAGGAACGATGGTGGGCGATGACAGGCTCGAACTGCCGACCCTCTCGGTGTAAACGAGATGCTCTACCAACTGAGCTAATCGCCCGTTCCTTCGTTGGAAGAGCGCTATCTAACGCCTAAAAGTTCAAAATCAATTGCTGAGTGGCCGGTTTTTTCCAAACAGGCTAGAGGGCGGGCCCATGACGACCCCAAATCTACTTGTTTTGGCCACTGGTGGCACCATTGCGGGAATCGCAGGATCGCCCACCGCGCACGACTATCGCCCTGGGCAAATTGGGGTTGAAGATTGGCTTGATGAGGTGCGGAAATTTGGAATTTCCGCGGAGCTTTCGGGAAGGCAAATTTCCAATATTGGATCGGAGAATATTGGTCCCGAAATTTGGACTATGCTGCATCGAGAGATCCAAAATGCGATGACCGATTCGCACATTGATGGCGTTATCATCACGCACGGCACCGATACGGCTGAAGAAACCGCCTTTCTGCTAGATTTGACGTTGCCTACGAGCAAACCGGTTGTGTTTGTCGGTGCAATGCGTCCCGCAGATGCGGTGGGCAGTGACGGGATGCGCAATTTTGTCAACGCTGTGCGGGTGGCCGGTAATCGAGAGGCGGCTGGACGCGGAGTGCTGCTCGTTATGGGAGATCGTATCTTGGCCGCGCGTGATGCGCGCAAAGTGCGCACGCGCGGAACCGATGATGCCTTTCGCGGGTTCCCGCGCGGATCAGTGGGTCTTGTGACGCCGGCGGCGCTAGAGTGGTTCGGCAACCCTTGGCGTGAGGATAGCGCGGCTCGGTTCGAATATCCGGCCACACTGCCCGATGTTCCCATACTTTATATCGGAGCGGGAATGCCCGCAGATTACGCCGCTCGGATCAATGGTTTTGACACTCGCGGTATCGTCGTCGCTGGGGCAGGCGAGGGGAATATGCCCGATCCGCTGCGTCAAAAACTGATCGAATATGCGAGCCAAGGGGTGATTGTGGTTCGCGCCAGCCGCGTGGATGAGGGGCTAGTGGACCGCGAGCCTGAGGATGATCCCAATGGCTTTATCGCCGCGCGCGCGCTTAATCCGCAAAAGGCGCGGATACTATTGCAAGTTTTGCTCGCCAATGGCGTGAGCGATTTGCGCGCAATCCAACGCGCTTTCGATAATCCTTAGCCCAGATGCGAGTCCCCGCCTGCGCGAGGACTCGCATGTGACTTTAGCCCCAAGGCGTAACGAGGTATTTTTCGCCTGTTTTCATCTGGCGATAATCAAGGATCGCGTCTTTCGTCAGCATGGCTTCCAAGTTCACTTTCGCTTTATAGTTTGAGGCAAAAGTAGTGCCCAAGTTTTGCAAAACGCGGGTGCGCATCTTAACGACCGTTTCCATTCCAGCGCGCTGCAGGAACGGCGTCAGAAGCCAGCCTGCAACTGTCCATTGCAGACCATAGCTTGGCGTCAGGATTGTTGGGTTTTGCAGATCAAGCCGACCATACTGATACATCTTCTTGTCTTGGTTGGAGCCATAGCGCGAATATTCATCCATTTGGGATGCAGCAACCTGTTCCATCGCTTTCAAAACGTGATCTGTATTTTGCCCGCCGCCAATCGGATCAAACCCAAGGAATGCGCCCGTTTCCGCAATCGCTGCGCGCAACTGCTTCATGTAGTCATCATCTGACGAATTCACGACATGGGTAGCGCCAAGACCTTTCAAAAGGTCAACATGCTCCTGACGGCGCACGATATTTACGAGCTTCATCCCATCTTCGAGGCAGATTTTGTTGAGCATCTGACCAAGGTTGGATGCAGCTGCGAGGTGAATAATCGCATCATGCCCTTCCATCTTTGCCGTTTCGACAAAGCCTAAAGCTGTCATCGGGTTTACGAAGCTCGATGCACCTGCTTCGCACGAATGATCGCCCAATGGGAGGCACATCATCGCATCAGCAATCGCATATTGGCTGAAGGCATGGCCGGGAACGCACGCAACGCGTTGGCCCATAAGTGCTTTGGCCATGTCGCTATCGCCTGTCGCGATGACAGTGCCTGCGCCTTCATTGCCGGCTTCGAGGCGCTGCCCGTGGCGGCCACGCTGGCCTGACAAGAATGGCTCTGGCATTTGCGCAACCACTTTGCCGGCTGAATATTCAGCTGTCTCGAAATCGGCCGCGCTGGTGAGGATCGCAAGATCAGATGGATTGATCGGCGCTGCTTCCATTTTGACCAGCACTTGATTGCCAGTCGGCTCTGGGAAGGTTTCCTGCACCACTTCCAGCGTCAAAGTGCCTTCAGCAGCGAGTGTTGTGTAAAGCTTATGTCCGGTTTTCATGGGCTAGGGTCCTCTCGAATGATTTGCCCAGTCGCTACGCCTCCAAACCCATGATGACCAGAGTGACGTTACGGAAGGTCGTCTGGATAAATCGCTTCGACAAAATAAAGCCCATGAGCGGGCGCGTTATGCCCTAAGGCTTGCCGGTCTCGCGCTGCCAATGCCTCGCCAATACGGCTTTCTTCCCAAGTTCCGGTGCCCACCATTTTGAGGCTGCCAACGATGCTGCGAACCTGATGGTGGAGGAAGCTGCGCGCTGCAACATGGACGTGGATTTCTGGCCCGTGCGGCCCGTCTGCGCGCACCACATCGACACGGTCGAGAGTTTTGACAGGGCTTTGCGCTTGGCATCTGACAGATCGGAACGTTGTGAAATCGTGCTCGCCCACCAAAGACTGGGCCGCGCGGTGCATCGCGTCTGCATCCAATTCGGGTGCGATTTGCCAAACTCGGTTCGTATCGAGAGTGAGGGGACTTCGGCGGTTCACAATGCGATACACGTAGCGGCGCCCGATGCAGGAAAAGCGCGCATGCCAATCATCCGCGACGACTTCGCAATCTGTCACAGCAATGGGGTTGGGCCGAAGATGCGCGTTAAGCCCCTCCATCAAACGGAACGCTGTAAGGTCCTTTTCAACATCGATATGGCTGCGCATCGCCAGCGCATGCACCCCTGCGTCAGTGCGGCCTGCGCTGAGCATTTGCACGTCTTCACCCGTGATCGCTTTAGCAGCGTCCTCCACTGCGCTTTGCACGCTGGGCCCATGCTTTTGTCGCTGGAGCCCCATGAACGGCGTCCCGTCAAATTCAAGAGTAAGAGCGAAACGGGTCAAGAGACGATCGTCCCCAATTGGACAGGCCGCCCGCGCAAAAAGTCTGCACGGTCCATGGCGGGTTTGCCCGCGCGCTGGAGGCGGATGGGACGAATTGCACCGTTCCCGCACGCTATCGCAAGGTCGTTGTCGATCACTTCGCCGGGTGCGGCGGATCCTTCTGCTATGTCCGCACGCAAGATTTTCACCCGCTCGCTCTGATCTCCATTGGCCAGTTCAAACCACGCGCCAGGAAAGGGTGCCAAGCCTCTGATTTTACGCTCGATAACCTCCGCGTTGTCGCTCCAATCAATGCGCGCTTCTGCCTTATCGATTTTGGGCGCATAGGTGGACGCGGCGTCATCTTGCGCGGTGGGAACGAATGCAGACAGATCGGCCAAGACTTCAACCATCGCCGCCGCACCCAATTTCGCCAATTCCTGAGTAAGCTCGCCTGTGGTCTTCTGCGCAATAGGCGTGCGCACATTATGCAGCATCGGACCTGTATCAAGGCCGGCCTCCATCTGCATGATCGTCACGCCTGTCTCTTTATCACCTGCCATAATCGCGCGGTGAATGGGCGCAGCCCCGCGCCATCGGGGCAGGATGGAGGCGTGAATGTTTATGCAGCCATGTGTGGGTGCATCGAGCACATTCTGTTTTAGGATCAGACCATATGCAGCGACCACTGCGACATCCGCTTTTAGGGCGGCAAAGGCGTCTTGTTCTTCTTGAGAGCGCAAACTCGTAGGGGAGCGGACGTCTAGCCCTAGATCTTCCGCAGCGACCTGCACGGGCGAGGGGCGCAGTTTCTTTCCTCGGCCCGCAGCGCGCGGTGGCTGGGTGTAGACGCAGGCGATATCATGCCACGCAGCATGCAAAGCACGCAGGGCCGGGACTGCGAAATCCGGCGTTCCCATAAAGATAATGCGCATAAACGCTCGCTCACGCTTTGTTACCAACGCGCCAGCCCCTATCTCTCACCCCATGGCATCGCAAGAGATTGAAGGCTTATCGCAGATTTTGGCCAAGCTGCCCGGCCTCGGCCCGCGCTCTGCGCGAAGGGCTGTGCTGTGGCTGGTAAAGAACCGCGATCACGCTTTGCCTGCTCTTCTTGAGGCTCTGGATGCAGTGTCTGAAACGCTAGTCGAATGCTCGATCTGCGGCAATGTCGATACATCCGATCCATGCGGCATATGCACCGACCACCGCCGCGATGCGAAAAGCCTGTGCGTGGTCGAAGATGTCGCCGATGTTTGGGCGCTAGACCGCGCTAGGCTGTTCCAAGGGCGATACCATGTGCTGGGGGGGAAGTTGTCAGCGCTCGACGGTGTGGGGCCGGAAGACCTCAATATAGCCAGCCTGATGGAGCGTGTGTCTGATGGTGCGGTGGATGAAGTGGTGCTTGCCATGAATGCGACATTGGAAGGGCAAACAACCGCGCATTACCTTGCCGAACGCTTGGAAAAGCAAAATGTGCGCATCACTCAACTCGCGCATGGCCTGCCCGTGGGCGGGGAATTGGATTATCTCGATGAAGGCACTTTGGCGCAGGCGCTGCGGGCGCGGAGGCCGGTGGGGTGAGTTTTGTTAGAGCGGTTTTTGTTGGTTTAGCGGCTGGACTTGTGCTCGCATTCTTTGGTGGATACGCCATGCTGAGTACCAACAACAACGGTGAATTTGCAAATCAATTGAACGGTGAATGGACCGGGCATTTCTATACCTCGCTCGCGCTGCTCTTTTCTCTAGGTGCGGTGCCTTTAACCCTCGCACTTACTGTGATCGGAATTCTGCGCAGCCGATCTGATTGATTCTGGTCCTCGGGACGCTTAAGTCGCTACATTATGGCTATCCGCGAAATCCTCGAAGCGCCTGATCCGCGCCTGAAAACTGTCTCTGTCCCCGTTGAACCTGACGAGTTCAACGATGATCTCAAAACCCTCGTCGATGATATGTTTGAGACGATGTATGATGCGCCGGGCATTGGTCTTGCTGCCATCCAAGTGGGCGTGCCCAAGCGCTTGCTCGTCATCGATCTGCAAGAGCCCGACATGGATGCAGAGCCAATCAAAGATGAGGAGGGGAATGAACATCCGCCTATCAAAAACAATCCGCGCGTTTTTGTGAATCCGGTGATCCTTGATCCGGCAGAGGAAATGTCGACTTATCAAGAAGGCTGCCTGTCTGTCCCCGAAATCTACGCCGATGTGGATCGCCCCGCGACTTGCATCGTCAAATATCAGGACTTGGATGGCAACCACCATGAAGAGGCGTTGGAAGGCATGTTGGCGACGTGCATGCAGCACGAAATGGACCACCTTGAGGGTATTTTGTTTATCGATCACTTGTCGCGGCTGAAGCGATCAATGGCGCTTAAGAAGCTTAAGAAATTGCGGGCTGCTTAGTCTTTGCTCGCACTCGCGGTCTGTTGAACCTCTTTTTCGGTTTCTCGTCATCCCGAACTTGTTTCAGGATCTATCCAAGGCGGCTGATTGTCGGGTTTCCGGGGAAATCCAACACCAAACACTTGTTCTTATTATGTTCCATGCTATGCGAGGGTATGGACAACTCGATTCTGCTCATCATCACCCTTGCTCTTGGTCTCATTTTAGGTGGTATCGCCGCATGGTTCTTTGCCTCGCGGCCGGTCGCAGACTTGCGGGCACGGCTTGATGCGCGCGAAGGCGAGTTCAAAACCGCTATTGCTGAGCTTGGTGAGGCGCAGATTGAGCTCTCTGCCGCAAAAGAGCGGGCAGGGCGGGCCGACGGCTTGTCTGAGCAATTAGAGATGGCGCGAGAAGAACGAGCGCAGCTCGCTGAACGTTTGATTGCAGTGGAAAGTCAGTCTGAAGAACGGGCGAAAGCGTTTGCCGAGCAGAAACGCGTATTGGTCGAAGCGCGCGAGGAATTGCTCAACCAATTCAAAGCGACAGGCGCGGAAGTTCTGCAAAAGAATCAGGAAGATTTCCTGCGTCGTGCTGAACAACGCTTCAAACAATCCGAAGAGACAGGCGAGGCGAAGATCAAGGCTTTGCTCAATCCCGTGGGGGAGCGGCTGGCAAAATATGAACAGCAGGTCGAAACTTTAGAAAATCAGCGCAAGGATGCCTTTGGGCAATTGCACGGACTGATCCAATCCATGCGTGAGGGCCAAGAAGCGGTGCGTGCCGAAGCGCAGCGGCTTGGCAATTCGCTTACCAATGCTCCCAAAGCGCGCGGGCGCTGGGGGGAGCAACAGCTGAAAAACCTGCTCGAACAGGTGGGTTTGGCACAGCATACTGATTTTGAGCTCGAAGCCTCCATCGAAACAGAAGATGGCCGATTGCGCCCCGATGCAATTGTACGCATTCCGGGCGGCAAGGTCCTGGTGATTGATGCCAAGGTCTCACTCAATGCCTATCAGGCGGCGTTTGAAGCTGAGGGCGATGAAGCGCGCGATGCGGCCTTGGCCGATCACGTCCGTTCAATGCGCAATCATGTGCAGCAATTGGGTGCCAAAGCGTATCAATCGCAATTTGAGGATGCTCCCGATTACGTCGTAATGTTTGTGCCGGGGGAACACTTTGTGGCCGCTGCTTTGGAAACCGATCCTGAGCTTTGGGATTTCGCATTTGAACGCCGCGTTCTGCTGGCAACGCCGACGAACCTCGTCGCGATTGCGCGAACAATTGCGCAGGTTTGGCGCCAAGACGGCCTTGCCAAAGAGGCGCAGGAAATCGGCAGGATGGGTGCTGAGCTTTATGATCGCTTGGCTGTGACGGCTGAGCATTTGAAGCGAGTTGGCGGAGGCTTGGAAAGCGCAGTCAACAATTACAACAAATTTGTGGGCAGCTTTGAACGCAACGTGCTGTCATCCGGCAAACGCCTTGCGGAAAAGGGCGTTGAGATTGGCAAACGGGAAATTGATGATGTCCCACTCGTTGAAAACACCCCGCGTTATAATGCAGCCGATGCTGCTTTGGCTGATCGAGATGCGGGGGCATTGGTTGTGGGTGCAGAAACCGATGCCAAATCTGAGTCTGATCAAAATTCCAAAGATCAGGTGGAAGGGTTTATGTTGTCAGAAGAAAAAGACGCTGCTGAGTAAAGAGCAGATGGTTCAGTAAAGCAGGGTTTGGAGCCTAAATTAGCTCAATCGCCCATTTAAAAAACGCCTCTTGAGAACTGCGAAGCGCCCGGGTTGCTCTTTCATAGCCGCTTCTATCATTTTCAATCTCGCGGATCAGCCATTTAGCCTGATGCTGGGACAGCTCGTCTTGCGTGGTTTTGAGCCTGGCTTTGAATTCGTTAAATCGCATGGGCTCAGCGCGCAGGCCGTTATCCTCACGTAGAAGGCGTGAAATTGCCAACATATCGTGCTGGTACTGACTGCGAAGTTTAATCAGTTTCCTTTGGTCGAAGGCCTCGTTTTCTGCGGTCACTGCAACGAGCGCTTTCTGAGTTGTGGAAGCCTTTTCAATAGCTTCTCGCAAGCTCTCAGTCATATCTTCCCCACTAGATAACGATTATTTCTCTTTCCTGTTGCGCGCCCGTCTGAGATTTATTCTCATGTCTAAGAATAACTGAGGCAGAAAACTTTAATCACAACAACTCCCTTGTAAAACTTTGTTAAAGCGAGGCAAGCACCTCATATGAAAGGACCGCGCCTGCTATCGCTGCGTTGAGCGAGTCCGCCCGGCCATTCATCGGCATAGTAACGCGCAGATCGCATTCCGCCTCGTATTCTTCGGGTAATCCTCGTGACTCATTGCCTACAAGGATAAAACAGGGGCTTTTATAAGGTGCCCCGCGATAGGGCACAGCATCGCGCAGGCTCGCGGCTACAAGTTGTCCTCCCCCATCGCGCAGCCAGGATACAAATTCCTCCCACCTGGCTTGAGCGACCCCTTGCGTAAAAACGGCCCCCATACTGGCACGCACGGCTTCGGCGCTGAAGGGATCAGCGCAATCATCGATCAGGATAAGCCCGCCAGCGCCTACGGCGTCACCCGTCCGCAGCATTGTCCCTAAATTGCCGGGATCGCGCAATTCTTGTGCGACCAGCCAGATTTTGGCGGTTGTGCGATCCAGCGCGTGCAAATTGGTTTCCCATTCATCGAACACACCCAAGACCGCCTGAGGATTGGATTTGCCTGTAATTTTTGTAAGAATATCAGGTGTGGTTGTGATGATATCCCCACCGCTTTCTTCAACGGCGCGCTCCAATTGATCGATCAAGGGGTGGGGGGCGCGCCCGCTTTGCGCAGGGTCCGCCATTACCAATTCACGCGGCAATCGCCCGCTTGCACGGGCATCTTCTAGAAGTCTTAGACCTTCGACAAGGAATTGCCCTGTTCGTCTGCGATGCTTCTTCTCACGCAGACTGCGCCAATATTTGACGTTCGCATTCGAAAAACCAGTGATGTGTATTCGGGTCATGTCGTAAAAAGCCGCATGTATCTCATCAGACCTGCGGCTTATTCTTCGCCAAAGCCATCTTCAACCAGGGCGACTAATTGTGCTAGAACGCTGTCTGCATTTGCGCCATCAACAATCAAATCCACATCGTGACCTTTGGCAGCGCCCAACATCATCAGGCCAAGGATTGATCCGCCAGCGGCCTCTTTGCCATCCTTTGCAACGCGCACGGAAACATCGCCGGGCAAGTCTGCCACTGCGCCAACAAATTTCGCACTGGCGCGCGCGTGAAGTCCGCGTTTGTTGACGATCGTCACAGTTTGGCGAAGCGCGGTCATGGCGCTGATTAACCCTTGCCGCCAGAAACACGTTCAGGCTCGCAAGCGCCGCTTTCGCCCGCGCCTGAACCCAACAATTCGCTGGCAACAGTAATGTAATTGCGGCCCGCGGTCTGTGCTGCCTCCACTGCTTCCACGACGCCCATCGATTTGCGCGCACCTGCAAGGCGGATCAGCATAGGCAAGTTAATGCCAGCAATCACTTCGACCCTGCCATTATCCAGCAACGATATAGCTAGATTTGATGGGGTGCCGCCGAACAGGTCTGTTAAAATGATAACGCCTGCGCCATCGTCCACGGCCTCTATTGCTTTGGCAATATCTGCGCGGCGTTCTTCCATATCGTCATTGGGACCGATGCAGATTGTGGCAATAGCGTTTTGCGCGCCTACCACATGCTCCATCGCTTCCACGAATTGCTCGGCTAGCTGGCCATGCGTTACCAGGATCAGTCCAATCATTTGAGAAGTGAAACCCGTACCTATTTTGCAAAAGCGGGCCAAAGGCGCGCAGCATATGATGTGTTTGACAATTGCGTATCAGCGCCGTTCGCGTTCAATTTCATCCGCAGCGCGTGATCTCAAATTGCGATGACGGACAGTGGGCGAAAAGCCAGCCTCGCGCAAGCCTTGCGCCATGCGTTCAGCGGTGAAGACCGAACGATGTCTCCCTCCGGTACAACCAAAAGCGACATGAACATAAGACTTGCCTTGGGATTTGTAGCGCGGGAGCATGTCTGTCAACAGATCGCGAATCTGGCCAAAAACTGGGGCGAAGCCGGGATCACCTTCGATGTGATCGCCAACCGGTTTGTCTTGCCCGGTGAGCTCTCGAAGACCTTCGACCCAATGCGGATTGTCCAAAAAGCGCATATCAAAGACCAAATCAGCAAGCGGCGGCATTCCGCGTGCAAATCCGAAACTGGAAATTGTGAGTGTCATCTCACCAGCTTCCTGTTCATCAAACATGTCTCTTACATGTTGCTGGAATTCGTTTGTGGAAAGCGCGCTGGTATCAACCACAATGTCAGACCAGCGCCTCAGCGGATCAAGCAATTCGCGTTCTGCTGAGATACCGTCATGTACAGGCCGACCTTGCGCCATGGGGTGGCGGCGGCGCGTTTCGTTGTAACGGCGTTCCAATTCTGACCCTGCGCAATCGATGTACATAAAGGTGACAGCCAGATCCTCACGCGTGGCGAGGTCCTTGACCAGATTTATGATGTCGGTGGGCACAAAACCTCGAGTTCGGGAATCGAAACCGATTGCCATGGGCGTGCGCTGCGGATTGGATTGCTGTTCTGGCTTCGCGACAAGCCGTTTAAGCAATCGTACTGGAAAATTGTCGATCGTCTCCCAGCCAAGGTCTTCGAGCACTGCGAGCGCAGTGGACTTTCCAGCGCCTGACAAACCTGTCACAAGCAAAAGCCGCTGGGGGCCGTTCGTGTTGCTCGCAGCGTTTGAGACGAGAGGCTTGTCCATACCTCATGTTACGCTTTGAATGAGGCTGAGCAAGGGGCAATGGCGCGCAGTCATGAGCTTTTTTGCAAAGCTGGCAATTAGCTTATACGAAATGCCTGATTTCACTGTCCAAATTATTTTCGTCGAAATTACATAAGGCCAAATTGGCGCAGCGCCCATTTGGCTCTTTGTGCCGGTGCAATTGTTCCGGGGCAAAATGGGAGCGTTGGAATGGTGTGGCCCAGAATATCGCGGTGTTTTGGGCCCGCTGGCAGCCGGTCGATCTGCTTCTCGGCAGCTTCCCCAAGGGATAATACGAGACTTACCTGCACACAGTCGGCGGTCTCAAATTCCACAATCCCGATGCCATGCAGTTCGAGCAGCCCTGCGATATTGGGAGGCGGGAAAGCAAGGGGTTGCCTGTCTGCTTGTTTGACCAAACGCACGGCATCATCGCCGATTAACGAAGCGCCCCGATCAATCAGTGAAAGGGCAAGCGAGGATTTGCCTGATCCCGGCGGGCCTTCGATCAACAAAGCTTGGCCCCCAATCGCGACACCGCTGCCTTCAAAAATCATTTCTTCAGGCATTACGCAGCAGTCCTAAACCGCAGCAGGAAGGCGCAACGATATACACGCGCCCGCTTTGCCATCGGGCCTTGTTTCTGCCGTCAATGATCCATCATGCGCTTCTGCAATGGCACGGCCAATCGCAAGGCCGAGACCGGAATGATTGCCAAAATCTTCTTCATCAGGCCGAACAGAATGAAAGCGTTGAAACACTTTCTCTCGCGCGTCTTCTGGTATTCCTGGGCCAATATCGCATACCTTTAGAGTTACACATTCCCCATCGTTTTCGATGGTAACATCAATGGGCGCACCAGGAGGCGAAAAGGAAACGGCATTGTCCAAAAGGTTTTCGATGACTCTTTCGAGCCTAGCGCCAACGCCTAAAACATAGGCTGCATAACCACGCGAATTGAGGTCGATAGCGCGGCCATCATTTTCCGCTCGGTTTTCTCGGCTTCCGATAATTGCGCGGACAAGATCAGCCATGTCGATCCGTTCAAACGTCGCGCGCGACATTTCCGCATCGATCCGGCTGGCATCCGAGATTTCGCTGACCAGCCGGTCAATCCGTCGCACATCATGCGTTGCGATTTGTAGCAATTCTTCGCTCAGCTTGGGGTCTTCGACGCGCGGCAAAGATTCGATTGCACTGCGAAGGCTGGCAAGCGGGTTTTTGATTTCATGGGCGACATCTGCCGCAAAACTATCGACCGCATCGATGCGTTGGCGAAGTGCGCTTGTCATATCGGAAAAAGCGCGGGCGAGCAGTCCGATCTCGTCGCTTCGCTGGGGCAGACGAGGGACTTCTACCTCGCGATCTCTCCCTTGGCGCACTCTTAGCGCAGCTTTTGCAAGCGCGCGCAGAGGGGTAACGATTGTGCGTGCTAAGAAAAGCGACAAGGCCGCCGAAGCGAACAGCACCAGCATCACCGCAAAACCAAGCGCTGAACGAGCAGCGCGAACGCTCTCCGTAATGTCAACAGGATTGCGCACTGTAAGCAACGTTGCGCCGTTCAATCCCACTGGCGCCGCTGCGGTAATAACCGGGCTGCCATCGGGCCAATCGTACAGAGTGATCTGGCTCAATCCTTCTTCGCGTGCTTTTGCAAGTTCGGGCCAGGCGTCGGCTTGTACCGCTTCGCGCTCGACATAATCAGGAACAGGCTCTGCGCTCACAATGGTGTCCACCGTCCGATCAAGCCAATGGGCAAATTGCTCGTTCCAGTCATCATCATCAATGTCGTTGAATTCAAACGCCGGCCCATCGAGAGCAAAACTATCTGCGATCATCACTCCATCAGCATCGAACATGCGCAGCCTTAGGCTTTGCTCTTTGCCGATTTGAACCAACAAAGCTTCTTGCCGCTCAATTGTTGCCCCGGCGAGGGCTTCTGCCGTGATCTGCGCCTCGATACGAGCCAGCTTAAACCTCTCATTGATCAGCTGGGTGCGATACACATCGAGATAGAAAAGCCCACCACCAAGGAATGCAAGCGGCAGAATGTTCACAACCAGAATGCGAGCTGTTAGAGCAAAACGCCCCGTTGTTGTCAGTTTTTCCTGGGTGCGAACAACCGGAGGCGGCTCATCCGTATCTGTTAATCGGTCCTGACTAGCCATCGGTGAAACTGTAACCAGCTCCATAAAGCGTATCGATGGCACCAAATTCAGAATCCACAACGCGGAATTTGCGCCTCATCCGTTTGATGTGGCTGTCAACGGTTCTGTCATCGACAAAAATATCGTCAGGATAGGCCGCATCCATCAATTGGTTGCGGCTTTTGATAACGCCGGGCCTTGCGGCCAGCGCTTCTAAAATCAGGAATTCTGTTACCGTTAGGCTGACCGGGCGATCATCCCATGTGACGTGATGGCGTGCTGGGTCCATGTACAGGCGACCGCGCGCAATGATTGATTGCGGGGTTTCCATCTCATTTGGTTCATTGGCAAAAGTGCGACCCGGATCAGCTCGGCGCAAAATTGCGCGAATACGCGCTGTCAAAAGGCGCAGGCTAAACGGTTTGGCGATGTAATCATCTGCGCCTAATTCTAATCCAGCCTCCTCATCGGCCTCGTCATCCTTACTGGTAAGGAAAATCACTGGCATCGCCGAATGCTCTCTGACACGGCGCAGCAATTCCATTCCATCCATTTTGGGCATTTTGATATCGAACACGGCTAGGTCAGGTGGATTTTCAATCAGCGCGCTAAGCGCGGCTTCGCCATCCGAATACAGGCGGGTGACAAACCCTTCGGCCTGCAATGCAATGGAAACAGTGGTGAGGATATTGCGATCATCATCGACCAAAGCGATCTCGAATGTCTCTTCGCGAACAATGCCCGTATCCTTTGAATCATCAAAAGCTGTCTCCACACCGTCTGCTCTGCGGATAGGCAAATCTGCATCTGCTTCGTTTTGATTGGACAAAGAAGGCGTCTCTATCGACATGCAAAGGCTCCCGTGGCCCGCTTTAGGTGGTTCAGCTTATAGGGTTAGCCGCAAGCGGGGCGTTAAACAATCTCAAGAGTTAAGTCTCAGAAACTCAACCTGTACTGAATGGGCTTGCACCTGAGAGAACAAACCTCCCATTCATTGCAACCTTTCTCACACTATTGGGTAGGTCTAGCCCATTTGAACAGGTTTACGCATCGTAAGGCCCGCAGTATGAGACGCGCACGGATTGGGATCAGATCCACGACGAGTCGGTAATCATGCTTTCCCCCGGACCATTGGTCCGAGCAGTTTTCCAGTCCGCGGCAAATGGGTTCGACACAGGAGAACACTTTGACACCGCTCGCCCAATCGTTGGCTTCGCAAGGCATCAATGCCTCAGCCGACATTCACGCAAATCTTGGCACTGCTGCTTTGGTGGAAGCATCGCTCGCTAATGATGAAGGCGCACTTTCCAAAGACGGCGCTCTCGTCGTTCAAACCGGCGCTCACACAGGCCGCAGCGCGAATGACAAATTCATCGTACGCGATGAAGCCACCGAAGACACCGTTTGGTGGGGCAAAGTCAACAAGAGCATGACGCCCGAGCATTTCGCCGCGCTCAAGCAAGATTTCATGACGGCCGTTGGCAAAAAAGATACGCTGTACGTGGCGGACTTGTTCGGCGGTTCGCAGCCAGAGCACCGCGTGAATGTTCGCGTCATCAACGAGCTTGCTTGGCATAACCTGTTTATTCGCACCTTGCTTGTTCGCCCGACTGTGGAAGAACTGGCTGATTTTGCACCCGAATACACCATTATTGATCTGCCAAGCTTCCGCGCAGATCCAGAACGCCATGGCACGCGCAGTGAGACGGTGATTGCGGTCAACCTTGCTGAAAAACTGATCCTTATCGGCGGCACCAAATACGCTGGCGAGATGAAGAAGAGTGTGTTTGGCATTCTCAATTATCTCCTCCCCACCAAAGGCGTGATGCCCATGCACTGTTCGGCTAATATTGGCGCGGATAACAAAACGGCGGTGTTCTTTGGTTTGTCCGGGACGGGCAAAACGACCCTGTCAGCCGATGCAAGCCGCACGCTGATCGGCGATGATGAGCATGGCTGGTCTGATACCGCAGTCTTCAATTTCGAAGGCGGTTGCTATGCGAAAATGATCCGCCTGTCTGAAGAGGCAGAGCCGGAGATTTATGCGACGACCAAACGGTTCGGAACAGTACTCGAAAATGTCGTGATGGACCCCTCAACGCGTGAGCTTGATTTCGACGACAACTCGCTCGCAGAAAATACGCGCGGCGCTTACCCGATTGATTTCATCCCCAACACGTCTGAGAAAAACCTCGGCCCCGTTCCTGCGAATGTCGTGATGCTGACAGCGGATGCGTTTGGTGTTTTGCCTCCGATTGCGCGTTTGACGCCGGAACAAGCTATGTATCACTTCCTGTCAGGCTACACCGCTAAGGTGGCCGGCACTGAAATCGGTGTGACCGAGCCAGAGGCGACGTTCTCAACATGCTTCGGGGCGCCGTTTATGCCGCGTCACCCAAGCGTTTACGGCAATTTGCTGAAAGAACGGATCGCTAAAGGTTCCGTGCAGTGCTGGCTGCTCAACACCGGTTGGACAGGCGGCAAATACGGCATTGGCAATCGGATGCCGATCAAGGCGACACGCGCTCTTTTGAACGCAGCACTTGATGGCAATCTCGACAACGTCGAATATCGCTCCGATCCGAATTTCGGCTTTGACGTGCCAGTTCACGTGCCCGTTCTGGCTGAGGCTGGTATCGATCAAACAATTCTCGATCCGCGCAGCACTTGGGCGGACAAGGCGGATTACGATGCAACCGCATCCAAACTCGTACAACTGTTTATCGACAATTTCGCTGAGTTTGAAGCGCATGTTGATGAGGGCGTTCGTCAGGCGGCACCTGCTGCTGCCTAGTTTTCCCGACGTATCTCTTTGTAAAAGGCCTCGCTCGTTAAGAGTGGGGCCTTTTCTTTTGGGCGTTAGACGCTCACACTTGTCGCCAGAGATTCGCGCGCCAATCCGGTGCATATTTTGGAGGGACCATTATGAGCATTCTCGATACGATCATGAGCCAAGTTGCTGGATCACCTGATACTGTTGCAAGCCTTGCTGAAAAGGTGGGTATTGACCCAGCTATGGCGGAAAAGGCGATTGCTGCTTTGGGACAATCGCACGCAGAAGAGGGCGATACGGTCGAACTGGCAGCGGAAAAAACCGGCCTCGACACGGGCGCACTTGGCGGCATTATGGAGCAACTTGGAGGCGAAGGCGCGCTGGGCGATATCGCCGGCAAGATGCAAGAAGGCGGCGAGGGCGGCCTTTCCGGTATCATGGGGATGCTGGACCGCGATGGCGACGGCAATCCTTTGAACGACATCGCCGATATGGCTTCGGGCCTTTTTGGGAAGAAATAAGCAGATTAACGCGCGCGCTGAGGGCTTCTTTAGTCCTCGCCGCGCGTTTCTTTGTCGCCTTCCAGTTCATCGCGAACATTGGCCACAGCCATTGATAGGTTGGACAGACGGAACGGTTTTCCTTCCTCTGCATCTTTCATCTGGCTCATCATAAATTCAGCCATGCTTGCTCTGCGTCCGCCATGCGGATTTGCCGCGATAGGGGCGAGTTTGTAATTCGCAAGCGCGATCTTTCCCTCATTGGCAAACATGACGGCTGCATTGAATGCGAGTGTTTGATCAAATGGAGCAAGCTCCGATGCACGCTCAAGCGCGTGGCGAGCGTTTTCAGGCGGCTCTTTTCCTTGCTGCGCGAAGCTGCGATAATAATAAATCAGCGGCAGGGGATGATCGTTTTCAATCTGGTTAAGCGCGGTGAAAGCATCAATCGCCCTCGCATAGGACGCCTCGCTCTCGCTTTCTTTGGCATCGCCGGCCATGCGGAACAAAGAATAACCCTTTTGGACCAAGGCGTTGACGTTTGTAGGATCGAGCGCAATGGCCGCATCAGCCGCTCTGATCGCTTCAACATCATTGCCAGCATCGTGCTCTGCCTCGGCCAATGCGGCCAATACTCCGGGATCATTCGGATATTTTGCGGCGATTTCGCGTGCTTCGGGCAGCAATTCTTCGGCCTGTTCGCGCGTTACACCGCGTTGTGACCGAATGCGCACTTCCATCATCTTTGCCTCGCCTTCGGGCAATTCGCGCAAGGTGACAGGCGAAATTGGAACCATTTCCGGGGTGAGCTTAAAACCGGGCATTCTGCGCGATCGCAGATACGATTTTAGCTCCTTCTCCAATTGGCCAAGATCTCCGAAAGCGTCCTTGGCAGCCTCCGTAGAAGACGTGCTATTGGCAACACTGACCATATATTTGTTCAGTTGCCCGCGGCGCTCCGGGGAAAAGGTAAGGTAGTGATACGTTAGCCAGCTTTGCGCATAAAACGCATCATGGCCTTGGCCTTTGTTTTTCTCGTACAATTTGTGATCGAACAGCTCATAAATCGATACTTTATCGGCAAAGGCAAAATCGCCAGCTCGGTGAAGAGCGGGCCTGCCAATCCAAACAGAGCCATCGCGTTCAAAGCTTGCCGCTGCAAAGAATTCCGCCGCCCCTTCATTCACCCAGCGCGGCATTGCAAAGGGCGTAGAGGACATCAAAAAGTGATGTGCGTATTCATGCAGCAGGACAATGGTTGAAAAGTGCGGATAGCCATTCTTAAACCGAATATCCTGTACAAACGCCTTCGACGCGCCAGCGCGCGGAATATAAAAGCCCGCAACATTTCTGCTTTCCCCGCCCACCAGC
This sequence comes from Pseudomonadota bacterium, assembly GCA_038532855.1. Taxonomy (GTDB): domain Bacteria; phylum Pseudomonadota; class Alphaproteobacteria; order Sphingomonadales; family Sphingomonadaceae; genus Erythrobacter. Next base: position 38,168 of record JBCAZT010000009.1, read on the forward strand.
TTCCTAATCTCGCGTTGATTGCCGACGACGAAAATCGTCACTCGGTTTGAAGGGCTGGGTTTTTCAATGTCGCGCTGCGTGATAAACGCCATTCCAGAATGAAACCGTTCAAGGTTTTCTGCAAAACGCCGAATATCTTTTTCGCTATCATCGGCATAGATCACAAAATGATCGCTCGATGCTTCATACCATTTGGCCTGTGCTGCACTGGCCATTGCCAAGGCGCACAAAACTGCGAGGAAATACTTCGCTAAAGACAAGGTGTTCATGGCCATGCAGCTTAATGCACAACAGCCAAGAGTAAACCCTGTAAGAGATGCATTGCCTCTTTAAGTCTTTGCCCCCGCAATATACCGATCAACTGTCTTGTCCACCACATCCAATGGCGAATTTCCGCCTAAAATCACGGCAGTGTTGAACGCTTTGAAATCATACGCATCGCCCAATGCCGCCTGCGCTCTTGCGCGGTGGCGGACTATTTCTGAGTGGCCGATTTTGTAGCCGCAGGCTTGGCCCGGCCAGCTGCAATAGCGATCAACCTCTGATGCGACTTCTTGTTCTTTTGAGCCATTGCGTTCGACAAAGAAATTGCGCGCCTGTTGGCGCGTCCAGCGTTTGTGGTGAAGGCCGGTGTCAACAACCAAGCGGCATGCGCGGAAGGCAAGCGCTTGCAGATATCCGAGCCGCCCGACCTTGAATTCGTCATATGCGCCCAATTCATCGGCCAATTGCTCGGCATACAAAGCCCAGCCCTCACTGAATGCGTTAAAGGCTAGGATGGATCGGATTAGGGGCAATCGGTTGGAATAGGCTGCTTCCCAAACATGTCCCGGGATCGCTTCGTGAAAAGTTAGATCGGGCAGATCGTATTTGCGGTGCAAATCGGTGTCGCGCAAATTGATCCAGAACCGGCCTGGAATAGAGCCATCCTTGCTGCCGCCACCGCCATAAGCGCCCGGCGCGCCCAATTCTTCAGAGACCGGGATACGGCGCACTTCAAAGGGGGGATCGACCAATTGCGTAAACGCACGCGGCATTTGCGCTTTGATGTAATCCACCTGCTCGCCAATAAAGGCCATGATTTCAGCACGGCCCTTATCACCCGGCGCGAATTGATAGCGCGGGTCTTCGGATAGAGCCTGCATTCGCTCTCCCACCGTCCCTTTGGTGTATCCGATTTCCTGAAGGATCGGCTCCATCCGCGCGTGCAATTGAGCGAGTTCATCAAGCCCTTGTTCGTGGATTTCATCAGCAGAAAGCGTGGTGGTCGTGGAGGCTTTGTTGGCCCAGGTGTACCATTCCTCTCCATTAGGTTGAGCCCATATCCCCGCATCAGATTTGGCCAAAGCGCGCTGGGCCTTTAGCTCTTCCAATTGTCTTTGAAGCGCGGGAACAACATCGCCGGTGACAATACCGTAAGCGTATTCGCCTTTTTCGCCGAGCGCATCTTCACCGAAATTTTCGACGATCTGACTGGTCAGCGCAGAGGTGTAAATACCGCCAGTGGACGCATCTTTGATGGACGATTCCATCTGCGTAATCGCTTTATCAAGCAGGAAATCAGGTGGGATAACGCCAAGCCCGCGCGCTTGCTGCATACGCTCTGTTTCACCGTCCATTACGGCGGGGATTTGGGATAGACGATTGAGGTAATAGTAAATGTCCTCTTCGCTCTTCACTGGCTGAGAAGAGGACATAAAGCGCGGCAAATCGATATAAGCGCCGACATTTTGAATGACGACATAAGGCGCATTGCGCCAGCTGCCGACTGCAACATCGCCATAGGGTAAATCCATGCCGTCAAGTGCATTGGTGAACGCGCTTTCGACAACTTGAAAACTGGTTGTTTGATCTGGAGTGAGGCCTTCTTTGGGGAAGGCGCGAGCCTTTTCTCGCAAATCTTTCAAGGTTGCTTGGTATTTCTCACGCCCTTCTAAGCCAGGGGTGGAAAACGCTCCGCGCCAATCTGCATACTCGCCGGTGTCAACGCCAAGACCGGTTGCACGCGCCGGTTCATGCGCGAGCATGCGATAGCCAATGTCTTCAAGGACGGCGTCCGGGCCGCTGATCGCCTGTGCGTTGGCACTAATTGAATCTTTTCCGACTTGCGGTGCGCATCCACCCAGCGACCCTGCGCTGAGTGCCAATGCAGAAGCGCCGCCAAGCCCAGATAGGGTTTCGCGGCGTGTTAAAACTGTTTCATCCTTACCCATGGCTGCACGGTCTATCGCGCAGTTTTGGCAAACTCAACTCGGCATGCGGGTTCGTTTGCGACTGTGGCGGGAAAGCCGCGATCATGACTGGAGGCTGGTGCGTATCTTTTGTAGGGCCGCTCGAAGGATTGCTGACTAAAGGCCCACAAAATCTATGACTGATATCGTGCTTGCAATTGTGATGCTGGCGGCGTTTGCGCTGGTGGCTGGCGCAATCTTTATATGGAGGCGCACGGGGGAAATGAAGCAGCCCGCGTTAATGGTGCTGCTTGCGCTTGTGGCGGTTGCTAACGTGCTGATCTGGACGCTTCCCACACCCGAAGGCGAGCGGCCGCTGGATAAAGCTCAAGAGCTTGAGGAATAAAATGGGCGAGCCGAACAAGCGTCCGGCTCGCCTCTTTGCTCAGGGCAATTCCCAGTTGATCGCGCTGGAATAGGTGCCAGCAACGGCGCCTCCGCTGCTGTCTTGAGCAGGATTAAAACGCCCGCGCTTGGTAAGAAGGCTACATGTCGCCTCGTCCAAAGCGCTGTGCCCTGTGGAGCGGGTGATATTGCATCCCGTCACGCGGCCTGACGCGCTGATTTCCAGAGTGAAACTGGCTCGGCCTGAATATTCGCGCCGGATCCAGGTGGAACGGTAATCATTGGTTGTGATCCAGTTGCCCGGATTGCCTTTGGGGCTTGCTTTGACGGGGTCAAACAAGGGTGCAGGAGGCGGGGCAGGCGGTTCGATGCCGATATCGATAGGACCGATCGGACCGACCACCGGCGAATCAAAATCGGGAAGCTCCGCAATCGGACCAGAAGTACCAAGCTCGATAGGTGCCGGTGGCGCTGTGATCTTCGGATTGCTGGCCGTTTGCGCGGTTTGGTTGGGTTTTGCGCTAGCCGATGGGCTTGGTTCGGGCGGGGGTGGCGGCTCTATCGGCTTCGGCGTCACCAGCACTCCTGTGGGGTTGGGCACGGGCTTGGTGACGACGACCGTCACAGCAAGGCCTGCGATCAACACTGCGCCAAAAGCCGCCGGAACGCCAAGCGCCCCCAGCAAGGCTGCTGGGCTCGGCCGGTTTGCCTGTTTTGCATAGTTCATTGGGTGGTACTCCTCTCTCGTCACGTGAGCTTGCACGAAGAGACGGCGATTAGGGGAGCCGACCCTTCAGCTCATCGAGGAGTGTAGACTTACAAGTGATTGTTTCCAAATGGTTTCAAGTTTCACATTGCGACGGGTGTGCTAATTGAAACTGTTCTTGTCTCCGCACCCCATCCGGGGTGCGAGAGACATAAATGATCAAATAATCTTCGGACTATTTGATCGGACAATCCGGCGACAGGCGGAAATCAAGATAATTATCAACGCTGCCCATCATCTCTTCAATTTCGTTTTCAAAGAAGTGGTTCGCGCGCGGGATTTCGTCGTGGTGAATGGTAATGTGTTTTTGCGTGCGCAGTTTCTCAACCAGTTTTTGCACGGCCACAGGCTGCACCACCGTATCGGCTGCGCCTTGCACAAAAATGCCGCTGGCAGGGCAGGGGGCAAGGAATGAGAAATCGTACATATTTGCAGGCGGAGCGATAGAGATAAATCCGCGCACTTCAGGCCGGCGCATCAGCAATTGCATGCCGATAAGCGCGCCGAATGAGTAGCCGGCAACCCATGTCGTTTGCGCTTCGGGATGGATTGATTGCACCCAATCAAGCGCGGATGCGGCATCGGACAATTCGCCAATACCGCTGTCAAACGAGCCTTGCGAACGGCCCACTCCGCGAAAGTTGAAGCGCAGCACTGCAAATCCGCGATCCACGAAAGTCTTGTAAAGGCGCTGCACGATCCGATCATTCATAGTGCCGCCGCCTTCTGGGTGCGGGTGCAGGATCATCGCGACAGGCGCGCGCGGGCGCGGAGGAGGGGAGAAACGACCTTCAAGACGGCCCTCTGGACCGGGAAAAATGACGGATGGCATTTGGGAACCTTGCTGTAAAAAGAGGCGCGATATGTCGGCTGACACCCGCGAATGCGCAGCCTATAGAGGGATAAGTTTCATTCTGCAATTTTTTAAGAATCGTTCTCAATAAGTGTCTAAATCCCGCATTTATCTAGATCACGCTGCAACCTCGCCCCTGCGCCCAGAAGCGCGCGCCGCGATGGAGGAGGGGTTCGCGATCTGGGCCAATCCGTCCTCTCCGCATGCAGAGGGCCGCAAGGCGAAGCACGCGCTTGAAGATGCGCGCGAGCGGATAAAACGGTCACTTGGCTGGGATGGCGAGCTGATCTTTACCAGCGGGGCGAGTGAGGCGCTTTGGATTGCGCTTAATCGGGCGAAAGTAGATCGACGCATTGTGAGCGCGGTAGAGCATGATGCGGTGTTTCGGGCTGCGCCTGATGCGGAGGTGGTGCCTGTTTACTCAGCGGGGCACGAAAACGCGGGACGGGTTAATCTTGACGCGATTGGTGATTTTGGGAATGCGATTGTTGCAGTTCAGGATGTGAATTCTGAGACGGGTGCCACTCAGTTTATCAACGATGGCTCTAAAGACACTTTTGGTGATCTCGCCGATCGTATTCACTCCGGTGGCGGGGTGATTGTATCAGATTGCTCACAGAGCGCAGGGCCTAAGTCACGACTTCCTGCAGCGGATA
>JBCAZT010000010.1:0-35175 GCA_038532855.1 Pseudomonadota bacterium
GCGCGCTGGGTCAGCTGCAATCCATTGGGCCAGCCCTGCCTCGCGCGAGCGGCGGCGATCAACCAGCCCAACGCGCTGCGCCCCTTCGATTTGCCCCCTTAGGTTTTTCTCAAAATTGTTGAGCCCTGCAAGCCGGCTCTCATACTTCACGCGCGCATCAGACCCTTCAGGCGCAGCCGCTTCGATAGTGCTGATCCAATCGGTCAAAAGCCCTTGGAATGTTGGATAGGTCCAGTTGAATGTGTTTTCGACTTCCGCAAGCAGAGTGTAGCGGCTGGTGGAACCGGGATAGCCAGCGACCATAACGAAATCGCCATCATCAAGGCCTGCTGCGCTCACTTTCAGGTGATGCTCAGGCTCATAGGGGACATTATCTTCGCTGAAGTCCGCAGCTGAACCATCGGGTGCGACATAGGCGCGGTAGAATGCAAAATCACCCGTATGGCGCGGCCACTGCCAATTATCGATATCGCCGCCATATTTGCCGACGGAATCGCCGGGCGCATACACCAGCCGAACATCGCGCACTTCCAGGCGTTTGATAAGCTTATACTGCGCGCCGCCATAAAAACTGGCGACAAGGCAACGATAGCCCGGCTCGGTTTCGCATTCAGCGGTGATGTCTTTGCGGCGTTGCTGAACCTCTTCGTATCTTTCAAGCGATGCGAGGTTTTCTGTGCCTTCGCGAATGCGGTCCGTCACATCGGTCAATTCGGTCGTAACATAAATACGGGAGCCAGGCGCTGCGGGCAGCTCATCATCTTTGGTGGCAGCAAGAAAGCCATCAACGAGGTAATTGTTTTCAGCCGTCGAATTGAACTGCACCGATCCGCGCGCGCAGTGGTGATTGGTGACTGTCAGGCCTTCAGACGAGACGAAGCTTGCCGAACACCCACCCAAAGAAACCACTGCGCCCATGGGAAAGCCTGTCAAATCAGTAAGCTGGGCAGGGTCAAGCTCCATCCCTGCCTCTTCCAATTGCGCGCTGATGTCCTCCAGTTGATCGGGCGTAAACATGCCCTCTTTGGCATTTGCGGGGACAACCGCACTGGTGCCGATCATCAGACCGAACATAAGCTGTTTGATGTTATTCATGATATGACCTCACTTGCAGCACGGGCATAAGGGGCGTCGCGCAAAATTATGCGAGATCAGTCGCGATTTCTGCTCAGCAAATCAAGTGGCAACCAAGGCGGTTGCCGTGTGCGCGGATTAGAATTGGTGACTTCCTCAAGAGCTCGAAGCAACTTGAGTAGGTCGACCAGTGTCGACAAAAAGCAACGAATACTTTGCCAATTCCAAATTTGATGAAGATTGAGCTTGCTCATTCGCTATGGTGCAGTGCACAAGAAAAATATGCGAATAGCAATCGTCGACGAAAGCGCAGCACGCGCATCGATCATTGAAGAGGGGTTGGGTTCGCTCGACGAGTGTGAGATATTCACACTCAGCTCTCGCGATAATTTGATCGCACGCATCGCGGAAATTGCCCCCGATGTTGTCTTCATGGATCTTGGCAACCCATCGCGGGATGTGCTTGAGGAGTATTTCACCGTCAGCCGTGCACTGGATCATCCGATCGCGATGTTTGTGGACCAAAGCGATGATGAATCAATCGCTGCTTCGATCGATGCAGGTGTATCAGCTTATGTAGTAGATGGTTTGTCAGCCAAGCGCATGCAGCCGCTTTTGCGCATGACAATTCAAAGGTTCGAAGCTTTTGCCAGACTGGAAGCCGAACTTGCCGAAGCGCAAGGCAAATTGGCTGAGCGCGAAACGGTGGACAAAGCAAAACGCATTTTGATGAAGTCGAAAGGCGTTTCAGAGCCAGACGCCTACAGCGAGCTTCGCAAAAAAGCGATGTCGTCAAACAGGCGCATCATCGATATCGCTGATGCCGTTGTTACAGCGCATGAATTGATGGGGGATACGTAAATTGACACAGCGCCTAACAATAGGCTTTCTCCCTCTGGTCGATGCATGCCTTCCCATTTTGGCCCACGAACATGGCTTCGCCGAAGACGAAGGGCTGGAGCTTTCTTTCCTTCGTGATGTGTCTTGGGCCACTGTCCTTGATCGCCTGCTTTATGGCCACAGCGATGCAGCTCATATGCTTGCCCCGCTTGCTATCGCTACCACTTTGGGACGCGGGCGGCCTGCGCAAAAACTGGCTGCGCCGTTTGTTCTGGGTTTGAACGGCAACGCGATAACCGTGTCGAACCAGCTTGCTGAGCTGCTTGAAACTAATGGAGAATTGGGCGGGCCAAAAGATCTGGGGCAACGCCTAAAGACACTCGCTGCTGAAAGGCGCGCCGCGGGCAATCCCTTGCGTTTTGGCGTTGTGCACCGTTATTCCAGCCACAATTACATGCTGCGCTATTGGCTGGCGGGCTGCGACATCAAACCGGATGAGGATGTGCAGATTGTCACCATTGCCCCTCCTTTCAGCGCTGATGCATTGGAAGCGGGCGAGATCGATGGCTCGTGCGTTGGCGAGCCGTGGAACTCTATCGCTGTCGAAAAAGGCGCTGGCCAGATCGTGCTGGCGACCGCGCAAATTTGGCGGCGCGGAGTTGAAAAAGTCCTCGCCATGCGCGCGGAAAGATTGGAGGAAATCCGCGAGCCTGTCGAAGGGTTGATCCGCGCAATGCGCAAAGCTGGCGAACATTTTGTTGACCCTGAAAACTGGGACACCAATGCCGCCATTCTTGCCCGGCCCGAATATTGCGATGCGTCGCATAAACTTGTGCGCCGGGCCATTTCTGACCGGCTGGTGTTGACCCAGGGAGCCAGCGAAACCCACTTTCCAGATTTCATGTTCCAATATCACGAGGCGGCGAACTTCCCATGGGTTAGCCAAGCCGAGTGGCTTTACAGCCAATTGGTGCGCTGGGATGGAATTGAATACGAATCGGGTGATGCTGAAAAGGCTGCGCGCGTGTTCCGTCCTGACGTCTATAGATCAGCTTTGGCGGATGCGGGGGACGCCTTGCCCACAGCCTCTTCAAAAGTTGAAGGCAGTGTTTCTCAGCCTCTTGAAGCGATAACTCAGAACGGCACTATCCTTCTGGAAAACAATACGTTTTTTGACGGTTTCAGCTTTGACCCAGACCAGCTCGAAAGCTATATCGCGGGGCAGAAATAATGCTGCATTGCAAAATCGTATTTGCGCTTTCTTGATGGATCGACTACCCGATTCGAACACGCGACACGGCTCCAACGCAGGAATCGTATTCCTCTCCGTGTGACAATAGAAAAATATTAGTGGCAACGATGCCGCCCGGTGACCTCCGAAGATGGAGTGCGTCGTGGCGGCTTTTAGCGTTTGCTTTTCACTCACTGTTTGAGTCCTGATTTCGGGGGCAAAAGGAATATCAATGACACTTTTCGGCGGTATGAAATTTGATCGGCGCGGCGTGATGGCTGCAGCCTTGGCCAGCGTCGCATTGGCAGGTTGCAGCGATGCGCCAAGCGGTAGCGGTGAAAATGTCGTTGCGGCCAATCTCGATGGATCAATTGAGAAGCCTAATCTTACGCTCGGCTTCATTAAATTGACCGACATGGCGCCGCTCGCGATTGCGAAAGAGAAAGGCTATTTCGCTGAAGAAGGCCTCAACGTCACGCTTGAACCTCAGGCTAACTGGAAAGTCCTGCTCGACGGCGTAATCGGCGGACAGCTTGACGGAGCGCACATGCTCGCAGGTCAGCCCCTGGCTGCAACGATTGGATACGGCACAAAAGCCGATCTCATCGCCCCGCTCAGCCTTGATCTAAACGGCAACGCGATCACGCTTTCCAACAAGGTTTGGGACATGATCAAAGAAGACCTGCCAAAAGATGCCGATGGCAAGCCCATTCACCCCATCTCAGCTGAGCACCTGAAGCCTGTTGTCGCGGAGTTTGAAGCGCAGGGTAAGCCGTTCAACATGGGCATGGTTTTCCCTGTTTCGACACACAATTATGAGCTTCGCTATTGGCTGGCGGCTGGAGGTCTGAAGCCCGGTTATTACTCCGATGGCGACGTGCAAGGCGTGATCGACGCAGACGTAAAACTCTCTGTCACCCCTCCCCCACAAATGCCTGCCATACTCGAAGCGGGCACTATCGAAGGATACTGCGTGGGTGAACCATGGAACCAGGCGGCTGTGTTCAAAAAAATCGGCGTTCCGGTAATCACTGACGACCAGATTTGGAATGACAATCCGGAGAAAGTGTTCGGCCTTCGTGAAGATTTCGCTGAGAAATATCCTGCAACCACAGCGGCCATGCTGCGTGCCATTATCAAAGCACAGCAGTGGCTTGATGCAGATGGCGGCGCAAACCGCAAAGAGGCCGTCGAAATCCTCGCCCGCCCCAACTACGTGGGCGCTGATGCGGAAGTTATCGCGGCTTCGATGACAGGCGTGTTCACGTTTGAACCGGGTGACACACGCGAGGCCGAAGGTTTCAACATCTTCTTCGATAAGTTCGCTGGCTATCCTTATTACTCAGACGCCATCTGGTATCTCACGCAAATGCGCCGTTGGGGTCAAATTGCCGAAGACAAAGATGACAACTGGTATTTCGACACAGCAAAAGCGGTCTATCGTCGAGACCTTTATCTGGCCGCCGCTAATAAGCTGGTTGAAGACGGCGTTATCACCGCTGAAAGCGTACCAGAAACCGACGGTTATCGCGGCGAACAGCAAGGTTTTATCGATGGCGTCACCTATGATGGATCAAAGCCGAACGAGTACCTCAGCAAGTTCTCGATCGGTCTGAAACAAGGCCAAAGCGTTACTGCTGCTGGCGTATCAGACAACTGATAGCTGAACTGTTTGAACCTCTCTGACCCCCAACCTCACAGGAGCGCCAAAATGGCCACTGCATTTGTCGAACCATCCGAAAACACCGGAAAAGCTGAACCAGAGCCTGCGGCTCCAGCAGCTGAAACGGTCGAGAAAAAAGTGGACGCCAGCGCTCCTGCTGAGGCGGAGGAGATTGCGGTCAATCCGACCGTTGCCAAGATTAAAGCAATTGCCAAGGGGCTGATGTGGCCACTTATTGGTATTGCAGGATTTCTGGCTCTTTGGGCAGCTCTCGCGCCGACTGTTGATACATCATTGGGTTCGCTGCCGGGCCCAATGGAAGTCGGCGAGGCTGGTATTGGCTTGTTTGATGAATACAACGCGGCAAAAGATGCAGAAGCGGCCTTTTATGAACAGCAAGATGCCAACAATGCAGCTGCCCTTGCAGCAGGCAATCCAGGCGGTGTGCGCGAGTTTGAATATGCAGGCCCGCCCACTTTCCTCGATCAAATCATCACATCTCTGCAAACGGTTGCCCTCGGCTTTTTCCTAGCAACCATCTTTGCTGTGCCGATTGGACTTTTGGCGGGCTTGTCCACCCGCTTTAATGCTGCGATCAACCCCCTGATCCAAATCATGAAGCCAGTGAGCCCTCTCGCATGGCTACCGATTGTGACCATGGTGATCTCGGCCATGATCACGAGCGCCGATCCTTTGTTGCCAAAGGCGTTCGTGATTTCTGCTTTGGTTGTGATGCTGTGTTCGCTTTGGCCCACACTCATCAACACCGCTGTGGGTACCAGCTCCATCGACAAAGATCTGCTCAACGTCGGCAAAGTGCTGCGCCTTGGCTGGTTTGCAAAGCTGACGAAGCTCGTTTTGCCCGCATCATTGCCTTACATTTTCACCGGGATGCGCCTGTCATTGGGTGTTGGTTGGATGGTTTTGATCGCAGCAGAAATGCTGGCTCAGAACCCTGGGCTTGGTAAGTTTGTCTGGGATGAGTTCCAAAACGGCAGCTCACAAAGCCTTGCGCGCATTATGTTTGCTGTTGTTGTGATCGGTTTGATTGGTTTCATGCTCGATCGCCTGATGATGACGCTGCAAACGCTCGTCTCGAAAAACCGCACAGTTTGAGGGAGGTAGTAATGAGCGATCAAGCATTTCTCTCTCTCAAAGGCGTTTCAAAAGCCTACACCGGTAAAACCGGAGGCACCACTGAGGTACTTGACGGGATCGATCTCGATGTCCGCGAAGGTGAGTTTGTCGCCATCCTCGGTTTCTCCGGCGCGGGCAAGACAACGCTGATTTCCAGCATTGCAGGCTTGGTTGAACCAGACAGGGGGTCGATTAAGCTGCGCGGCAAAGCGATTGACGGGCCTGACCGTGAACGCGGCCTTGTGTTCCAATCCTATTCGCTTTTCCCGTGGCTGAGCGTTGAACAGAACGTCTCGCTCGCCGTGGAAGCGGTGCATAAGGATAAAAGCAAAGAAGAACGCGATGCGCTGGTTCACCAGAAAGTGAAACTCGTCGGCCTTGACCACGCCATGGACCGCAAGCCTGCGCAATTATCGGGCGGCATGCGTCAACGCGTCGCAGTTGCGCGCGCTTTGGCGATGGAACCCGAAATTCTGCTCTTGGATGAGCCGCTATCTGCTCTCGATGCTCTAACCCGCGCAAAATTGCAGGACGAGATCGAACGCATCCGCAAAGAAGAAGGCAGGACCATTCTTCTTGTTACCAATGACGTGGATGAAGCATTGTTGCTTGCTGACCGCATTGCTGTGCTCACCCCTGCACCCGCTGCCAAAATTGGCCAGATGTGGGATGTGGATGTCGCCCGCCCGCGTGACCGCGAGGCAATCAATGACGATGTACAATACCAATCCTTGCGCAAAGAGATTGTCGGCTATCTTGGTTCTTTGAATGCCGAAAGCGGCAGCGTTGGTGAAAGCAGCATCGCCCTGCCCGAAGTCACGCCACTTGATCTGGCGCCCGAGGAAGCCAACGCCCCACCACAAGCCTATCAAGATGCGGCGAAATCGGCAGTTGAAAAGCGCTATCTGGAATTCTTCAAACTCGACAAGGTTTACCCCACGCCCAAAGGCCCGCTGAAAGTCGTCGAGGATTTCAATCTTCTGATGGACAAAGGCGAATTTATCTCGCTCATCGGTCACTCTGGCTGCGGCAAATCGACAGTCCTGACAATGGCTGCTGGCCTTAATGAAATCACCGGCGGCGGTATTGTTCTTGATAACCGCGAAATCTCATCTGCCGGGCCTGATAAGGCGGTCGTCTTTCAGGCTCCCAGCCTAATGCCTTGGCTGACCGCGCGCGAAAATGTCGCTCTTGGTGTGGAGCGGGTCTATCCTCACGCCTCCAAGGCGGAGCGGGTAGATATTGTCGATTATTATCTCGACCGTGTTGGCCTGACCGATGCGAAAGACAAGATGGCAGCTGAAATGTCCAACGGCATGCGCCAGCGTGTCGGCATTGCACGCGCTTTTGCGTTGTCCCCTCGCCTGCTGCTGCTCGATGAGCCGTTTGGCATGCTCGACAGCCTCACACGCTGGGACTTGCAGGACGTTTTGGTAGAAACTTGGAACCGCACCAAAGTCACTGCGATCATGGTGACCCACGATGTGGATGAAGCGATCTTGCTGGCAGACCGCGTGGTTATGATGACCAACGGCCCGCGCGCAACCATCGGCAAAGTTTTGAAAGTCGATCTGCCGCGCCCACGCGATCGCAAAGAACTGCTCGAAGATCCGCAATTTTACCAATACCGGCAGGAAGTGCTGCATTTCCTTGCTGAGTACGATCACGGTCCGAAGGCAAAAGCGGCCTGACCGCGAAAGAACGATCTTCCAGGTGGTGAGATCACGGCAATGGCGCCCGTCTCTAAAAGCCACACCTCTCCTGCGGCAACTCTGCCGTAATCCGCCCGGGCAATGACGCTCGGCTTTCCAAGAACACCGCACCTCCCGGCGATTGCGCCTCGGGGTAACTAGGGGGTCTTAATGCGTCATTTTTCTAAAGCACTTCTCGTCTCGACATCACTTTGTTTTGCTGCGCCAGCCTTGGCTGAAGAACCATTGGGTCCAATCGAAATTGGCAATGAAGTGTATCTCGACCCCATTCTCGATATGAACCTGCGGCTCGATACGGCAGATCAGCCTACCTTTCCCGATGCAGCGACTTCAGTGACGCTAAGAACGCGCGCGGGCGCTGACCTTAAATGGAGCAATTTCTCCATCCTAGTCGAGGCTGAAGGTACATTCGCGATTGACGATAGTTTTAACGACACCATTCCGAGCAATGGGATCGAACCTTTTCCCGTAATCGCTGATCCAGACAGCTTTGATCTCAATCGCGTCCAGTTCAGCTATAAAGGCGACAACGGCAGCGTTACTGTTGGCCGTCAGCGGATCATTTTGGATGACGCCCGCTTCGTCGGTAATGTGGGCTGGCGCCAGAATGAGCAAACCTTTGATGCGGTTCGCGGCACGGCAAAGATTGGCCCGGTGGCATTGGATGCGACTTACGCAATCTCGCAGCGCACGATCTTCGGCAGCGAAAGCCCCAATCGGTCATTCGATGGCGATTTCATCTTTCTCAACGGTAAGGTTGATTTGGGCCCAGTAAAGGCGCTCGGCTATTCTTATACGGTCGATTATGATGATCGCATCGCGTTCTCTAGCCAGACATTTGGTGGAGAGTTGAAGGGATCGATCCCAGCAGGCCCGCTTAAAGTAAACCTGCGCGCTGGTTATGCGACACAATCTGATACCGGCGATAATCCGGTTGATTACAGCGCTCAATATATAGTCGGCGAAGCAAGCGTTGCGGCCAATGGCTGGATCGTTCGCCTTCAATATGAAGAATTGGGTAGCGATGATGGTTTTGCGGCTTTCCAAACACCGCTTGCCACTGCGCATAAATTCAACGGGTTTGCCGATCTTTTCCTTGGAACGCCCGCCACAGGTCTGCGTGATACCAATATCCGGGTAGGCAAGAAATTCACGATCCCCGGTCTCACAACCTTCAACACATTCGTTGGCTTCCACCAGTTCGACAGTGATTTTGGCGGGATCGATTACGGTACGGAGATCGATGCGGTCGTCAGCTTCAAAGTGGGCCCTGTCGGCATTCTGGCAAAGCTGGGCGATTATCGGGCGGACGATTTCGCCGTCGATACAACCCGCTTCACTCTTCAAGCAGGTGTGAAATTCTAATGCAGGATGCGCAGAAAGCCATGAGTGCATCTGCGCAGAAGGAGGGGGGATGCGGCCGCGTCTCCCTTCCCTCCCTTTGCCGTTGCCCAGGCACACATTCGGGCCAAAACATAAATCGGAGAACAGAACCGTGAACGCGCAAACTGGCTTTGACAAAAGCAGCGAGCAGCAAGCGAAAGAACGCCTTGTCGTTATTGGCAATGGAATGGCGGGCTGCCGTGCAGTGGAAGAAATCCTTGCGCTTGAACCTGACCGTTACGCCATCACCATTTTTGGCGCTGAACCGCGTGTCAATTACAACCGCATCATGCTCTCGCCGGTTTTGGCTGGTGAGAAGACGTTTGATGAAATCGTGATCAATTCTGCCGAATGGTACGAAGATAATGATATCAAACTTATCTCAGGCGATCCGGTAATCCACATCGACCGCAAAGCTCGGCAAGTTGTCTCGCGCGCTGGCACAATCGAAAGCTATGATAAACTGCTTCTCGCCACGGGTTCTGATCCTTTTGTAATCCCTGTGCCAGGCAAGGATTTGCCAGGTGTTGTCACATTCCGCGATCTTGATGATGTCGACACGATGCTGGAAGCGGCCAACACTAGCAGCAAAGCGGTTGTAATCGGCGGCGGTCTCTTGGGGTTAGAGGCAGCCCATGGGCTTAGCCTTCGCGGCATGGACGTCACTGTCCTCCACCTGATGCCCACGCTGATGGAACGCCAGTTGGATGAAGCAGCAGGTTACCTGCTGAAATCAGAGCTGGAAGGGCGCGGCATGAAGATCATGACCGGCGCCGACACCGGCGAGATTATCGAGAAGGACGGCAAGGTCGGCGGCGTCAAACTGAAAGACGGCACCAAGATTGAAGCCGATCTTGTCGTGATGGCGGTTGGTATTCGCCCCAATGGCACTCTCGCGAACGCATGTGGCGTGGACGTTGAGCGCGGCATTGTGGTTGATGATGATATGGTCACTTCAGATCCCAACATTCTGGCCGTTGGCGAATGTGTGCAGCACCGCGGCTCTTGTTACGGTTTGGTAGCTCCAATCTGGGATATGTGTCGCTCGCTGGCCGCAGGGTTGGCGACCACACCAAAACCTTATGAAGGCTCCGTCACATCGACAAAGCTCAAAGTTTCCGGCGTTGATCTATTTTCTGCAGGCGATTTTTCGGGCGGAGAGGATTGCGAAGATATCGTGATGCGCGATGCCTCTCGCGGTATCTACAAGCGCGTTGTTGTCAAAGATGACAGAATCGTCGGCGCTGTCCTTTATGGCGATACGCAAGACGGCAATTGGTATTTCGATCTCCTCAAGAAACAAGAAGACGTCTCTGACATCAGAGAAGCTCTAATCTTCGGGCAAGCGTTTGCGTCAGGGGGCGCATCGCTGGACCCTGAGGCCGCCGTTGCAGCACTGTCCGACGACGCAGAAATCTGCGGCTGCAACGGCGTATCTAAAGGCGATGTAGTCGGATGTATTCTCGAAGGCGCAAAAAGCTTGGACGCGGTTCGTTCAACCTGCAAAGCGTCTGCCAGCTGCGGATCATGCACGGATCTGGTTGAAAGCCTGCTTTCGCTCACTTTGGGCGATGAGGTCGAAGAGCACGACCATTCGATGTGCGGCTGCACCAGCTTTAGCCATGACGATGTGCGCAAAGCGATTGTGGAACGCGGATTCTCTTCGATCCCCGAAGTCATGCAGGAACTGCATTGGTCAACGCCTGATGGCTGCTCCAAATGCCGCCCGGCGCTCAATTACTATCTGCTTTGCGCAAAGCCCGGCGAATATGTCGATGATCAGAAAAGCCGCTTCGTCAATGAGCGCTTGCACGCCAACATCCAGAAGGATGGCACCTATTCAGTAGTCCCGCGCATGTGGGGCGGCATCACCAATCCGCGTGAGCTGCGCGCAATTGCCGATGTGACTGAGAAATACAATGCCCGCATGGTCAAAGTCACAGGCGGCCAGCGGCTTGATATTTTTGGCATCAAGAAAGAAGACTTGCCCGCTGTCTGGGCTGATCTCAACGCGGCAGGCATGGTGTCTGGTCATGCTTATGGCAAGGCGCTTCGCACGGTTAAAACCTGTGTGGGCAGCGAATGGTGCCGGTTTGGAACGCAAGATTCCACCGGGCTCGGCATCAAGCTGGAACAGATGAGCTGGGGCAGTTGGATGCCGCACAAATTCAAGATGGCGGTCAGCGGTTGCCCGCGCAATTGCGCTGAGGCGACGATCAAAGATTTCGGCGTGATCTGCGTTGATTCCGGATACGAATTGCACATTGGCGGCAATGGCGGGATCAAGGTGCGCGTGACCGATATGATCGGCCGCGTTGAAACCGAGGAAGAAGCGCTCGAAATGAGCGCTGCCTTCATCCAACTGTACCGCGAAGATGCCTGGTATCTCGAACGCACCGCCCCATGGGTAGAGCGTAAGGGGCTGGAATGGGTCAAATCGCAGCTATTTGATGATCCAGCGACCATCCCTGCTTTGGCAGAAAGGTTCCGCTATTCGCAAAGCTTTATGCAAGACGACCCTTGGGCGCAGCGCGCAGCGGGCGACCGTGCTGATTTGCACAGCCATGTCGGTACTCTTGGGGCAGGTCCGCCAGAAGATGGGGCGATCAAAGCGATGGAGCCAGCAGAATGAGCGCCGCCACTCCTGATTGGGTGAGCGTTTGCGCCACCACTGCGATTGAACCCGGAATGGCAGGCACTGTGCCTGTTGAGGGCGCAGATGAAATCGCGATCTTTCACACGATTGGCGGTGATTTCTATGCGCTGGTCAACAAGTGCCCTCATAAAGGTGGCCCACTTTCTCAAGGCATCATCCATGGCGACAGCGTGTCCTGCCCATTACACAATTGGCGCATCTCGCTAAAATCGGGGGAAGCGCTGGGCGATGATGATGGCTGCACGCCGACCATTCCGTTGCGGATCGACGGCGAGATGATCCAGCTTGACCGTGCTGCCATCCTTTCAAGGCAAAGCGTTTAGGGTTTGGCTGTGGGATCCTCTGTCAAAACCACATGCGCCTATTGCGGGGTCGGCTGCGGGATTAAAGCTGAGGTCACAGGCGCTCGTTCGGTTGCGATTAAGGGCGACGAAGCCCACCCGGCCAATCGCGGTTCGCTGTGTTCCAAAGGCACACATTTGGGCGAAACTGTCGGGCTGGAAGGGCGGCTCCTCCACCCCGAAGTCGATGGCGAACAAGTCAGCTGGGACCAAGCCATTGCCGAAACCGCCAGCCGCATGCAGGAATGTATCAACCAGCATGGTCCGGACAGCGTCGCTTTCTACGTCTCGGGTCAATTGCTGACCGAGGATTACTACATTGCCAATAAGCTGATGAAGGGCTTTGTTGGCAGCGGAAACATCGACACCAATTCTCGGCTTTGCATGGCAAGCGCCGTCGCGGCGCATAACCGCGCATTTGGCGAAGATGTTGTACCGTGCACTTACGAAGACTTGGACCATGCCGATTTGATCCTATTGGTTGGTTCCAACACCGCATGGTGCCACCCCGTCATCTGGCAGCGGATTGAGCGGGCGCGTGAAGAGCATGGCACTAAACTGGTCGTCATCGATCCGCGCCGCACTGAAACAGCCGAGCGCGCTGATTTGCATATTCCAGTAGAGCCGGATGGCGATGTTGCGCTGTTTGACGGTCTTCTCGCCGGGCTTGATGCGATGGGTGCGATTGATCGGGCGCGCGTTGAAGGCGCGCATAATGTGCCCAAGGATTTCTGGTCCAGCCGCAGCCTACGTCATGGTATCGATCCTCAGCTGTTTGCCGAACTGCTCAAACTGGTCGACCATTCTGATCGGATGATCACTCTGTTCAGCCAAGGCGCCAATCAGTCGCGTTGCGGGACGGATAAAGGCAATTCGATCATCAACCTGCATCTGGCAACAGGGCATATCAACCGCCAAGGCGCAGGGCCTTTCAGCATTACCGGCCAACCCAACGCAATGGGCGGGCGCGAAGTGGGCGGGCTTGCCAATATGCTCGCATGCCATCTCGGCTTTTCAGACGAAGAACGCACAGACGTTGCCGATTTCTGGCAGACGGACCGGCTTGCTCCCGGAATGGGGCTGAAAGCAGTCGACCTGTTCGAGGCGGTGCATTCAGGCAAAGTGAAATTTGTGTGGGTGATGGCGACCAACCCGGCTGTGTCCATGCCCAATGCAGGCCGTGTGCGCGAAGCTTTGGCCAAATGCCCAACTGTGGTCGTCTCTGACGTGATGGCGGATACCGATACGGGCCGCTTTGCACACATCAAACTGCCAGCGCTTGGCTGGGGCGAAAAAGATGGGACGGTTACCAATTCAGAACGCGTGGTCAGCCGCCAGCGTGCTCTTTTCCCTGCTCCTGGCGAAGCGCGCGCAGATTGGCGTATTATGCGCGATGTCGCCTGCGCCATGGGCTATGGCGAAGCGTTCGACTTCCCAAGCAATGCATCCGTCTTCCGCGAATATGCCGCGATGACCGCGCTTTCTCTAAAGCATGGGCGCAAGCTCGATATGACCGATTGGGCCGATTGCAGTGATGCGCAGTTTAATGCGATGGAGCCTTTTCGCTGGGGCGGCGATCATCCTTTGGCGAGCGGCTATTCTACGCCTGATGGCAAAGCGCGCCTTATTGCAGTGGAAGCGCCGTCAACTGAGGCGAAGCCCAATCCAGATTTCCCGTTCCGCCTCAACACCGGGCGGTATCGCGATCAATGGCACACGATGACCCGTACAGGGCTGAGTGCGAAACTGGCGCACCACCGCCGTGAACCCTTGGTTGAAGTGCATCCTGAAGATGCAGCCGCCGCTGGTCTGGCTGAGGGCGATTTGTGCCAAGTGACAACAGCCCAAGGCACCAGCGCGTTTCGCGTCACACCAAGTCAAGGGCAGCAAAAGGGCGCATTGTTTGTGCCCATGCACTGGACCGACATTGTCGCAAGCGCTGGACGCACAGGGCGGCTCGCCAGCGCAGATACTGATCCTGTATCCGGCCAGCCTGGCTTTAAGGATGAGCCAGCGCAAATCGCCAAAATCACACCCGAATGGCGCGGATTCCTTGTCTCTCGCGGCATTCCCGAAGAGCCCAATTGCACCTATTGGGTACGCAGCCGGATCGAGAATGGCTGGATAATCGAATTGGCGGGAATAGAAGACATCGATTTTGTCACTCTACTGCCCGAAGGCAGCGTAAGCGAAGTCGCCTATCCAAACAAAGGCATGCAGCGCATGGCGTTCTTTGCTGAAGACGGATCGCTCAGCGCAGCGCTTTACATCACACGCTCAGGCGATTTGCCGCCGCGCGATTGGATCGCCAGCCAATTGGATGCTGGCAGTGTTGACCCTGTTGAATTGCTCGCCGCCCGTCCGCGCACGCCAGCGCCTGATTATGGTCCTATCGTTTGTGTGTGCCACGATATCGGCCAGTTCGAGATAGAAGCCGCCATTGCCAATGGCGCGAGCACAGTGGGATGCGTGGGCAAAGATACCCGCGCAGGAACCAATTGCGGATCATGCCGCCCCGAAATCGCACGCATGCTCGAAGCGCTAGCCATCGAAGTAAAGGAAGCTGCCGAATGACCGATTTTCCCAAAGGCAGCGTGTGGCTGGTGGGCGCAGGGCCCGGTGATCCTGAATTGCTGACCCGCAAGGCAGAGCGTTTGCTGCGCGCGGCTGATATCGTCTTGTACGATGCTTTGGTTAGCCAAGGCATCCTCGATCTCATTCCAGATCGGGTAGAACGCCAATCGGTCGGCAAAAGAGCAGGCCGTCACTCAGTCCCTCAGCCAATGATCTGCGATTTTGTGGTGAAAGCCGCGCAGACGGGGAAAAAGGTCGTGCGCCTAAAAGGCGGTGACCCATCGATCTTTGGCCGGTCCAATGAAGAAATTGATGCCTGCCGCGAAAATAGCATTCCCGTGCAAATCTGCGCAGGTGTGACGACAGCAAGTGCAGCTTCTGCATCGCTTACGACATCTCTTACCAAACGCGGCCTTGCCAGAAGGCTCACTTTCGTGACCGCCCACACAAAAGGCGGCGCTGTGCCAGACCTTGATTGGCACGCTTTGGCTGATCCGCAAGCGACCATTGCTGTCTATATGGGCAAAGGTTCAGCGCCGCATATTTCTAGGGGATTGATAGACGCAGGATTATCGAGCGAAACGCCGGTGGTCCTTGTCGAAAATGTCAGCCTGCCTACTGAAAACCATTTCGCGACGAGGCTCGACATGCTCCCCATTGCTGCACGCACGGCTTTGGGTAGTGGTCCTGCGATCATATTGATCGGAGAAGCCTTGGCTATGGGCGAAGACAAGGCTGCGATCTTCTCAGAGCTAAGCGAACGCGTAGAAAGCTAACCGCGCCCTCTGTAAGGTGCGACGCCTTGATCGGGCAGCCACAGCCCTTCAGGTGCTGCGCCGCTTTGCCAGAATACATCAATTGGAATGCCGCCGCGCGGATACCAATATCCGCCAATGCGCAGCCACTTGGGCTTCATCTCGTCAAAAAGCCGCTGACCAATCCCTACTGTCACATCTTCATGAAAGCCATTGTGATTGCGAAAACTTCCCAAGAACAGCTTCAAACTCTTTGATTCGACGATCGTTTCGTCAGGCGCATAATCAATCACCAGATGCGCGAAGTCCGGTTGGTTCGTCACAGGGCAGAGCGAGGTAAACTCAGGCGCTGCAAAACGCACCAAAAACAGCGCGCCAGCGCGCGGATTGGGCACATAATCAAGCTGCGCCTCTTCGGGCGAAGTGGGCAGCGGTGTGTCTTTACCAAGGAAGGCTGGGGCGTTTGCGGGATCAGGTGTGGTTTCCATGCCGCGCTGTTGCCGCGAAACCTGCGCGCATGCAAGCCGCTTACTGGACGAGCGCGCTGTCATCCCTATTTGCGATGAAATAACAGCGATACCGGGTTAAATGCTTTTACGAGCCTGCCGATTTGTCGATCTGTTCATGTTTGTATCAATAAGCTCCTGTTCTAATCCGATTGACTATGCCGCCCAAACCAAGATCCTTTCCCCACCCCAAGGGTAAAACTGCACGCAGCGGCGCGGGCCTACTTGCGATCGCCTGCTGTCTTTTCGTTGCGGGCACTTCTGGGGCCATGGCGCAAAGTTCGCAGGGAAGTTTCTCCCTTCCAGAACCGACCCCAACGCCAAGTCCTGCACCGCAAGGGCCAGTGGATGTGCGATCGGGGGTTCCGATCGCGCCGCGTTCTATCCCCGAACAGCAGCCAGCGCCCCCGCCTGCAAGTACCAATGTGGAGCCAGAACAAGCACCGCCCGCAAGTGACGACGATTTGAATGCAGCGATCAATGATGCATTAGAGCAACCAGCCCAAAACGTGCCTGCGCCTCGTTCAGTAACGCCTTCCCTTCGAGAAGGCGCCCGAACGAACGCGCGGCCGCAAGCGCCTGAGCCCGTCGCCTCGGAGATTGCAGGGGGTATCGCTCCCTCACCAAATGCAATCGAAACAGCGCCCTCAGCCCCACTTGAGGAATTGGGTGCAGCTCCTTTGGGTCCAGCGCAAGCCCCACCAGCGCTAGAGGCAACGCAAAACAATCAACCGCCATCCTCGCCCTTCCCCATCTGGATATGGGCATTGGTCGCATTAGTGCTCGGCATTATTGCAGGTTGCGCAGCCTTTGTGCTGAGAGCGCGCAAAGCACAGGCCGTAGAAACCGCTCCAGTCCTTGCAAGAGACACTCTATCCTCCGCACCGCAAGCTCCGATTAAGCCAGCCGAAACACCTGCACCCCCTCCGCTGCATGAGGAGACTCATCCAGTTCAAAATCAGCCCCGCATTGATGTGGATGTCGAGATCGTTTCGGCCACGCGGTCACTGATGATGTTCACATTTGTGTGCAGGGTGACTTTGGCCAATCGGTCTGACCATGCTGTGCGTGATATCGCTTTATCACACCATCTGGTTTGCGCGCAAAAGGGTATGGCCGGAGCCAAAGATGCCGTCACAGATGCGGGCGGCTGCATTGTAGAACGCATCGGCCCCAATCAAAGCCATACCTCAGAGCTTCAACTAACACTGCCGCTCAGCGACATTGAAGTGATCCGTCAGGGCAACAAACCGCTCTGCATTCCGATGGCATTCATTACCGTGTCGCCAAATGAGACGGAACCTTTGATGAAGAGCTTTATCATCGGCACGCCGAGCCTTGCAAGCAGTGAGCGTTTGCACCCCATAGCGCTTGACACGCCGCCTGGCGGTATTCCCGGCCTGCGCGCTCATGAGGTAAAAACGGAGCGCAAATCAGCGCAAGCAGCATAATGCAAGAGCAACAGCCCTTGGCGTGAGCGCGCATGGGCGCTACCCAAAACGCATGGCTGACACTTTTCCTATTCTCGTCTCAACGCATTGGCTTGCGAATGAATTGGACCAGCCGGATTGCGTCGTCTTGGATGCGACCCGGCATTTGCCTGATGCGGCACGTGATCCGAAGGAAGAGTATGAAGCGGGGCATATTCCCGGGGCGCATTTTCTTGATCTGGGCACTTTCACAGACAGCACATCGGATGTGCCCGCAGCCCTACCCAATAAGGCGCAAGTTGATGCAAGGCTGGCAGAGATCGGCATTTCGCCCGATAGCCGGATTATCTTATACGATGATAGCGCAGTGAAAACGGCAGCGCGCGCATGGTTTGCTTTGAGAGCGCTTGGTTTTGAAAAAGTCGCAATCCTTGATGGCGGCATTGCCAAATGGAAGGCTGAAGGCCGCGAAATTGAACAAGGCAAAGCTGCGCCCACATCTCAAAGCACGGCGAAAGGCCCAGCCCCTGCTCGCGTCCGGGATAAAGCCGACATGCTGGCCAATCTGGAAACCAATGCGGAGCAAGTCGTCGATGCACGTGGGGCAGCGCGCGTTTTTGGACTTGGGGATGATCCGGTCCACGGCGGTGCCAATGGCCGCATACCCGGCGCACTCAACGTTCCTTTCACAACGCTGTTTGCCGAGGATGGTACATTCAAGCCAGCCGAACAACTGCGCGCCCTCTTTGAGGCAGCTGGTGTCGATTTAACCCAGCCCGTCATCACAAGTTGCGGCAGCGGAGTAACGGCAAGTGTGCTGCTTTTCGCGCTCGAGCTGCTCGGCAAAACGGACACTGCGCTTTATGACGGCAGTTGGATGGAATGGAACGCCGATCCTGACACTCCCAAGGCAATGGGCCCTGCATGAGCGAAAAAGACAAACGCACAGGCTCTGGCACGCGAATTACCCATGCCGGCCGAAGGGAAGAATGGACAGGGCGCGTGGTCAACACGCCTGTCTGGCGCGCATCCACCCACCTTTATGAAAGCGAGGCGGATCGCAAAGCCGCGCTCACATCCAATGAGGATGGCGATTTCTTTTACGGTCGCCGCGGCGCGCCCACCCAATGGGCTCTGGCTGAAGCATTAACCGAGATGGAGCCGGATGCGCACGGAACCGTGCTGTACCCCAGCGGTGTTGCCGCCATTGCTGGTGCCCTGCTCGCGGTTTTGAAACCTGGTGACACTTTGCTGGTTACCGACAACGCCTATGACCCATCAAGAGCCATGGCTCAGGGGCTTCTCAAGCGCCTCGGCATTTCGCATCACTTTTTCGATCCGCTCCATCTCGCCGCATTCGAGAAGCTGGTTGCCAAGACAAACCCGCGCGCTGTCTGGCTAGAAAGCCCGGGCAGCCTGACCATGGAAGTTTGCGATATTCCCGCGCTTACCGGGATTGCGCGCAAGGCAGGTGCTGTGAGCCTTCTCGATAACACTTGGGCCAGCCCGCTGGGTTTTGCCGGGCTCACCCATGGCTGCGATATCGTGATGCAAAGTCTCTCCAAACATGTGGGCGGGCATTCTGATTTAATGATGGGCAGCGCATCGGCGGGCGAGCGCTGGTATCGCGCGCTGCGCCGAACCTCTCAAGAATTGGGCCAAGTGGTATCGCCCGATGATGCTGCCTTGGCATCGCGTGGACTCAGAACAATGGCGGTTCGGTTGGAGCGCTCTACGCAAAGCGCAATTGAAATCGCAGCTTGGCTCAAAGAACAGCCGCAGGTCGCCCACGTAATGTGCCCAATGCTTCCCGGTGATCCCAGCCATTCGCTCTGGAGCCGAGATTTCACTGGGGGATGCGGGCTATTCAGTTTTGGTTTGGAAAGCGATAATCCCGAAGCCAGCGCCATTGTTGCTGACAATCTCGACCTATTTGGAATTGGCTACAGCTGGGGCGGGTTTGAAAGCCTTGCCCTGCCCATTTACCCCGACAAACACCGCAATATTATGCAGCCTATGCCACATGGCGACGCAAACCGCACATATGCCGCCATCCGTCTCTCTATCGGTTTGGAAGATCCAGCTGACCTGATAGACGATTTGGCTAAAGCGCTGGCGAAACTGGAACTTTGATGACCGCAACAACACCCAATTCTTCAACCGAAGTTACTGAGCCACCGGCGCAAGAGGCAGATGCTTCGGTTGAGAGCGAGGAGCAGACCAATGTCGAAGAGCCGTCTGAAATAGCCGCTGAACAAGCGCCTGAGACCCCGAGCGAACCTGTGGAAGTGGTCGAAGGGTCCAATGACCTGATCGAAGGCGCCGAGGCACAAAGCGAAACCGCAGGCTTTGTGCTGCGCTATTTGCATGAAGCCGCTTTCGAGATCGGCAATTTCCGTTTCTCATTGCTAGACGGAATTCTGATTGTCGGCGTAATCTTGCTGGTCGTCACCGTCGCATGGTTTATCACCCGCCTCAGCCGCATGGGCATCCGGCGCATTTCGCGCTTTGATGGCAGTCAAAAGGTTCTTGCCGAAAAACTCAGCACAATCCTCATTTGGGCCGTCGCGTTCTTTATCGGCATTGATATGCTGGGAATTGACCTCACCGCGCTCGCATTTGCAGGCGGTGCCTTCGGTCTGGCGATTGGTTTTGGCCTTCAAAAGACATTCGGTAATTTGATCTCAGGGATCATCTTGTTGCTCGATAAATCAATAAAACCCGGCGACGTGATTTCCGTGACCGATGCGGCGGGCAACGAAGCGGTTGGGCAAATCCGCAAGATCGGCATTCGTGCGATTTCGGTCATCACACGCGATCAAACAGAACACCTTATTCCCAACGAAAACCTGATGATCAATCAGGTGGTTAATTGGTCATATTCCTCCAAAGATGTGCGGGTGAAAGCGCCTGTTGGCGTGGCCTATGACAGCGATTTGGAACTGGTTTCAAAGCTGCTTTATCAAGCAGTGGACGAAACAGACCGCATTCTCGCCTATCCCAAGCCGCGCGTGAACATTATGGAATTTGGCGACAATTCAGTGAATTTCGAAATCCGTTTCTGGATACAAGACCCCGAAGGCGGGCTCGCGAACATCCGGTCCGATGTTTACATGCGCATCTGGCAATTGTTCAAAGAACACGAAGTCGAAATCCCGTATCCGCAGCACGATCTCCATCTGCGCTCCTCCAAGCAGCTTGATCGGCTGGTTGAGCTGATGAGCGCAGGTAAAGCCTAAAAGATGCCTAGATTAACGCAATACTAAGGCAGTAGCCCTATCCTATAACAGCTATGTCGAAGAGTTACGAAGCCGCCGCTTGGACGGGACTAACGCCCGATACGAAGAACGCCGATGTTCGCGACGCTCAGCGGCCCAATGACGGTGGTCCAAAACCTCTTGAGCCCATGCATTTTAATGAGCGAGCGATAAACTGGGGTAATGTCATTTTTCTCGCGCCGATGGTATTCGCGATCTGGATGGTTTCAGATGCTGGAGCAATTGATTTAGTATGGCTTGTTATGGCCGTAGCAGCATGTTTTCTGCTAGTTTCGATAGTCTTGACAGCGTGGCGTAGCCGGCCAGGACGAAAGCCGACAATCACGCTCGATGCCGATGGGTTTCATATGCCATACCAATACAAAGACCCCATTCCATGGTCAAAAATTGGCCGGATTGAGAGCTCTCATGGACGTTGGTTGCGATGGACTAGCGTGTTCTTTGATAGGCATCATCCTGTAATCACACTCGCACCTTGGCCTCTAAGCATGCTGCCAGAAAGCAAGCGCAAGGCCTCGGTGCCGATGGTTATCATCTCAAGCTGGAACATGGCTGTCGATATGGATGAGCTGATCGCTGAGCTTATCCGTTTTCGGGATAATTACTGCGCAGCATAAATAGGTTTTCTCGGGTCAATAGCTTTGCTTCACCGCCCCCAATCCATTCTCGCTGGAAGGATGATGCTGCCTGCCCCATTTGGGAACAATGAAAACTGGTACGATCTTTTTGGTGGGCGCAGGTCCTGGTGATCCGGACCTATTGACGCTGCGCGCCGCGCGTCTGATCAAAAATGCTCAAGTGCTGGTGCATGATGGCCTCGTAAGTGCCGAAATCTTGGCGATGGCGCATGCCAATGCGCGGCTTATTTCGGTTGCAAAACAACGCGCACGGCACACTTTGCTGCAAGAAGACATCAACGCATTGCTCATCCGCGAGGCCAAAGCAGGCCGCGATGTCGTGCGCCTAAAAGGTGGTGATCCGTTGATCTTCGGGCGTGGTGGTGAAGAGGCAGAAGACGCGCGCGCTGCTGGTGTCCCCGTAGAAATCGTGCCCGGCATTTCCGCTGCCAACGGAGCCGCAGCTGCTGCGCAAATCGCGCTAACCCACCGCGATGCGGCCAGCATTGTCAGCTTTGTTGCTGGCCAGTGTAAACCTGTCCTGAGCGACGCCGCAGGCGGCGTCGAAGGGGGTCTCTCCGATCAGGATTGGTCCGGCCTTGCGGGAAAGGGCCGCACGCTTGTGATTTACATGGGCGTCAAAACTGCACCGCAGATCGCGGAGAAACTGATGGCGGATGGTCTTGCGCCCGATGTGCCGCTTGCAGTGATTGAAAACGCTGCACGACCGGATATGCGCGTGGTGCGAGGGCCTTTGGCCGGATTGCCCGACCTTGTGATCGACCACGCGATCAAAAGCCCAGCGCTTATCGTAATCGGCGATGTGACTGCGCGCTATCACGGGGAAAACGCAGCGCATGCAGACCTGGGCGAGATATTGAAAGCGATCCCGGATCACGTCCGGGATGACGGAGTATTTGAATGAAAGTCCTAACCGGAAACGACCTCAAAACCGGCGATGTGATCTGGTGGACCGGCTCTGACTGGTCGCGTCATGTCGATGATGCAAGCGACGTAGGCGACGAAGGCGAAGAAATCCTCGCGCGCGAGGAAGCCGCTCGCCGTGTCAATGTACCTTACATCATCGAAGCGTCCCGCGAAGACGATGGCAGCGTCCGCCCTGCCCATATCAAAGACCGCGTGCGCGCACTTGGCCCCACGGTGCGGCCTGATCTGACGCTCAAACCCAAAGACCCCGAAGCCCTCGACTGGATTATATAGGCATGTCCTTGCGGTTCAATATCACCGAGATCGCGTCAGCGGACACTCTGGCTAGGAGCGGCGAGCAGGCCGGGCTGGTTGCCCGGACAATCGCCGCGAGGTGGGCCAGGGTGTTCGCTGGCGTGACCGCTCCCGCGGCGGGCCAAACTGCCTCGACTTCCGCGTTGTTCGTCATTCACGATGCTTTGGCATCGCTCAATCCTTACGCCTTGAACTCGACGCAGTTTGGCTCCGTCTCGGCGTTATTGAACCGCGAGGACATGCCTTAGATGTACAAATACGATACTTATGACCAAGCCATGGTCGATGCGCGCGTTGCGGAATTCCGCGATCAGGCCCGCCGCCGTTTGGAAGGCAAGCTAACGGAAGATCAATTCAAGCCGCTGCGTTTGATGAACGGGCTGTATCTGCAATTGCACGCCTACATGCTGCGCGTTGCCATCCCCTATGGCACATTGAATTCAACCCAAATGAGCGTGCTGGGCGATATCGCGGATAAATATGATCGCGGTTATGGCCACTTCACCACTCGGCAAAACATTCAATACAATTGGATCAAGCTAGAAGATGCAGCCGACATTTTGGATGAGCTTTCCAAAGTTGAAATGCACGCGATCCAAACAAGCGGCAATTGCATCCGCAATATCTCCTCTGACCACTTTGCCGGTGCCTCACATGACGAACTGATTGACCCGCGCCCCTACGCTGAATTGATGCGTCAATGGTCGAGCTTTCACCCTGAATTCAGTTATTTGCCGCGCAAATTTAAAATCTGCGTGATCGCGTCTGAGAAAGACCGCGCCGCGATGCGCCTTCACGATATCGGCATTCAAATTGTCGAGAAAGATGGCGAAATTGGCGCGCGCTTCTTCGCAGGCGGCGGCATGGGACGCACTCCGATGATTGCGCCGATGATCCGCGATTTTGTGCCTGTCGATCAGCTTATCACGTATGCCGAGGCGTGCTTGCGTGTCTACAATCGCTACGGTCGGCGCGACAACAAATACAAGGCGCGCATCAAAATCCTCGTCCATGAGCTGGGCAAGGATGAATACACCCGTCAGGTCGAAGAAGAATTTGCGCATATGCTCGATCAAGGCGTCGAACCGCCTCTGTCTGAGATTGAGCGGTTGAAGAGTTTCTTTGCGCAGCCCGCTTTCGAAGATGGTCCCAAGACAGCTGACCGCTCCGATCCCGATTTTGCACTATGGGTCGATCGCAACACCAATCGCCACCGGCATGACAGCTATGTCAGCGCGGTCATCTCGCTAAAGCCTGTTGGCGGTATTCCCGGCGATGCGACAGGCGATCAAATGCGTTTGATGGCAAAGCTCGCTAAGCAATACAGCTTTGATGAGCTGCGCATCACGCACACGCAAAATGTGGTGCTGCCGCATGTTCGTATTGCCGATCTGCACGCGCTTTGGACAGCTTTGGATGAGGCGGATCTTGGCTCCCCCAATCTCGACACAATCGAAGACATCATCGCCTGCCCGGGTCTTGATTACTGCGCGCTTGCCAATGCGCGTTCGATCCCGCTTGCTCAGCGCATCTCTGAACGCTTCGCCTCCAAAGGCAAGACCGAAGAATTGGGCGAGTTAAAGCTCAAAATATCCGGCTGCATCAATGCCTGCGGGCATCACCATGCTGGCCATATCGGCATTTTGGGCGTGGACCGTAAAGGCAAAGAAAACTTCCAACTCTCGCTCGGCGGCAGTGAGGCAGAGGATGTCAGCCTTGCCAAAATCACGGGGCCCGGTTTTGATGAAGACGGCGTGATTGATGCGGTTGAGAAAGTGACCGATGTCTACCTGTCAGCGCGCGAAGGCGAAGAGCGCTTCCTCGACACCTATCGCCGGATCGGGATGGCCCCGTTCAAGGAGGCTCTTTATGACTGATCTAGGCACCAGCCCTGACGAAGTGCAATTCCGTTTTCGCGATGATGAGCCCGCTGATCACGGCACGGTGACTGTGGACTCCGCTCTCGATCAAAGCAACGCAACCGCTGTGCGCATCGAACCGGGCGATGATGCGCGGGCTCTGCTCCCTTTTTTGGACAGGCTAGCTTTGGTCGAAGTCAACTTTCCAAGTTTTGCCGATGGACGCGGATATTCCGCCGCGCGTATTCTTCGTGAAGCTGGATATGAAGGCGAATTGCGCGCTGTGGGCGATGTGCTAATCGACCAGCTAAGCCACATGCGCCGCTGCGGGTTCGATGCCTTTGCGCCGGACCAAAAGCTTGATGAAGACGATGCCGCCCGCGCCTTTGCGACATGGGATAATGTATATCAGGCAACCATTGATGGCCGCAAAACCATTGCAGAGCTGCGCCATGAATGATGTTCGCAAAATCGACCGGCTCGATGCGTCCCCACGTTTTTCAGAGCATGACGCCGTGCGCCTCAACCGCATGTTTCGCGGGTCATCAACGCTTGAGATGCTCGAGGGTGTTATCAAAGACAGCCTTGCGGGCGATATCGCTATCGTTTCCAGCTTTGGTGCAGAAAGTGCTGTTTTACTTCATCTTGTTGCGCAAGTTAATGCGAATATTCCAGTGCTATTTCTTGAAACGGGTAAGCACTTTGCCGAAACGTTGGAGTATCGCGATCTGCTGGTGGAGCGCATTGGCCTCGCCAATTTGCAAGTGCTCATTCCTGATGCGCAGGACATTGCTGCAAAGGATGAGAGCGGCCTTAGATGGTCTTATGATCCTGATGGTTGCTGCGAAATTCGCAAAGTGAAACCGCTTGAAAAAGCGCTCGCTGAATATGACGCGAGTTTCACCGGGCGCAAAGCGTTTCAGTCTTCCACTCGCGCCAATCTGCCTCGGTTCGAAATCGACACGTCAGACGCGCAAGGCCGGCTCAAAATCAACCCGCTTATCGATTGGTCAGCCGAGGACATCGCGGCTTATTTTGAGGAACACGCCCTTCCCCGCCATCCGCTGATTGCCAAAGGCTTCCCATCCATTGGCTGCGAACCGTGCACGCACAAAGTCGCCCCCGGTGAAGACCCCCGTTCTGGTCGCTGGAAAGGCTGGGACAAAACCGAATGCGGCATCCACAAACCGGGTGAAGAGCCGTTTCTATAGGCTGGTTGTGAGCACCTGCGAAGGCAGGTGCCTCCATCGACAAAGCGCCTGCTGATAGAGATCCCCGCCTTCGAGGGGATTCGCGTGAGCCTCAAAGCCACCCCTCAGCCTTGTACCATTCGGCAGTCTGCTTCAGCCCCTCGTCTCCACTGATCTGAGGTTCCCAAATTTCGCTAGGCACCGCACGGTCCGAACGCGAAACCCAATTGGGGTGGCAAATATATCCAACCCTATCGGCCGTCAGCCTGGCCTTATCGCCGCGCAAGCGTTTGTCAGCCTTGGCCGCGATGGTGAGCGCATTGGCGGGGAGGTGCAGCGCGAACACCCGGCGTTTGCCCATCGCAAACCCGATCGCCTGCGCCAATTCCTTATGCGACCAGCCGCCTGTCCGACCGTCATCGGGTTCGTAAGTGGTTTTGAGACGCGCAC
This sequence comes from Pseudomonadota bacterium, assembly GCA_038532855.1. GTDB lineage: Bacteria > Pseudomonadota > Alphaproteobacteria > Sphingomonadales > Sphingomonadaceae > Erythrobacter. Next base: position 25,939 of record JBCAZT010000010.1, read on the forward strand.
GGCCTGCTAGCTCTACCAAAAGCCGCGCCAGATCGCTCACATGGATGATTGAGGTTGCCCCTCCCGGCGGCAGCGGGACAAGCCCCATTTTGGCCGAGCGAAACAGCTCAAACATATCGACATCGCGCGGGCCATAAACGGCAGGCGGGCGCACCATGGTCCAATCGAGTTTGGAGGCCTTTACCAATTCCTCCGCCCGCGCTTTGGATGCTCCATAAGCGGACAATTCGGGTTTTCGCGCCGAAAGGGAGGATACAAACACGAACCGCCTTACCTTCGCAGTTTTTGCAGCATCAATGACATTCGCTGTTCCGGTAACATTGGCGGTCTCGAACGCCGCCACATCGGGCGTGTTGGTCAGCCCCGCTATATGGATCACCGCATCAACGCCGTCGCACAATATGGCCAGTTGATCCGCGGTTTCCAGAGTGCCTTCTACCCAAGTCACACCATCTCGCGCCGCCTGATCGCGCCGCGTCAATGCGCGCACTTCATGCCCCGCTTCCAATGCCGCATCGAGCACCGCGCTGCCAACAAAGCCGGTTGCGCCGGTAATGGCCAGCGTCAAACCCGAACTCACCCGCGCACCATATGATCGCGGTGAACAACAGCTGCGCGCGGTGCATAGCCGAGCTTCGCTTCCTGATCGCTTTGGCTAAGCCCAAGGATCGCCCGGCACTCAGCCGCGGAATATTCAACCAGACCCTGCCCCAGCCGCTCGCCCTTTGGCCCGTGCAGACTGACAAGCGCACCGCGTTCAAATTCGCCAGCCACTTCGATGAGGCCAGCCGCGAGCAAACTTGCCCCCTTACCCAAAGCGGCCACGCAGCCTTCATCGACACCCAGGACACCTTCGGGAGCCATCCTACCGCCAAGCCAGCTTTTGCGGGCATTATCGCTGCGCACGGGCAAGAAAACAGTCCCGCGCCCTGTCAGCCGCGCGGTGTGGATGGGGCGCTGATCTTTGCCATTGATTATGCCAAGCATAATGCCGGCACGCTCTGCAATCCGGGCGGCTTGCAATTTGGCTTTCATCCCGCCTGTACCGAGCCCTGACGAGGATTCCTCGCCCGCCATCGCAATGATCTCTGGCGTTACGCCTTCGACTTGGCCGATAAGCTGTGCGCCTTCATGTGAAGGATCACGATCATAAAGCCCATCAACATCGGAAAGCAGCAAAACCGCATCCGCCCCCGCTGCTTGCGCAACGCGCGCGGCCAACCGGTCATTATCGCCAAAACGGATTTCTTCGGTTGCAACGCTGTCGTTTTCATTGACCACAGGAACCGCGCCCGTTTCCATCAAGCGTTCGATGGTGGCAGAGGCGTTGAGATAGCGGCGCCGGTCTTCCAGATCATCAATTGTCACAAGCATTTGCGCCGCGATAAGTCCGTGCCGATCAAGCGCCGCAGCCCAAAGCTGTGCCAGCGCAACCTGCCCCACAGAGGCCGCCGCTTGCGCATCAGCGAGGCTGGCCCGGCCGCCTTTTGGCAAGCCCAAACGCGCCGCTCCCAAAGCAATCGCGCCAGAGCTTACGAGGATGATTTCGGTCCCGTCTGCTCGCAAACCCTTCAAATCAAGCGCCAGCGCATCAAGCCAACTGCGCGCCGCTGCGCCATCGTTCACCAACAGCGCGCTGCCGATTTTGATGACAAGCCGTTTGGCCGAACCAATATCTCTTAGTGACGTGATAGCCATATGATCAAATGGGCGACCATTCTGCTGCACCATCCTCATCTTCGTCTTCGACTTCGACAGTTTTGGTCTCGGTCGAAGTTCGGTCAGGCAGATAAGACAAAACTGCGTCCATCAGCGCATCTATTCCTTCGCCCGTAGCGCCAGAAATGTTAAAGACCTTCTCTGCTCCTGCCGTCATCAATTCCTGCGCAAAAGCATCGCCCAATTCAGCATCGGCAAGGTCAAGTTTGTTAAGCGCGATGAGCTGCGGTTTGTCTTCAAGGCCTGCCCCATAGGCTGCCAGCTCTTCCTGCACGATGCGCATCGCTTCAGCCGGGTCATCGCCTGCAATATCGATCAGGTGGATCAGCACGCGGCAGCGTTCGATATGGCCAAGGAACCTATCGCCAATGCCTGCACCATCGGCAGCCCCCTCGATCAGGCCGGGAATATCCGCAAGCACAAATTCGCGTGCGCGATGGCGGACCACGCCCAGTTTCGGGATCAAAGTCGTAAAGGCGTAATGCCCCACTTTCGCCCCTGCATTGGAAACCGCATTGATAAAGGTTGATTTGCCAGCATTGGGAAGGCCCAGCAGGCCCACATCGGCCAGCAATTTCAGCCGCAACCATACCCACATTTCTTCCGCCGGCTCGCCTGGCTGATGCTGGCGCGGCGCGCGGTTTGTGGCCGATTTATAAGACGCATTGCCGCGCCCCCCCATACCCCCTTCGAGCAAGACAACGCGCTGGCCTATCTCAGTAAAGTCAGCCAGCACTTCCTCTTTATCTTCTGACAAAACCTGTGTGCCGACGGGCACTTCGATCACCATGTCAGGCGCGCCAGCCCCCGTTTGATCGCGCCCGCGTCCGTGATCACCACGTTTGGCTTTAAAATGCTGTGCGTATCGAAAGTCTATGAGTGTGTTGAGGCCCTGCACGGCTTCAAAAATAATATCGCCGCCTTTGCCGCCATTGCCGCCATCGGGGCCGCCATATTCGACATATTTCTCACGCCGAAACGACACAGCGCCGGGGCCGCCAGCACCTGATCGGACGTAGATTTTGGCTTGATCGAGGAAATGCATGGGGGCCGTTTATGCATTTCCTCGACAGAAAGCGAGAGTTTAGAAGCCAGCTTGTATCCCAATCAGCGCAGTTCGTCCCGCTGCGACGAAACTGAACACGGGCTCATATCGCTCATCAAGCAGGTTTTCCACGCGGCCGAACACGCTGATCCCATCCGTGATTTTCGCTCGCGCATTGAAATTGACGAGCGTGTAGCTGTCGAGATCAGTCTGAGGTGCGGGAAAGAACCCCGTGGTGAAATCGAGATCGCGCGCATCGCCATTATATCGCACGGCAAGGTTGGCAGAGAACGCATCGCCGGGCGCTGTCCAATTGAGCACTGCGCTTGCGATATGATCGGGCCGGCGGACTTCCTCTACGCCGTCTTCTTCTGCATCGAGGAAAGCGTAGGCTCCGTTCAAACTGAACCCTGCCCCCAATTCCGCCGCGAGCGCCAATTCGACACCTCGCTGCGTGCTCGTCGTGTCGCGATTGCCGGGAGTCGCGGTAAAGTTTGGCGGAGGGAAGCTTGTGAAAATCTCATTGTCCAATTCTGCGTTGAAATAGGTCGCTGAAACTATGACGTTGCCATCGGCGAATGTCTGATCCACGCCCACTTCCCAACTGGTCGATTCTTCTGGTTGGAGATCAGGATTGCCGACAAACGTGCCATCAAAAAAGCCGAAGAGCTCGTTCAGCGTGGGGTTTTTAACGCCTGACCCAGCCGCAGCACGTATGCGAGTGGTGTCGGTTATCTGGTAGCCAGCACCCACGCGGAAAGTGGTCGCGTCTTGGAACCTGTCATTAATATCGTGTCGGATCGCTGCGGAAAAATCGAAGCGGTCCCCTGAATAGCGATACTCGCCCACGAAACCGGTATTTTCCACTTCATTGCGAAAGTCGAAGGTCAGGACATTGTTGAAACCTTCCTCTTCATAATCGGCCGCGAATGTGATGCTGTGATCGCTGTTTATGTCGTAAGAGGTGACATAAGAAGCTTTGAAACGGTCGCTTTCAGTGCTGCTGGGGAAGCCTGCGGGCTGTGTGGTGTTGCGATTGGCATCGGTGATTTGCGCGGACAAATCATGTGTCCACGCGCCATCCAAAGCGTCAAACCGTGCGCCGATGAGAGCGGAGAAATTCTCGCTTTCAAACCGTGTGCCGGGGCTGTCGATGACAAGGCCGGCGGTGGGGCTGAGAAAGCCGAAATCTTGCTCGTTAAAGCGGCCTTCGGTGGAGGTGTAACGAGCGACTGCACGAAGGTTGAAATTGTCGCCAAGGTCAACCGATCCCTTGCCCGAAATGTTGGCACTTTCGCGGCCAATATCGCGTACTCCGCCGCGTGCATTAGGTTCGCCATCGGTGCTTACCACTACGCCTGAAAGCGCGAAGTCCCAGCCGTTTCCGGCAAAACCGGCCCGGCTGGCGACATTGAAAGTGTCATTCGTGCCGCCCTCAATAAATGTGGAAAGCCCCTCCCGATCGCGGCCGCTGGCCGATTGATAGGCGACAACCCCACCAATCGCATCATTGCCATAAAGCGCGGATTGCGGTCCGCGCAGCACTTCGATGCGGCTGCCGATTTCGGCCTGAAGCGTGCCCAAATCAAATTCGCCGCTTCCCGGGTCGGACACTTCGATCCCATCAACGAGCACAAGTACATGATTGGCTTCAGAACCGCGCAGGCGAATTTGCGTCTGGCCAGCAGTGGAAGCAACCGCGACTCCTGGCACATCGCGCAAGGCGTCTTCGATATTGCGGATTTGGCGTTGTTCGATTTGGAAATCAGCGATCACAGTCGCCGAGCCAGTGTAGTCATCAACGTAAAAGAAATCATCTGATCTATCGGCTGCGACGAGAATATTGGTCTTTGCAACCGGGTCTCCTCTTATCAGGTCATTATCGTTGTCGACATCCTGCGCCACCAAAGGCACGCCCCAACTCAGCGCACACACAGACGCGCCGCTAAACAGTTTTGTGAATTTCATATCTCGGATCCCTTTCCGAATACGCGTCAATATTCACGCCGCGCAGGACCACACCCACACGTCGCATCAAGTCGTCGCTCGAAACGAAAGGTATTCGCGCCTCTTCAATCCCTGAAAGCGGCCACAAGCGACACACGCCGGTCGGTCTCCTGGCTTGCGGGTCGCAGCATCCCTCTCCCCTTCCCAAGCATCACGCTCAGTGGGCGCCCCATGACAGGGCACGAGAAAAACACTCACCGCTTACAGTTGCAGGGACAGCTGCGGAATTGGTTTGCCTCAAAAGGCGCACCGCACCGCATTCCCGTTACCGGTGTGTGGGCGAAGGCTTAGGGCTGGATTGCATTTTGCGCAAGCGGGTTACTGGTCGCCGTCATCCTCTGTCGGAATAGGCTGCGTCACCGGTTGCGATACAAACTGTGTGTCGGTTGGGATGACAGGAACCTCGGTGCCAGTTTGCGGATCGGCAACCAATCCTGTCACTTCCGTAGGCGTTGACAAGGTCGATGCTGGATCAGCCGCACCTGTTCCAACGCTGGGCACATAGATGCCGCGCGCGCGCGCATCTTGCACAGCAACCCAACCGGGTTGCGATGGGCCATATTCCGCGCCATATTTCGCATCCCATTCAGCCGAAGATTGCTGATAGGCCGCATAATCATTGAAGAATGTCGCAAAGGCTCGGTCCAACTGATCAAAATTGGTCATCGCGAACACAGCTGGATCAACGTCTGAAGCAGCAAGGAAGCGGTTCGAGATATCGAGCGTATCCTGACAAAACTGCGCGCGTGCTGGTGGCAGGGCAAAGTAATTATAGACGCCTGTCAGCTTGGATTCGCGCGCTCTAATCGCGGCGCGCCTACTTCCTTCTTGGCTACGATAGACTGCATCGATCCGGTCATTGATCGCTTTCAAAGGCCGCGCATATTTCTGGATGTAGAGCGAATACCCATCGGTGATCGGGTCAAATTGTGCGGAGGTACAATTGAGTGCTGCGACATTCCATCCCGAGCGGAAATGCCACACACGCTCATCATCACTGATACCTGTGTTCACTGTCATACGCTGGCCTGCAGGGCTGACCTGCGGAATGTTCATCACATAAGCCGCGCCGCTGGGAGGCAATGGGCGAACTGGCACTGTTTCAACCACCGGCGGCGGGGGCGGCGGCGGGACGATAGGAGCTGGAGCAGGCGCGCAAGCGGCCACGGCAGATGTGCCCAAACCCACAATCGTGATTTTCAGCCCCAAAGGCTTATTCGAAGCTTTGGCGTTTGTTTCGGTTTTATCCGCGCGCATATTGGTGTGCTCTTGCATTGTCAGCGACCTCTAATTTCCCAACCCATCACAATGCCAGACACAATGTCGGGCTTATCCTTTATAAAGAGTGAAGGTGATTACTTTCCGTCTACGATAACCATAGCTTTGGGCAAAGAAAATGCCCGGATCCCACTTATGAGAGCCGGGCATTCGATTTTCGGTTGGGTGTGTGTCTACGGCGTCAGGTGCCGCAGACAAAATGTGTCGTTTATTCCCGACTCCCCAAGAAATTGAGCAGGAACATGAACATGTTCACAAAGTCGAGATACAGGTTCAGCGCGCCCATGATGACAGCTTTGCCCATAAATTCCGTACCACGCAGATACTGATACTGGTTTTTCAGTTTCTGCGTGTCGTATGCAGTGAGGCCTGCAAAGATCAGCACGCCAAGGCCGCTAATCACGAAGGACAAAGGTCCAGAACCAATAAACATGTTGGCGATTGACGCCACAATCAGGCCGACCACGCCCATAATCAAAAAGCTGCCCCAGCCCGAAATATCTTTCTTCGTGGTGTAGCCCCAGAGCGATAGGCCCGCAAAAGCCGCCGCCGTGGCGAAAAAGGTTGTCGCAATGGATTCGCCGGTGAAGACGAGAAAAATCGTCGACATCGAAATGCCCATCACCACTGCAAACGCCCAGAACAGGATTTGCAGCGTGCCTTGGCTCATTTTGTTAAGGCCAAAGCTCATCGCCAGGACGAAACCGAGCGGCGCAAGCATAACAACCCACTGAAGTGGGTTACCAAGAAACAGGTAAGAAAGGCCCGATTCAGCCATTCCCAACGCCACAAAACCTGTGACGATCACAGCAGTGCACATATAGTTGTAGATAGAGAGCATGTATTTACGCAGGCCCTCATCATAGCTGACAGCACCGCCCGTGCGGGGCACCGAGCCGAAGCCCTGTTGGCGCTGAGTGTCATTCCAATCAGACATTATGGATCCCTTTCTCCAATTACGGAGTCTCCAAAACGGCGCGAACGCCCGCGCCATGCATTGCTAATATCGGTGTTTTGCCATGGAATTTCAAGCAAAACCGGCATGAATTCGGCGCAACTTGTTCAGATATGCTTCATCAAAAATTAACGCGCATATCAGAACGGCGAATGGTTACTTCGCTTCTTGCGATAATTCAGCGCCTCGATCGCGTGTTTTGCGCAAGGTTTCGGTGAGCAGTCCCAACAAAGCTTGATCTGCATCAAGCACATTTAATCCCTCGCGCGTCATCCCGCCAGGACTTGCCACTTTATCAGCAAGCGTCCCCGGCGAATCTGACGAGATGGCTGCCAGGCTGGCGGCCCCTTCCACCATTTTGAGCGCAAGATCCTGCGCTTGGCTTTGCGTCAGACCCAATTGCGCGCCTGCCCCCGCAAGCGCATCGATAAAGCGATAAACAAAGCCCGGACCTGATCCTGCGAGTGCCGTCGCCAGATCGAATTGCGTCTCATCATCCAGCCATACTGCCATGCCAAGCTTATCAAACAGGTCAAACGCCGCTGTCATGCCCGCGTCATCCAAACCGGTCTCCGACAAGATTACAGGAGATTTATTCACCCGCGAAGCAAGGTTGGGCATCACTCGGACATGGGCGGCAGCAACAGGAAATGCGCTGCGTAATTGATCGAGCGTTATCCCAGCAAGCAGGGAGTAGACAGGGATACCGCGCGACAATTCTTGAAAATCGGCCGCCAGATCGCCCAGTTGATGCGGCTTAAAGCCGAGCATTATCGCGCCAAAAGGTGCATCGCCTTCTGCCTCAGCGATAGAGGAATAGACACGCACCCCATCAGGTGCAGCTTTCGCGGAGCGATTGAGGATCGCAAATTCTGCTGGATCAGCGCCATCAGCCAACCAGCCTGCCAGTATTGCGCCGCTCATATTGCCGTAGCCGATGATTAAAAGAGATCCGCTCACGCCTCTCCCATGGCATCCACCATGGCCGCCTGCAAGGCATCGCGCGGCGATTTATCGCCCCACAGCACAAACTGAAACGCGGGATAAAAGCGGTCGCATTCATCGATGGCGTTTTCCACCAAAGCCTGCGCTTGTTTTAGGCTCAACATCCCATCATCGCCCAACAGCGCGCCGTGCCGGTAAAGCAGTACATCGCCATTGGACCAGACATCGAAATGGCCAAGCCACATCTGTTCATTGACAAGGCTTAGCAATTCAAAAGCGCTCTGCCGTTTATCTTCAGCGATGCGGATATCGGGAAGACATAAGAATTGCAGAACATTGTCTGTTGAACGCCAGATTGCGCGAAGCTGATACTTCGTCCAGCTGCCCTGCACTTCGCCCCACATTTCCTCTTCGGAATTGGACTCGCATTGCCACCCGCGCGCCTCAAACAGGGCGAGCAGCATATCAAGCGGAGCCGCATCATCATGCGCTGAATGTTGGTGTTCGCGCGGGTTCATATTGCTATGCGCCGATGCGAATTAGCCCATGGGCTTAGGGGAGTGCGACATTTCATATGCCCCCCAGATGGACCCGCCAGTTTACATTTGGCAATCTATACAGCTTGAGCGGCTGGGGAGAATTGATCTTGCTTGTTAAAAGCCTGTGCAAACTTTGCTGTGCAAAGTCGCAATAAAACCTAGTCGAGTACCTCAATTTCTAAGCCTTCGGGGCTGGTAAATGTAAAGGTATCAAGGCCTTTCACTTTCAGATCATTGACCATTTCGCGCGCCTTGGCAGCGCTTTCGATAGGCCCAGCAAGAAGCCTGTTTGCCTCTCCCCATGGCGTGATGTGCGGCTCCAGTGCTCCAAGCACATCGGGCGCACGGCGCTGAATTCGCCTCCAGTCAAATTTAAGCGCAGACGTATCGCGGCCTGTTGCCACCTGAACCCAGAACCGGCGCGGAGCGACAGGCGCTGGCGGTTCATTGCGTTCGCGCGGGATGTCGATCGTGTTCAAATCAACGGCATCAGCGCTGGCAATTTGGGCCGCACGACCTTCTCCTAAATCCGCAAAAGCATCAGCCACATTGGTTTTAGGCTCAGGCTGCACGATGGGCTGGGAGGCGGGTTGCGAAGCGGGTTGAGACGCGGGTTGCGGGGCCGGTGTGGTCGAATACACGACCGTGGGCCCGGTCTCTGGGAGCTTCACGGGTGTAACGGGCTGAGGGTCAGCCTGCGCGGTTTGCGGCTGAGGCGCCGCATCGGCTGTATTGACCGGATTGTTCGC
>JBCAZT010000010.1:35185-41526 GCA_038532855.1 Pseudomonadota bacterium
GGCTGCAAGAGCCGGTTTGAGTGGAGGAACAGGCCCCGCAACCACACCGCTCGCGCCAGAGCGATATTGGGCAATTTCTGGATCTTCGCGGCCAATATCAGCCGCGCGCGGGAAAATACCCAGATTGGCAGCCGCTGCCTGCTGCGAATTGGTAAGGCGCGGCATATAGGCGAGATACGGTGTCAGTCGGCTCGCCAAATCGCGCGGCATCACCTCATTGACAATGCTGGATGCGCGGTCTTGCTCGCCTAAAATAGCAAGGCCGAATGCGCGAGCCCGAAACGCTGCCGGATCGCTTTGAGCGAGTAAGGGCCGCAGTGTTTCTTCAAAATCGGACGCTTCGCCTGCCATTGCCTGACTGATTGCCAATCGGCGCAAAGTTTCAGCGTCATCCGGCCTCTCTACCAAAACTGACCCATAAGACTTTTGCGCGTTTTCGAAATCCCCGACCAGATCGTATGCCAAACCCCGATCACGGGCCAGATCGACATCGCCTACCCCGCCGTCCAATGCGCTGATTTGATCGTAAAGTTGCAATGCTTGAACAGGCCGACCTGATCGGAGGAAAACCGATGCAATACCAGACTTTACGCGCGGGTCTTGCGGGGCAATATCCTGTGCGCGGCCATAAAAGCCCATTGCCGCATCCAAATCATCAACAGCCAGTGAAGCGCGACCCGCAGCGAGCAGTGCAGACAGATCGCGCGGGTTGCGCGCCAATTGTCGAAGTGCAGTGCCAAGATCCTGCACTTCTTGCGAACCAAGGGATTGCACCACCGGGCGCGAGACCATTTCTTGCGCATGCGAGTCGGAATGGGAAAACCCCAGTAGCAATCCAACAAGCGACAGGGCACTTGCCGAAGCGAGGTGGGATTTTGAGCGGGCAAACAAAAGAGTCGTATTCACAACTTGTGTGTTAGCCAAACTGCGCAACCAGAACATCCATTTTACGCGACCAGCACGCCAAAGCGCGCCGATCCTCGGTCAACCTGAGTGGAAAGCACGATAAGACGTGCCTTCCAAGAGCCTATTGATTGTTCTGGCGCCCCAGAAAACGCGGAATGCTGAGCGCTGGTGCATCATCGCCATCCTCGTCATCATCGTCCTCTTTATCATCGCTGCCAGAACTGCGCGACAGGTTGGCCATGCGTTCAAACAGAGTGCTTCCTCCGCCTGAACTTCCGCCGCCGCCCGAACCAGAACCACCTGCCTCACCGCCAGACGTATCCGCACCGCTACCCAAAATGCCGCGGCGGCGACTGCCACCAGTGCTGGCTCCGACCGGCTTATCTTCTTCGGCAAGACGATCCGCATCGGCCAACACATCGTCGGTTTCGCCCGCTTCTTCAGTCTCAGAATATTCAGCGAAATCACCATCAAGCTCAAGCGCGTCATCTTCTGCCACTTCATCAGCGCCGCCCGCTTGAGAGAGGCTCATATTTTCGCGAGATTCAAGATCGTCGGTTTCATTTGAACCAAGGTCATAAACCTCATCATCCGCATCGCGCAGACCGGCCAAAGGATCGACGATTTCATCAACGTCATCGTCTAGCTCGCCCATATCGTCACCAGCTTGCATGCCGGTGAGGTCAAAAGGCTCGACCGCTTCAGCGGTTTCGGCGATGGGCTCTTCTTCCTCATCCTCAAAAGGCGCTGGAGCTGGTTCTGGCTCCACTTCTACTTCTTCGACCGGTGAAGAGTTGAAAGATAGTGGCGAGACCGCTGTCTCTTCAGGCTCTTCTTCAACCGCACTGTTGCTGCTCAAATCGAGCGCTGGGCGCATGGGCGCGCGCGGCGTTGAAAGTGCCTCGGCAGCCGGACGCGGCGCAGCACCTTCTGCGCCGGGCTCAATGCCCGTTGCCACAACAGAGACGCGGATTGTCCCATCCAGATCAGGGTTAAACGCGCTGCCCCAGATGATATTGGCATCTTCATCGACAAGCTCGCGGATGTGATTGGCAGCTTCATCGACTTCAAGCAGTTTCATATCTTCACCGCCAATGATGGAGATGATGACACCTTTGGCGCCCTGCATGCTCACACCATCAAGCAGCGGATTAGCAATGGCTTGTTCTGCCGCTTCGAGCGCGCGATTTTCGCCCTGCCCTTCACCTGTGCCCATCATCGCTTTGCCCATTTCGCTCATAACAGAGCGAACATCAGCAAAGTCGAGATTGATAAGGCCCGGCATGACCATCAGATCGGTGATCGAGCGCACGCCTTGCTGAAGCACTTCATCAGCGAGTTCGAACGCTTCTTTGAAAGTGGTTTCCGCTTTCGCAACCAAGAACAAGTTCTGGTTGGGGATCACGATCAAAGTATCGACATGATCTTGAAGTTCGGTGATGCCAGCTTCAGCGGAACGCATCCGGCGCGTGCCTTCAAAAAGAAACGGCTTGGTTACAACACCAACAGTCAAAATGCCCATTTTGCGCGCTGTCTCGGCGATGACCGGAGCAGCACCAGTGCCGGTGCCGCCGCCCATACCAGCGGCGATAAAGACCATGTTGACGCCTTCGAGCGCTTCCTCAAGCTGCTGCACGGTTTCTTCGGCAGCTGCTTTGCCCACTTCAGGCCGCGCTCCTGCTCCAAGACCGCCGGTGATATCAGGGCCAAGTTGGATGCGTTTTTCAGCCGGGCTTGAACTCAACGCCTGCGCGTCAGTATTTGCGACGATGAAATCAACGCCTTCAATGTCGGACGCAATCATATTGGCAATCGCGTTGCCGCCTGCTCCGCCAATACCGATTACAGTAATGCGGGGGCGCAAATCGTCGGTTGCTGCTGGTCCAATAGTGATGCTCATTGCCTTATCCTCCGGATGCGGGCGCACAAAAGGGGCGTGCGTCTTTTGCATCCTTTTCTTATCTGACACATTCTTGACTACGCGGTTATACCGCTAAAATCCTTATCCACAGTGGGGACTTATCTCTTATTGGCCACATATGGTCTGAAATCGTGATCTTCTTTCGTCTCTTAGAAGTATTCTCGCAGCGCTTTGAATAAACGACCAAAGGCGAACGCGCTGTTTTCGCGCCTGCCCAATTTATAGACATTGCCGGGCTGGCCTCGCATGGACCGAATATCAATCGGATCATCGGCCGCATAAAGACAAAGACCAGCAAGCGTTGTAAATCCGGGCGTTGCATGGGCTTCTGGCAATCCGCGAAGCGCAGGTGCATGGCCAATGCGAACGGGCATCCCAAGCGCGCTTTGCGCAAAATCAGCAAGCCCGGCGAGCTCTGCCCCGCCCCCTGTCAAAACCACCTGACCAGCACGCGGGCCGGAAAATCCCATGGATCGCAATGCTTTACCGATCTCATTGGTGAGCTGAGATAAGTTTTGAGTGACCACAGACACCAGCTCAGCGCGGGCGATGCGCGGCATGTTGTCAGGCCCTCTTTGCACGTCCACATTGGCGCCTGGTGCAGGGCTTTCTTGCCCTTCATCATTGGGACCAAACAGCGGGATCATTTCACGGTGATCACTAGGGCTTGCCATCGCAGAGCCTGAAACACATTTCAGCCGCTCTGCCTGAAAGCGTCTGATGCCAAAAGCGCTGGCCACTGCATCGGTGATATTGCCCGATCCCATGGAAAGCGAGCGCAGGCCCAAAAGCATGCCGCCGGCAAAGACCGAAACATTTGTAACATCGCATCCGATTTCGACCAAAGCGACGCCAAGATCGCGCTCTTCCTCGTCAAGGCACGCATATCCTGATGCGAGTGGAGATGCGACCACGCCTTCGACATCAAGATGCGCGCCCTGTACCGCTTCCATCAGATTGCGTACTGGCGGACCATCGGCCAGCATCACATGCACATCAACGCCAAGCCTTTCCGCATGAAGACCGCGCGGATTGGCAACACCATGCGCGCCATCCAATGTATAATGCGCTGGCTGTGCGTGAAGAACAGTGCGACCATCTGGCTGAATCCCATCGCGTGCAGCAAACAGCAGGTGATCGACGTCATCCTCTTCGATCCGGCGCCCGCCAATTTCAATTTCAACCTTGGACACATCGCTGGAAAGCCCTGCACCTGCACAGGAAATCCAGACGCTGTTGACGCTCATCCCTGCGTTCTTTTCCGCACGTTCCACCACATCGCGGATCGCGTAAGTCGCAGCGCGCATATCAGTTACGTAGCCGCGTTTGATGCCCTGGGCTGCGCGATGTCCTGAGCCCAAGACGATCAAATCGCCATGCTCGGTCTCGCCAATAATCATCGCTGAAATGCGGAAAGACCCGATATTGACTGCGCCAAAAACCTTTGCGAGCCGCGCTTTGTTGGCCTGCGCTGGGGCGGGTTTGGGCTGTTTGGGGGGCTTCGTTTTTGTTTTCGCCTTTGCCGTTCCGATCACAGAGCCTCTCCCTTTGCGAGGACTGCTTCACTGCGGCCGGGCACGCGCATATAAACACGCGGCGGATTGCGCATATCAAAGCTCAACACTTTGCCGCCGATCAACCGGTTCTGCCCATCCATCCGAGCAAATTTCACAAGCGCGCTTGATGCGGTTTGATGGCCTTCTGGCAAAGCCACAACTTGATCGGTGTTGAAAGTCAGGTTCCAGCGGCGATTGCCCACCCACTCGGCAGCCACCACATGCGGACCCAGTGCCGGCGCTGCGGCGAGCAATTGATCTAGCTCACCCACTTGCGCAGCAGAGCCGGGGCCGGAAATTTTTAGCTTATCTTTCGCATCTGCCTGCGAAATCGGCTCCAGCTCGCGGCCTGTGGGATCGATCAGCATTAACCGGTCTGGCCGCACCAAAACGGCGTGCGGTGTGCGCTCTACAATGTCGATAACCAAAGTATCAGGCAGCTGCACCGAAACGCGCGCATCTTTCACCCAAGGCAGATCGAGCAATTCATCGCGCAGCTTTCCAACTTCGACATCGGGCATAGAACGGCTTTGCTGACCGAGCGCTCGGGCATAGACTTCGCGTTCGTCCATCCGCTCTGTCCCGGTGACGCGCACATGCCGGACTTTGTATCCAGCATCCGCAGCCATGACCGACGCATGCGCACGCGCCATTGCAGGAACGCCGGCAAGATTGGCGATAAACACGGCAAGCGCTAACCCGCAAAGGATAATGAACCCCATCCAGATGCGGCTCCATTGTTCCTCGGTAAAAGGAAACAGCCCCATCGTCATATCGAGCACGCCTGCCGTTTTTGCTTTGGCCCGGCGCGCATTTGCGCTGCGATTGCGTGATTGGGTGGCGCGGCGCACGCCTTTGCTATTGGATCGTTTGATCTTAGCCATGGGCAGCCTCTTGGGACGTTTGTGGTGAGTGAATTCGAAGCGCGTCTTGGACGAGCAAGTGAACCAGCTGAGTGTAATCAATGCCGGCATGTTTGGCTTGTTCGGGCACTAGGCTTAGCGGGGTCATGCCGGGCTGAGTGTTAGTCTCCAGCACGAACAGACCATCTTCGCCAAGCTCTTCATCCCAGCGGTAATCTGTGCGGCTGGTGCCGTGGCAGCCCAGCACTTGATGCGCTTTGATTGCATATTCTTCGCAGAGCGCCGCGATATTGGCAGGCACATTGGCTGGGCACACATGCTGCGTGCGGCCTTCGGTGTATTTGTGCTCGTAATCGTAGAAGCCGGTCTCGATAATGAGTTCAGTGACGCCCAAAGCGCGCGGTCCATCTTCGCCATCGATTACAGCGGTCGTAAGCTCACGCCCTTTGATAAAGGGTTCCACCAAAAGCTCCGAAAATTCCTGCCAAGGCCCCGCAGCGTCGCGCGCTATCGGATTGCCAACATTGGAGTCTTCCGTAATGATAGCAACGCCGACCGACGAACCTTCATTGACGGGCTTCAATACATAAGGGCGCGGCAGCGGGTCACGCTCATAAAGCTCTTCAGATGCGACAATCCGCCCACCCGGCATGGGAATGCCATGGGGAACGAGCGCCTGTTTGGTCAGCTGCTTGTCAATCGCGATAACAGAAGTCGCAAGGCCTGAATGGGTGTATGGAATGCCCATAAGATCGAGCATCCCTTGAACGCTGCCATCTTCGCCGGGCGCACCGTGAAGCGCGTTGAACACGACATCGGGTTGGGCTTCAGCAATGCGCGCGGCGACATCACGGCCCATATCGATGGGCGTGACGCGGTAGCCTTTCATCTCAAGCGCATCAGCAACACCGTTCCCGCTCATCAGCGAAACCTCGCGCTCATTCGCCCAGCCGCCCATCAGGACGGCTACGTGGATGGGTTTGGACGTGGTCATTGGGCCCACCCCATTGCAGCTAGGCTCACCTGCGGTTCGCCAAGCTTCATTGCCCCTCCCGCATGCGGGAGGGGAGCGAGACTTGGCGATTTATCGCCTAG
>JBCAZT010000011.1:0-40217 GCA_038532855.1 Pseudomonadota bacterium
ATTTCGCCTCAGCTTTGGGCGCAAATTGGGAAAATGAGTTTTGCGATGGATGCGGCGCAGCAAGTTTTTCCGGCCTGCGAAGCGGCTCCCAGTCGTAGTGGTTTTGCTCATCATCCATACCGATCAGACGCCGCATACGCTCTGATCCGTTCCAATCCCCGATCAACCAACCGGTGATGCAAGCGGCTCCGATTAGAGTAACCCAAATTTCGACTGCGAATAATTGTTCCACGATACGTCCCTTCAGCGGGCAAAGCGCGTCCCACAGCGCTGTGCCCTTGTCCAAGTTATGACCCCACGTCCTAAGCTGCCATCTAAGGAGATGAAGAGCGTCAGAACATGCGTATCATACCGGAATTGCCGAGGATTTTTATTCGCATGGCTACGTAGCAAAACATTAACCATTCGAAACTTGCAGAAATACCAGTAAGTTGCCGCTTACGCCGACAACTTACTGTGTATGTTAGAAATCTTGGCAGCCCTTAGCTGTTTAAGCTCGCGCCATCGCGTTCATTCTTGCCAAAATATCTTCTGCTTCGGTGATGATTCGCTCCATCAACTCCTGGCAGGTCGGCACATCATTGATCAGCCCTGCGACCATCCCGCATGACCATGCGCCTTTGTCCATTTCGCCTTCCATCATGATCAATGGATAAACACCGGCAACCTCGGCCATGATATCTTCGAACTTGATGTTATCGCCCAGCTCTTTTTCCTTTTCGAGCAAGCGTTCCACCGCATCATTGGTCATCACCCGCTCCGTGTTGCGAAGCGGGCGCATGACAAGCCGGGTGTCGAGCTCTGATGCGGCCACAATCGCGGCTTTCACATTTTCGTGCACGGGCGCTTCTTTGGTTGCGATAAAGCGGGTGCCCATATTCATGCCCTGCGCGCCCATGGCGAGACTCGCAACAAGGCTGCGGCCATCGGCCATGCCGCCCGATGACACGAAGGGGATTTCCAATTCGTCCGCCGCACGCGGCAGCAGGATAAAGTTTGGAATGTCATCTTCACCCGGGTGCCCGCCGCATTCAAAGCCATCGACTGATACGGCATCACAGCCAATAGCCTGGGCTTTCAAGGAATGGCGAACGCTGGTGCATTTGTGGATCAACTTGATCCCGGCATCTTTCAAGGGGCCAAGCAGCTCCACCGGATTGCGCCCTGCCGTTTCCACAACAGGCACACCACCTTCGATCACCGCTTTTACAATGCCGGGATAATCAGGCGGGGTCAGCGTTGGCAGGATCGTGATGTTCACGCCAAACGGCTTGTCGGTCATATCTTTGCAGCGCGCGATTTCATTGGCGAGCTTTTCTGGCGTACCCTGGGTAAGCCCCGTAATAATGCCCAGCCCGCCCGCATTGGATACCGCCGCTGCCATTTCAGCAAACCCGACATAATGCATGCCGCCCTGAATGATGGGGTGCTGAATGCCGAACATTTCGGTGATGGCGGTTTTCATAGGGCTGTCCTCTCTTCAATTCGAAATTTTAAGCGACAATGCCGAGATTTTTGGGTCTTGCAAGCGCGCTTTTGATGGGGGTTTAGTCGGGCGTAGCGCGCCGTAGCGTCAGGCTGCTTTGGGTTTTTTCAAAGTCAGCATGATCCCGCTCAAAATCATCACGCCGCCAACAATCAGTCGCCAGCCAATAGGTTCAGACAACAGCACAACGCCGCCAATCGCAGCGACAACAGGGGTTGCCAATTGCACGCTCGCCACGGTGCCAAGGCCGAGTTGCGGCGCGACTTTGTACCACACGACATAGCCCAAGCCCGATGTCAGCGCGCCTGTGATCGCTGCAAAGGCTACGCCTTCAGGGCTCGGCATCGCATTGTCGATCACAAGCATGGGTGCGACCAATATGCTCGCGATTAGGAAATTGCGGGCAGTGCTTCCGGTGGGATCGAACGTTCCACGACCGATGACAGTATAAACGCCCCATGCGATGCCGGCGATGGCCATCAAGCCAGCCGGGCCAAGTGCAATTGGCTGCGTGCCGGGAGAAAGCAACGCCGCCAAGCCTCCCAAAGCCAGCGCAAGCCCAAGCCAGCCCGCAACGCTCAAAGCCTCGCCGCGCGCAAATCCAATGGTGAGAATGGTCGCTTGGACACAGGCGAACAGAATCAATGCGCCCGATCCTGCATCAAGGCTGAGATAAGCAAGCGAGAAGCCCGCAACATAAACAGCGAGCGCGATGGCCCCGGGAAGATCGGCGCTGGAAGGCCGTTTGCCAAGAAACGGCAGCAGCACAAGCGCGCCTGACGCCAGACGGATAGCCGAAAACGCGCCTGCCTCAATTGCTCCTTGTGCCAAGGCAGCGCGTGCAAGCAACGAATTGCCCGCAAACGCCAGGATAGCGAGTGCGGCCAGCACCAAAAGATGAGCAGAGCTTTTAGACATAAACTGATGGCGCTCTATCCAACCTGCAAGCCATGCTGGCAATTCGCGCGGATAGGGCATTGGTTACAGTCTGCCTTGCGAGGACGGCAAAAGGTCTGGCCCAGTTTCTTGAGCAGCAGATGATGTTCATCCATATCGGCAGCCGACCAGTCATCTGGCACGATCGGCATCAATTCATCATAGGTTTTCGCCGTATCCGCCTTTTCAGGAACAAGTCCTGCTCGCTGCATGATCCGCCTGTGGTGACCATCGATTACCATCGCGCGGCGGTTAAATGTGCTCGCATTCATCACGCCTGCGGAATTCTTGCGCGCAACGCCCGGCAATGTCTCCAGCCACGCCATCGCATCAGCGGTTTCAAGATTGGAAAGGTGGCGAAGATCAACGCTACCGCGCGCTTCGATTATGGCTTGCAGGCAAGCTTTCAGCCGCTCGGCAGCGACCTTTGGAAAGGTCTGGCGACCAAGGCGCGCTTCCAGCTCTCCAACGCCTTGCGCCGCTACCGCATCCCAGCTCCCAAATTCCGCCAGCAATCCATCGGTTGAAGCATTGGACGCGGCAGTTTTGGTTTGCGCGCCGATTACCCCGTGGACCAGCACCCATTCAGGGCTTCGGCGTTTTTCAGGGGGGCGAATGATGCGGCCAAAACGTGTGATCAGAGCCGCTTGGATAGCGCGTAGAGCCTCAGTGCGCGGATCAGGCCCCAGATCGAGCTGCACGGCGCACACTCCATCCCGCCAGCGCCATCACAAGACAAGGCAACCACACCCAGCGCAGCTCTGATAAAAGCGTTGCCAAGCCGCTTTGTGAAAAGAAACCAAGCCCTATCGGGGATACTCTGACAGGCGTGTACGGCGCAAAGATACGTGCATTGTCCAAGGGCCACAGCAATGCCACGCCCAGTCCGCCATTGGTCACAGCGTCGAGTAAGCCATTGCTCGCGGTCGATAATGCGAGGAACAAAAATCCTGTCACAGATTTAGCCTCCCGCCAGATGAGCGAAATCGCGCCCGCACATGCCAGCGCGACAACGAATGAATGCGAAGCCCCGCGATGGCCCCAATCATCGCCATATTCGATCCCGAACCGAAATCCGATCACATCCAAATCTGGCACAATCGCCATGACAGCGCCCGCCACCGCAAGCTTGGGAGAGATACGGCCACGACCAAGCGCCACCGCAACGGCCAAAGGCACGATGGCGTGCGTGACGGTCGAGGTCATAGACTACCTTTACCGCTTGAACGTAAGGCTAAAGGTCACCGGTACAAGCGGGGTAATTTCACCAAGCCCGGCCAATTGCTGAAGCGTAGCAAGCCCCTCTGTAAGCTCCAGCGCATCAGCATAAACAATCACCGGGGCTGTCGAGACAACTTGCACACGGTCCTCGCCTGCGCGGGTTACTTGAACGTCGGCGTTGATGGAGGTTTCAACGCCTTTCACGCTGAGCGTTGCGTCGAGTTTCTGCGGCATGCTTTCACCCACGCCAAGCGCTTCGAATGTGGCAGGGTCGATCGTTGCTGTCACGTTAGCGGTTGGGTTGTCAGCAACCACAAAGAAGATATCGCGCATCCGCTCATTGCGGATGTCGACGCCTGTTTCGAGGCTCGCGAGATCGATGATGACTTCGGCTTCACCCGCTTCCGAGACACTGCCCGAAAGCGCGCTAAACGTATTGGCTTCGGCAACATTGCCCGATTTGACAGAGACGTAGGAAAGTGAAGACACGTCGCTATCAACAGTCCAATCGCCCCCGGTGACAGCACTGGGTTCAGCAGGGGCTTTGGAACAGGCAGCGATGCCGAACAGAGCCGGGGCTAAAAAAGCAGAAGCGACAAGAATGCGGATCGATTTCATGGTGATGAAGCCTTTGGAATGGGGTTTGGTTCCAATTATCAGCACACGGTTTCGCGGGTAAAGGCTAAAATGGCAGGCCAGTGTATTCAACCTGGCGGATTGCCTTCAAAACAAGGCACACCTTCGGGATCGCGCGCCCATTCGTGTTTTTCGCTGGTCCAAAAAACACTGCCCGGCTCGAAAAAGCTGGGGTCATCAAAGGCGCCGAGTTTTACGATGGTAAAGTCATTGGTGCTGGAGAGGCTCGACATAATCGGTGTGCCGCATTGGGTGCAAAATCCGCGCGAGACATGGTTGCCGCTATCAGCAGGCGTGTCGAAATAGCGTAGTTCCCCTTTCTTCAGGGCAACACTGTTCGACGGATACATCACGATGCTTGCAGGCGATCCGCCACAATTTTTTTGGCATTGGCGGCAATGGCAGATGGCTTGAAGCAGCGGTTCGCCCGTGGCCTCGATCCGAACCTCGCCGCACAGGCAGCCCCCTTCGCGAATAGTCATAGATTTGGCTCCTTTGTTCGTTAGAGCCTACAGAGTTCGCGCCCTCTTTTCGCCTATGACATTAGCGAGACTTAGGGTCCTGACCTTAGCTACTCCCACTCGATCGTGCCGGGGGGTTTGGATGTGTAGTCATAAACCACGCGGTTGATGCCCTGCACTTCATTCACGATGCGTGTTGCGACGCGGGTAAGGAAGCTCGCATCAAACGGATAGACATCGGCGGTCATGCCATCGGTGCTGGTGACCGCGCGAAGACCGCAGACACTGTCATAAGTGCGGCCATCACCCATCACGCCAACGGTCTTAACAGGGAGCAGCACCGCGAAAGCTTGCCAGATAGCATCATAAAGGCCGGCATTTCGTATCTCCTCAAGGTAGATCGCATCGGCTTTGCGCAGGATATCGCAGCGCTCTTTGGTCACTTCGCCCGGAATGCGGATCGCAAGACCGGGGCCGGGGAAAGGATGACGCCCGACAAAGGCTTCGGGCAATCCAAGCTCACGCCCCAAATCGCGCACTTCATCTTTGAAAAGTTCGCGCAAGGGCTCGACCAATTCCATATTCATGCGTTCAGGCAGTCCGCCAACATTGTGGTGACTTTTGATCGTAACAGATGGCCCGCCTGTGAAACTGACGCTTTCAATCACATCAGGATAAAGCGTGCCTTGGGCTAAGAAATCCGCGCCGCCCACACTTTTGGCTTCGGCCTCGAACAAGTCGATAAACGCACCGCCAATGAATTTGCGCTTTTTCTCTGGGTCAGTGACGCCGGCAAGGCCAGCAAGGAAAGTGTCTTCCGCATCAACTGCGATCAATGGGATATTATAGTGATCGCGGAAAAGCGAGACGACCTGCTCGGTCTCGTTAAGGCGCATTAGGCCATGATCGACATAAACGCAGGTGAGCTGGTCACCGATTGCCTCATGGATCAGAACCGCGGCAACGGCGCTGTCGACCCCGCCTGACAACCCGCAGATGACTTTGCCGGTGCCGACCTGAGCTTGGATTTCAGCGATTTTGGTTCTGCGGAATTCCGCCATTGTCCAGTCGCCTTTCAGCCCGCAGACATGGCGCACGAAATTGGCAAGCAATTTGCCGCCATCAGGTGTATGGACGACTTCGGGATGGAATTGGGTGCCGTAGAACTTGCGTTCCTCATCAGCGATCACTGCAAAAGGTGCACCATCAGATGTGGCGACGATTTCAAAGCCCGGGGCAAATTCGGTGACCTTGTCACCATGGCTCATCCAGACCTGATGCCGCTCGCCTTCGGCCCATAGGCCATCGAACAGCGCGCAGGATTTGGTGACAGTGAGGTAGGCGCGGCCAAATTCGCCTCCTTCCCCCGTTTCATGCCCTGGACGCACTTCGCCGCCCAATTGGTGACTCATCACCTGTTGGCCATAACAAATGCCAAGGATGGGCACCCCCGCTTCGAAAAAGCTTTGCGGGACACGGGGCGATCCGTCCTCGGGGACGCTGGCGGGCGAACCGGACAGGATAATGCCTTTGGGCTGCATCCTGCGGAACGCATCTTCGGCTGCATTGAAAGGCGCGATTTCGGAATACACACCGGCTTCGCGCACTCGGCGCGCGATCAACTGGGTGACCTGGCTGCCAAAATCAACAATGAGGATGGAATCGGGAATATGCATGTCGTCCATGCCCAAGCGCGTTAGGGCACCGCGCCGCGCACTGTCTAGCGTGAGCCGCAATTCTTTGTGCGCGTATCCTCAGTTTGCAGGATTACGCTACGGAATGCTGCGCTGCAGCACGCAATGATCGAAAAAATTCAAGAGAACTGACCAAAAACGCACCTGATTTGAGGGAACTGAGACGATCTTTTCGCATTTGCACAATTGACTTGTGCGCCGCATCATTTAAGCAAACCACTATGTCATGCCAATTTACTGTACCATAATAGAAGGCCAATCAATTGGCACATCCCCTCTCTCGACACCCTCTCTCAAGGAATATGATCATGCGTTTGACACTCCCTCTTATCGCTCTTGCAGCCCTTGCCGCTCCTGTAGCAGCTAACGACACCGTGGTGGTTGAAGAAGTTCGCGTATCTTTCGCTGACGTTGACATCACCAGCGCCGCTGGTCGCGCCGAACTCGAAGAGCGCCTCGAAGCCAAACTGCGCAAAGCCTGCACGATCGATAGCAACAGCCGTTATGGTTATGGCCGTAAAATCGTCGATCAGAAGTGCTTCTCAGATGCGCGCGCAGACGCCATGGAAGCGATCACTCAGGTTGCAGCACGCGAAGCACGCGGCGGCCGTCAGGCCTCAGCGAACTAAATCGCTGTACTGATCCAGGGTCAGGGCCCTAGAATTCAAGTGGCCGCCGGAGCAATCAATCCGGCGGCCGTTTTGTTGTCTGCGCCCGAACAGTGAGTCGCGAAGAGCAAGAACACTTAAATTGCAAAAAATTCATCATCAGGCGATCTTTTAGCATTTGTGTTTCGTGTAATCGAACACCAAATAGAGACCACGCGCTGAGCGGTTCGGGTCTCCCCTCTCCACCCACGCAAAGCGCGTAGACATGAGGATAACGGATAAATTTCGTATCTTCATTGTGTTTGCTTGCTGCCTTGCGAGCATCTGATCAAATGGAGATTGCGGCTTTGGCAGTGGATGGCTTCCAGCATTCGCGCCGATTAGGCCGCAAACTTCAACTCAGCGTTCCCCGCGCTTGAACGATCAGATCCGCCAAGCCAGCGCATAGAAACCGTACCGTCTAGCGCCTTTTCAGGCGTTTGGGATCGGCGGCCAGTTTTTAGGCGCTGCTTTTGTGACAAGAGGCAGCAGCAAAGCGCAGGACGCGGCCATCACCCTCCCTCTCTCAAATGATGGCCGCGTCTTAAAGCGCTGATCCCCAAACCATCAGTCGATCCCGCCAAGCATCTCAGCCTGATCGCGCAGGTACGACTTCAATATCTTGCCGATATGGCTTCGCGGCAATTCTGGGACCGCGTTAAGCGCTGCGAGCCTTTGTGTTTTGCCAAGCCGCGCATTCACCGCCTCCATGATTGCGAGGCAATCCCGCGCGCCATCGGCCAGAACCACAAAACCAACCGGACTTTCCCCCCAACGCCGCGATTTTGCGCCTACTACAGCAGCATCAGCAACATCAGCTTCGGCCAGCAATTCTGCCTCCAGATCGCTTGGGTAGATGTTAAACCCGCCCGAGATAATCATGTCCTTCGCGCGGCCCACCAGCTCCACAAAACCATCGGCATCAACCCTGCCAATATCGCCCATGCGCTGCCAATTGACGCCGGTTTCAGGGTCTTGCCAATACCCATCGCGCGTTTTGCCGGGCTGGTTTTGATAGCCGCTCATCATAGTGTGCGAGAGACCGATCAGATTACCTGCCTCGCCCGCAGGAACGGGCCGGTCCTCATCATCCAAAACTTTAAGCTCGCTTCCCGGCGCGGGTCTGCCCACCGTATGCAGCTTATCGGGGAATTTGTGGCATTCGAGCAAGCACACCACCCCGCCCTCGGTCATTGAATAAATCTCGATCAAACCGCCCGGCATCCTTGTCAGCACTTCGCGCTTCAGATCGGCGGAGAACGGCGCGGAGGTGCAATATTTCAATGTGAGCGAGGATAGATCAAACCCCTCCAGCCCCTCAAAATCCATCAGCCTTTGATATTGCACCGGCACCAGCATGGTGATGGTCGAGCGGTCTTTCTCAGCATGTCCCAGCCACCCCGCACACTCAAACTTGCCCATAATCCGCACCGTCCCGCCCGCAAATAAGGGGGGCAAGAACGCCACCATAGTCGTGTTCGAATAAAGCGGTGTTGAAGCAAGCGAGCGAATGGGCAAACCCGCTTCCAGATACGAAAAAGCGGTCGCCGCAAATTGGCGCCAGCGCATTTGGTGTGAATGCACGATGCCTTTGGGCGTGCCCGTTGTCCCGCTGGAATAGATGATGTTGAAGGGGGCTTTTGGATCAGGCGCAATGTCCGGCGCGCGGCTTCCCGGAGGGGCCATCCATTGTTCTATATGCTCCAAAGGAACACGCATGAGATCAGCGCCAAAATCTGCGCCCAGCTCGCCCGCTTTCGCCTCATCGATGAACAGATGCGCGGCGCCTGAATCGGTAAGCATCCCCGCCAATTGCTCAGCCGATGCGCTGGTGGTGAGCGGCGCTGCGACCCCGCCAGCCCTGACCGCCGCCAGAAAAACAAGCGCATAATTGACGCTCGATGCGCCCAAAATCGCGACCGCCTGCCCGCGCTCCAATCCCGTCTCAATCAGCCTTGCCGCCAGCCGCTCAACCTCGCCGATCAATTCCGCCCAAGCGCAATCGCGCGTGTCATCGACCAGGGCAATCGCATCAGGCTGCGCGATCGCCCATTGGCGCAAAATGTCGGCAAAAGAGCCAAAGGGCTGGGCAAGATCAGCCTTGATGGCTGCGGGGTCTATGGAAGGTATCATGCGGAGGTACATGGCCCGCGATTGCAAGAGGAGCAAGGCTCATAGGTGACAGCGCAATGCGCGCAATTCGAGAGGTCTTAGTTCTCCAAGTACATACTGAGAGAGGGGGTGTCGGTGGGGCGAGCAGGGGTGCTTTTCGTGCCGTACACTGCGCGAGGATACAAAAACCCAATACAAAGGTATCAGGGGCCGGGCGAGTAGGAAAATGGGAAGGTGGCCAAGATGACAGTGCACCGTAATGCTTTCTAGGCATTGCGAGCCTCTCCCAAAGTCTTCCTAGGACCGTTGAAATGGATGCCTGACATCTTTGCTTTCTCAATTTTTTCTTTCACATCATTCGTCACAAAGGGGCCACCACCCAAATGTTTGTCATGCCAGAACTTCGCATCGCCGATTTTCTTTTCATCGAAAAACAATCGTGCATCTTCTAAAAGTGGTCGGAGCCAAACACCCCTAGACGTGTCATAGTTTGTTGTTTCAGGATCAGCACTCGCAAGGCGATTGCAGACTTGCCAGAACCAGCGGACGGCGAGGTCAGAGCCATCCTTATTGATAAACCGAATGGGCTCAAACTGATGAACGCCAGGCTCGATCTCTTCGATCAATGCTCGAAAACGATCACTGACAGTTCTTCGAAATTTAGTTTCATAGTCGAGTAGCTTGCGTTTGGTATTCCAGCGAATGATCTTAGGCACGCTATCAGGTTTAACACGCCTTCCTGATTTGCTTTCCGCCTGACCAGCGAGAAACCCCCCCCATCGGAAGTGGTATCTTCCAGCACCAACTGGCGTGTTCCCTCAATCAAATCCGCTGACGGGTAACTATCCGGCTTTGGCCGGTATGATATTGTCCAAACCATTAAGTCGTCTCCACAATATGTTGCGGTATACTTTTACTTAATAGACGACCCATCCTACTCGCCCTTCACCTTCATCTTCTCCAGCATCTTTGGATCGACGCTGCGCGCCACGATGGGGTGGATCGCAATCGGCTTGTCGCCAGCAATCTGCTTGAAGTTAGCAAGCACCGCAGTCGCCAGTTGCGGGTTGGATGCAATCAGATCGAGCAGCAGCGCCATTGGCTTTGGCAGGGCTCGTCGATTTGTCTTTAGCAGTCACAGTATTCTCCCCCAATAAAGGTGATAGTGCACTAATTTTTCCGCCATTTCGCAAAGAAATACGGCGATCACATTGAGAAAGCGTTCACAAACAACGCATTGCCATCACCCTCTCGTGTCATCCCCGCGAAGGGCCCTCCTGAGCTTTGCCGAAAGGCGGAGACCCAGGGCGTGATGCTCGGATTTAAGAAGCTGGGTTCCCGCCTTCGCGGGAATGACAATGGAGGGACGGGGTGCGTAGGCACCAAGGTGACAGTGCACCAATTGCGGTTAGAATGGCGCGAAATTGTGAGTTGCTCGCTATGCAATTGGTGCACTGTCACCGTAATGCGTAATGCTGTCATTGATTAGACCTCCTGCATTCGATGATGTCTCGGAATATCCAGACCAGCGGCGTCAATTGCCGTCTTCAACTCGTCTGACATGCAGATCATATTACCCGTGAAGCGCAATTCTGACCAAAGATGTGCACCCCGTATCCCTTCAGCCGAAATCGCAAGGCCACCAAAGTATCGTTTCGTTGGAGGTGATTTGTAGAGCTCATATCCCTTATATTGATCAAAAGAATCGGGATTGCTTAAATCAGGCCGGAAACCATCAAGGTACTGACCGATAATCAGCAGATAGAATTGTCTGTCTTCCCCATCCTTATCGAATGGATTCGTGACTTCGATTGGGAAAAACCGGTGAACATTAGGCTCAAGGGCGAGGATTACATCCCGCAAGTCTTTGCTAACGTAAGCTACAAGCCCACCAAAGAAGTCACCCAGCTTAAAATACCTATTGTACGGTTGAGTGATGGTGAGCGAGCTGGGTACTTGCCAATCTTCGATTTGCCGCGTCGGATTGTGATTGGCGCCCTCTTGGGAATATCTGTGCGATGGGCAAGACCATAACAATCGTGAGACAAATCTACTGTAAGAGTCTTCGCCCCCCATTTTACGACGGATTTTCTCCTTCTCTTCGTCTGGCAAACTATGAAAATAGGTATTTAGGCGCAGCTCATACTTTGACTTGCCATCGTCGCCGACTTCACTTTCTGCCCCAGGCGTGTACTTCCCAATTCCCGAAGGAGGATAGAAACCCCAAACCACCAGAATATCTCCCTAGGCTCCTGTTTTGGTAACAGCGCACAATTTTCGCCGTCCTCGCCAGTGCTAGGTCTGTCGCATTGAGAAAGCGTTCACAAACAACGCATTGCCATCACCCTCTCGTGTCATCCCCGCGAAGGGCCCTCCTGAGCTTTGCCGAAGGGCAGGGACCCAGGGCGTCACGTACGGAACTAAGGAGCTGGGTTCCCGCTTTCGCGGGAATGACGGAGGAGTTAATGGGAGCGCACACCATGGTGACAGTGCAACAATTGCATCGCGGGCCATCCGCCAGGCGGGACTTTGCTGAAGCAATTGGTGCACTGTCACCGGACCGTCACCGAACCCAAATCCACCCCCCGCCCACAAAGGGTGGAAAACCCTTGCGGACTACCCCGTAGAGCTTGGGAAATCGCCTGTGAGCGCCTATATGCTTGGCATGGACGAGAACTCAGATAACCAACCAGAAAAGCAGGTCCAACAGGGCGAATATGGCGCGGATTCTATCAAGGTTTTGAAAGGCCTTGATGCGGTGCGCAAGCGGCCCGGCATGTATATTGGTGACACCGATGATGGATCAGGCCTGCATCACATGGTGTTTGAGGTGTCAGACAACGCCATTGATGAGGCGCTGGCTGGGCATTGCGATCTTGTTCTGATTGAAATCAACGCCGATGGCAGCGTGTCTGTCGAAGACAATGGCCGCGGCATTCCCGTGGGCATGCACAAGGAAGAGGGCGTCTCCGCTGCCGAAGTCATCATGACGCAGCTTCACGCGGGCGGTAAGTTTGAAAACACCTCTGACGACAACGCCTATAAGGTATCCGGCGGCCTTCACGGCGTGGGCGTGTCTGTCGTTAACGCTTTGTCTGAGTGGCTTGAGCTGACCATTTGGCGCGATGGCAAAGAGCATTGGATGCGCTTTGAACATGGCGATGCGGTGGACAGGCTGGAGGTGCGCGGGGATGCGCCCAAAGTGGATCAAAACCCGGATGAAAACGGCTTTAAAAAAGGCACGCGGGTCACGTTTCATCACTCCAACGACACGTTCAAGAACGTCACCGAGTATGATTTTGACAAGCTTGAGCACCGCTATCGCGAGCTGGCTTTCCTCAATTCGGGCGTGCGTATTCTGCTGCGCGACAATCGCCACGAAGAGGTGCGCGAACATGATCTTTTCTACGAAGGCGGCATTGGCGCATTCGTGAAATATCTTGATCGCAACAAAACCCCGCTCATCGCAGAGCCGATTTCGGTTTCTGCCAATAAGGATGGGATCGGCATCGATGTCGCGCTGCAATGGAATGACAGCTATTACGAAAACGTCCTGACATTCACGAATAACATCCCGCAGCGCGATGGCGGCACGCATTTGGCGGCATTTCGCGCAGCTCTAACCCGGACGCTCAACAATTATGCGAGCAGCTCTGGCCTGCTCAAGAAAGAGAAAGTGTCGCTATCGGGCGAAGACATGCGCGAAGGGTTGACCGCGATTGTCAGCGTGAAATTGCCCGATCCCAAATTCTCCTCGCAAACCAAGGATAAGCTGGTTTCATCCGAAGTGCGCTCTCCGCTGGAAAGCCTGATGGGCGAGAAGATGACCGAGTGGCTGGAGGAAAATCCGGCTGACGCAAAAGCGATCATCCAGAAAGTGATCGATGCGGCTGCTGCTCGTGAAGCGGCAAAGCGTGCGCGCGAGATGAGCCGGAAGGGCGCGATGAGCATCGCCTCGCTTCCCGGTAAGCTTGCCGATTGTCAGGAACGTGATCCGGTTAAATCGGAATTGTTTCTAGTCGAGGGTGACAGCGCGGGCGGCTCTGCCAAACAGGGCCGCGACCGCAAAACACAGGCGATCTTGCCATTGAAAGGTAAGATCCTGAATGTGGAACGCGCACGGCTGGACCGGGTGATCTCTTCCAAGGAAGTCGGCACGCTGATCCAGGCGATGGGCACCGGCATTCGCGAAGAGTTTAACCTTGAAAAGCTGCGCTATCACAAGATCGTCATCATGACCGATGCTGATGTGGACGGCGCGCATATTCGCACATTGTTGCTCACTTTCTTCCACCGGCAAATGCCCGAAGTGGTCGAAGCCGGGCACCTGTTTATCGCGCAGCCGCCTTTGTACAAAGTCTCAAAGGGGCGCAGCGAAGTGTATTTGAAAGATGAGGCGGCGATGGATCGCTACCTTGTCGATGCTGGTTTGCAGGGGCGCATTTTGGAAACCGCAGGCGGTGCGCGTTCAGGTGAGGATTTGCGCAGTCTTATCGATCAGGCTTTGCGGCTTAAAAACCTCATCGCCTTTGCTCCGCGTCGTTATGATGCGGCTATTGTTGAGCAGATGGCGCTGTCGGGCGCGCTTGATCCGGAGCTTTCGGACACAGCCCGCCTCGCGGCTCTCGAATTGACCGCCGCACGGATGCAAATGGGCGATCCTGAGGCAAAATGGTCTGCTGAAATGATCGAAGAGGGCGAACAAAAAGGCGGCGTTCGCTTCAATCGGTTGTGGCGCGGGGTCACCGATGTGCACAATATCGATGCGCGTTTCCTGACCAGCACCGAAGCGTTGAAACTGCACGGCATCGCGCAGCCTCAGTCAGACGCTTATGAAAGTCCGGTGCGCCTCGTCAAAGGCAGCGATGCACCTGAAGAACCTGACACTGTTGCGGATGATGCGGGCGAAGATGGCGACGATACGCCAGCCACTATTGCAGGTGATGATGCGATAACGCGGCCCACGCAATTGCTGGATGCGGTATTTGCAGCAGGGCGCAAAGGTCTTTCCATCAGCCGCTATAAAGGCCTTGGCGAAATGAACGCTGAGCAATTGTGGGAGACCACTCTTGACCCAGAACATCGCGTTCTGTTGCAAGTGAAAGTCGAAGACGCGGATGTAACCGATGAGATTTTCACGCGTCTGATGGGCGATGTGGTGGAACCGCGGCGCGAATTTATTCAAGACAACGCACTGAATGTTGCCAATTTGGATGTGTGATCGGCTCTTGATCTTCGCACTAAAGCGCCCGACATAAACGGATATGTCGGCTCAGGAACCCAACGATACCAGCGCGCTTGAACATTGGAGCTTTTTGCTCCTTTTGGCTGGCGTCTCGATCCTGTTTGTCTGGGTCGCTTGGCCCTTTGTCGGCCCTGTGATGTGGGCGACATTGGCGGCGATTATGTTCCAGCCGCTTTACAGGTGGTCCCTGCGAATGATGAGAGGGAGCCGCAATCTTGCAGCGACCCTTTCGCTAACGATCATTTTCGTCGCGGTCTTGCTGCCTGCCCTTTGGATTGGCGCGATTGTCGTTGATGAGACTTTGGGCGTGGTCAACACGCTGAGGCAGGATCCGATTGATCTGGTTGGTCTTTTCAATGATTTCTACGCGATGTTGCCGGGTACGGTGCAGAGTTTTGTCGAAGACAATGGCTGGACTGACATTTCCAAACTGCAAGATCAATTGCAGGATTTCTTGGGCGAAAGCGCCGGAATGATTGCAACCCAAGCTGTTAGCATTGGCAGCGGGGCTTTGGGCTTTTTCTTAAGCTTTGCCATCGGCCTTTATATCCTGTTCTTTATGTTGCGCGATGGGAAACGCATTGGCGAGACAATCCTCCATTCCGCCCCTATCGAACGCGAAATTGCCGACCGACTGGCGGCGCGGTTCCTAGGCATTGTGCGCGCGGTTATTAAAGGGTCGGGCGTTGTAGGATTGGTGCAAGGCTCGCTTGGCGGGATTATGCTTTGGATTGCGGGCGTGCCATCGCCTTTGCTGCTGGGTGTGCTGATGGCCATTCTCGCGCTTATTCCCGCTGTCGGCACGGCGTTGGTTTGGGTGCCTGCGGGAATTTGGCTCTTGATTGTGGGCGAGACGTGGCAGGGCGTTTTTGTGCTGGTCGTGGGCGGCGTCTTTATTAGCTCGGTTGATAATGTGCTGCGTCCTATTCTCGTCGGCAGGGACACAGGCATTCCAGATTGGCTTATCCTTGTCACGACCTTGGGCGGGATCTCCATCGCCGGCTTTTCAGGGATCGTTCTAGGTCCGCTGGTCGCAGGATTGTTCCTGGCAAGTTGGGGCATCCTTCAAGAACACCGCGCTGAAGATGAAGAGGCGATGGAGAGATACCGCCTACGGGTCGATGCCGATGGCCGCGCGCCCAAAGAGCCGCGCAATCTCCCTGCCGAAGATGACACTCTAGACGCCGAGAGCGCCTGATCATGTTTGGATCAATGGTCGAACCGGGCAGCCAAGCCGAAGCGGTTGGACGATTGTTCCTTGCTGTGATGATCGTGCTGTTTTTGCCCGCACTGCCGGGCGGCACTTATCTTATCTATCCGTTCGTGATCCTGACCACATGGTTCCACGAAATGGGCCATGGCCTTACCGCGCTTGCGATGGGGCAGGAATTTGTAAGGCTGCAAATCTTCGCCAATGGGTCTGGCGTTGCAGAAAGCAGGCTGGCAACTGATGTCTCGCCCTTTGTCAGCGCAGCAATCGCTGCAGGAGGCCCGCTCGCCCCTGTCATTGCGGGATCAGCGCTGATCCTTGCAAGCGCGCATCGCAAAGCATGGCGGCCTGCCTTGTGGATCACGGCCATTGCCCTTTTGGCATCTGTCATCTTTTATGTACGCTCACCCACAGGCTATGCCGTGTTGCCATTGCTTGCCGTACTGCTTGTGGGGATTGCATGGCGCGCGCCTGCAGGTCTTACGCGCTTTTCCATTCAGTTTCTGGGAGTGCTCGCATCGCTGAGTATGCTGAGAGATTTCAACTATCTCTTCACCGAAGAAGCTGTGATTGGCGGCCAACGCATGTTGTCTGATACGGGCCAGATCGAGGCGGCGTTGTTCCTGCCCCACTGGTTTTGGGCTGGCGCCATATTGCTGGTTTCAGCTTCGATGGTTCTTGCGAGCTTGAAATACGCGCTCAATGAAAAGCGGTTGAAAGGCATCCCAACAAAGCCGCCCGCCAATGTGCTGCAATTTCGGCAAAAGCCGCCGCGCTAATCGCTTAGGACGCCACTTTCAGCGTGTTGACACCAGCAGCAGCCTCGCCTGCCTCGCCCGACAATCCGATAAAAATCGTATCGATAATCCGCGCCAGCTTTTCCTCGGTCAGCCTATCGCCAAGGAAGATTATCGCGTCAGGAATAGTATAATTCGAAAGCATCTGATTGATCAGCGATAAAGCTTCATCAATGCCAAGCCCTGCAAAATATCCATCAGCCTGAGCCTGCGCGATCAATTCGCTCAGGTAATGATCAGCAAGATCCACATAGGGGCGCACGCGCTCCATATTGGCTGCGCCCATTTCGTTGATGACGATGAAGAATTCAGGGTCATCGCGAAAACGCTCGCGCGAAATGACGAACCGCCGCCGGACAAATTCGTACATTTTGCGAATGGGGGGAAGATCGGCATCAACCACTTCTTCCATTGCGGCGATATGCGGCTCTAACCATACATGGGCAGCGGCATCGACCATATCATCATAATCCGCAAAGATCTGTTCAAACCGAGCCCGCGTTAAGCCGCTTTCAGCAACAGCCGTTGCAAAAGGGATTTCAGCCCCGCGTTTCTTGACGAGATCAAGCACAATCTGCGCAAGGCGCATACGCTCGTTTTGCCGATCCTGTTCGCTAAGCGCCATGGTGCACAAGGCCTCCTTATGCCTTCAGACATAGGCGTGTTTGGTGCGCGCTTAAAGGCGTGAAGTACAACTTTCGTCGAAAGATCGCTCAAACCGCCGCTGTCAGCGGTCATTCCGCCCGGCAATAATGTCTTTCGCCTGCTGTTCTAAGACTTTGTACCTGTCATAATCAGGCAGTTTTGAGCGGAGCCATTGCGCAATTTTCAGCAAGTCTTCGCCATAATTGCCTGATGGGATCATGGGAGGGCCAAAGCCAATCACGCGGTTTTCATTATCGGCATAAGCAGGGACGATGGGCACGCCCGCTGCCTGCGCGATATGATAAAAGCCCGATTTCCATTTTCCATCGGTTTTGCGCGTGCCTTCGGCCGCGATCACCAGCGATAACTCTTCTCTTGTTTCATATTCAGCCGCGATTTGATCTACCGCGCTGGTGCGCCGTGTCTTATCGACGGGGATCCCGCCCATATCGAGCATGAAATTGCGCATCATCCCCTGAAACAATGTATGCTTTCCCATAAAATTGGGCTGCACTTTTTCTTCGTGCGTTGCGCCTGCAAAAAAGACGAAATCCCACGCCGTCGAATGCGGTGCGCCTGCAATGACGCATTTTTTGAGATGCTTTGGAAAACGTTCATCTATGCGCCAGCCCTGAAAGTGCCAGATCGCGACGATGATACGGCGCACAATCCGCGAAAGCAGTGTGACATTGCGAGTTTCATTATGCGGCAAATATTCTCTCCCGCCGCCCCCTTGCCCTGATTTCCTCGCATTACGCAAGGGAAAGCGCGAAGATAATTGATGCGAAAAACGCAAGGAAACCCAACAAATTTGACCGGCAAGGGCTTTGCTGTATGGCCATTTATCAATCGCCATGTCCGACACGACCCAGTCCACTCCATGGCCAATAGGCACCACCCCTGACAGCGATCTGTGCTCAGAACCTGAACGGCTGGTTGTCCTTGGCAGCTTTGAATTGGACGGCCTTAAAGGCGATGAAGAACTGGCCCGCCTTGCTCGTTTTGCAGCCCGCCTGTGCGGCACACCTGCTGCAGCCGTAAGCATTGTCGAGGCGGAAAGGCAGGTCTTTATTGCCCATGAAGGCATGGATGCGGATGAAACGCCGCGTTCCACCAGCCTATGCGCGCATGCAATGGTTCAAGGTGACATTCTCGAAGTGCGCGATTGCACGCAGGATCCGCGCTTTTCCCAGTTCGACGCTGTCACAGATGAACGGCATTTGCGCTATTATGCAGGCGCGCCGCTTATCTCTTCCGAAGGCGCACCTTTGGGCGCTTTGTGCGTCACAGATTCCACTCCGCGCCTTGGGGGCTTAAGCGATATACAGCGCGAAGGATTAGAGGTTTTGGCCGCAAGCGTGATGCGCAGGGTCGAGGCCCATCGCGAAGCGGCCATCGCTGTGTCGAAGATCAAAAACAGCGCCGATCGCTTGCAATTCATGCTCGATAGCGTTCCCGATATCGCATGGTCAGCAGCGCCGGGGCCAAAATGGGACTACTTCAACGCCCGCTTTACCGAAGTCACGGGTGTCGCCCCGCGCAAAGATATCGTCGATTGGCGCGAAGTTATTCACCCTGAGGATTTCGAAGCGAGCCTTGAGAAATTCGAACGGGCGATGGAAACCGCCTCATTTTTTGAGGACGAATGGCGCCTGCGCCAAGCCGATGGCAGCTATCGCTGGGTCATATCGCGCGCCGTTCCATCCACCGATGATCCGGCAACCGCACGTTGGTTTGGCACGCTTACCGATATCGATGATCGTTATCGCATATCGCAAGAGCGCGAATTGCTGGCAGGTGAATTGGCGCACCGGATCAAGAATGTATTCTCGGTCATCAACGGCCTTATCACTCTAAGAGCGCGCGGGTCAGACGAGACAGAAGCATTTGGCAAAGAATTGTCTGAGAACATTTACGCTTTATCGCGCGCGCAGGATTATGCGTTGCGCACTGAGGCTGGGGGCAAAGAGGATCTTTCCCACCTGATCCATGTGCTGATGGAGCCTTATAAAATTGCAGGCTCTGAAGTCGTGATGATAAGCGGGGATGCGATCAACACGAGTGCGGGCGCGGCCACACCTTTGGCTCTTATCTTCCATGAACTTGCCACCAATGCCGCCAAATATGGCGCGTTCAGTGCTGAAAATGGCCGCGTTTCGATCCGCTTTGAGGTCGATGAGGAAACAGTCGTCATCCGTTGGCAAGAAAGCGGCGGCCCACAAGTGAGGACCGCGCCAAGCTCAGGCTTTGGCACAAGGTTGATTGAAATGACGGCCGAGCATCAGCTCAACGGGTCAATAGACCGCGACTGGGACCAAGCTGGCCTGAAAGTCACTCTCACCATCCCGCGTGAACGGATTGAGCAATAGGTCAATAGGTGAAGCGTGGGGGGTATCTTAACATTCGACCAGACTGAGCGCCGCTATGGCGCGTCTGGCGAAGTCGTGGCCGTAGGCGGGGTTTCTTGCGATATTGAGGCAGGCTCATTCGTCGCCATGGTCGGGGCATCGGGGTCTGGCAAATCAACCTTGCTAAAAATGGTCAACGCTCTGGTTGAACCCAGCAGCGGCAAAGTTGTGTTTAGCGGGGAGGATGTCACCACACTCAATCCTGCCGCTCTTCGCCGCAGGGTTGGGTATGTGTTCCAAGGCATTGGCTTGTTTCCGCATTTCACTGTGGGCGAGAACATTGCCATCGGGCCAAAACTGGCTGGCGAAAAACTCGGCCCCACGCGCATTGATGAATTGCTCGAACTGGTCGAACTTGATCCTGAAATGGCCGCGCGCATGCCTGATGAATTGTCAGGCGGGCAACGCCAGCGTGTGGGCGTGGCGCGCGCATTGGCTGGCGATCCTGAGCTTTTGTTGATGGATGAGCCGTTCGGCGCGCTTGATCCCATCACCCGCGATGCATTGGGCGAACGCGTGCGCGAATTGCACGATAGGCTGGGCCTGACAACAATCATGGTAACGCACGATATGGCAGAGGCTTTGCTGCTGGCAGATCGCGTGCTGGTGATGGACGCAGGAGCTTTGGTGGCCGATTGCACGCCTCAAGAACTGCTGGCGGGCAAAGGCGGGGACATTGCGCAAGGGCTTGTCGCTGTTCCGCGTCAGCAGGCGGAAAAACTGGCCAAGATGGAGCGCGCGTAATGGAGGGTTTTTGGCAAATCCTCTTTGGTTTGGGAGACAAGCTGGCAGCGCACGTCGTTTTGGCAGCCAGCGCCATCGGCCTTGGCATTGTGGTGGCTCTACCGCTTGCCGTTTGGGCCAGCAGATCGCCAGCTGTCGCGCGACTTGCGCTTGGTTTTGCAAGCCTTGTCCAGACCATTCCAGCGCTGGCCCTATTGGCTTTGTTCTTCCCCATCCTTTTGTCTTTGCGCGCTGTCTTTGGTGAAGGCCTGCCCACTCTCGGCTTCCTGCCAGCCCTGCTCGCGCTCGCGCTGTATGCGCTGCTTCCTATCTTAAGAAACGCTGTCACAGCGCAGGCCAATCTTGACCCCGGCGTTTTGGAAGCGGCTGATGGTGTGGGTATGACAGGTTGGCAAAAATTACGGCTGGTCGAAGCCCCCCTATCCGCGCCGTTCATCATGGCAGGCATTCGCACGGCCAGCGTTTGGACAATTGGCGCAGCAACGCTTTCAACCACCATCGGCCAACCCAGCCTTGGCGATCCGATCTTTGCCGGACTGCAGACCCAGAACTGGGCATTGGTGCTGGCCGGATGCTTTGCCAGCGCTGCGCTGGCGCTGCTTGTCGATATGCTGTTGGGCCTGATCGAACGCGGCATGGCGGCGCGCAAACGCTGGCAATGGGGCAGCGGTCTGATTGTTGTTGCAGCCGGATTGCTGACAGCGCTTGCCTATCAAAACGCAGGTAAGAACGACGATGCCATAGTCATCGCCTCCAAGCAGTTTTCTGAGCAATATATCCTTGCCCAATTGATCGGCTCTCGATTGGAGGCAGCCGGTTACGATGTCGAATACCGTGATGGGCTGGGATCAGCGGTCGTCCATTCCGCGCTTGCATCGAACAATATCGATATCTCGGTTGATTATACCGGCACGATCTGGACCAATGAAATGAAACGCACCGATCAAGTGGGGCGCGATCAGATGTACCGGGAAATTGTCGAATGGGACAAAGAAACCAACGGCATCAGGGTTTTGGGCAGGCTTGGTTTTGAAAACGCTTATGCCTTTGCCATGCGCGAAGATCGCGCGCGCGAGCTGGGCGTCACATCGCTCGAAGATTTGGTGCCTGTAGCGGGCCAATTGACGATCGGCGGAGACCCTGAATTCTTTGAGCGTCCAGAATGGATTGCGGTGCGCGATGCTTACGGATTGGATGTGGGCAAGACGCGCAATTTCTCCCCCACATTCATGTACAACGCTTTAAAGTCAGGCGAAGCAGATGCGATCAGCGCCTACACGTCGGATGGCAGAATTGCTGCTGATAGGCTGATTATTCTCGAAGACCCTCGCGAAGCTTTGCCCAGCTATGATGCGATGCTGATGCTAGCACCGCGCATCGCGAATGATGAAAAATTGGTCGAAGCTTTGCAGCCTTTGATTGGCGCGATTTCAGTCGAAGCCATGCGCGAGGCCAATTACGCAGTCGACCGCGCCGATGAAGACAAAGTATCGCCCGCGCAAGCTGCGGAGGATTTGGCTGAAAAAATTTCCAATCGTCGTCCCGGACTTGATCCGGGACCGGTTTCCTCAAGCGAATGAAAGGCGGCTGGGTCTACATTCTATGCAACAAACCCGGCGGGGTAATTTACATTGGTGTAACCGCCGATCTAGCACGACGTATTTGGGAACATCGCGGTGGTCGCGGCTCTTTATTTGTTCGCCGATATGGACTTAATCTTTTGGTCCATGTTGAGCCTTACCCCACCATTGAAGAGGCTATCGCGCGCGAAAAACAACTCAAAAATTGGCATCGAAAATGGAAGATTGATCTGATCGAAAAGAACAATCCCAATTGGCTTGATATAGTGATCGATCCCGGATCAAGTCCGGGATGACGAGAGATATAAGTTCTCACCCTCATTCAAAACCTGCCCCAATGGGCCAGCGCCGCCCACAAACGCCAAGCACTTTGAACAGGGCGCCCATTTGCCCATCTTCAACCAGACGATCGCGTTGGCGTTGTACCTTTTTGCCCTCTGCCGGGTTCATGCGTTGCAGCGCCTCTGTGCGGGTGTCGATGCCCATATCCTGAAGCCATTCGCCTTGCATCTTCACGCCCATCACGTCGGCGCCGTTTCGCTCGGCCACTTGGCCCAAAAGCTCAAAATCGACATGCGCGGTTAAATCAGCAAGGCCTGGATGGTTGAGCGGATCGACCTTCTTGTGTTCTTTCAAGGCCTGCAAAGTGGACCCTGCACGCAATTCGAAAGATCCATAATCGATCATCAAAGCAGCCCCGCCTTGATTGGTGAGGCGCGTTGCAATTTCGCTCATCACGGCTGTGGCGGCGGGGCTGGTTTCGATCATTGTCCCTTGGCTTGCGCTTTTCCAGCTTTGCGGGACAACGCTGTCCATGGGTTTGTCGCCTGCAACAAAGACCAGCCGATCATCCTCAAGGCCCACCATCCGCTCGTGCCAGCCTTGGGCAGAGCGGACCAATTGATGGATTGGAAGCGCATCAAAGAATTCATTGGCCACAATCAAAAGCGGGCGATCTTCGGGCAGTGTCGATACATCATCGTGAAAGTTCACCTCGGGAAACGCCCCGCGCTGGATGGCGCGCAATTCGCGCGATGTTTCAACAAAGTGCAATTTCGGCGCAAAGCCATAGCGGGTCGATGTGCGCAAGATATCCTTCATCAATGTCCCGCGTCCCGGGCCAAGTTCAACCAGATCGATATTGTCTGACGATCCCATTTTGACCCACAGATCAGCAAACCAAAGCCCGATCAGCTCTCCAAACATCTGGCTAATTTCGGGCGCCGTGATGAAATCGCCTTCTTCTCCAAACGGGTCGCGGCTCGCATAATAGCGCGCATTGCTTTCGGCCATATAGTGCGCAAGGCTGATAGGGCCGGTTTCACGGATAAGGCGGCGGAACGTGTCGCCAAGATTTTGCGCCTTTTCGATCGCGGTGGTTTTGTCGTCTGGCGCTGCCTCCTCAGCAGCTTTGGCAGCGGCCAGTTTTTCAGCTTCCGCAAGGGCCGCAGCTTCGGCTTCTTCCTTGGCCTTTTTCTCAGCCTCAGCTTTGGCGGCAGCAGCAGCGGCGGCAGCTGCCTCTTTCTTGGCTTTAGCTTCTGCTTCTTTTTTGGCTTTCGCTTCTGCTTTTGCCTTAGCTTCCGCTTCTTTTTTAGCTTTGGCTTCTGCCTCGCGTTGGGCTTTCTCCTCCGCTTTTTTCTTGGCTTTCGCTTCAGCCTCAGCTGCGCGCCTTGCTTTTTCCTCGGCTTCCTTTTTAGCTTTGGCCTCGGCCGCGAGTCTTGCTTTTTCCCTAGCTTCCGCTTTTAGACGAGCGGCTTCTTCAGCCTCTTTGCGAGCGCGCTCCTCGGCTTCGCGTTTTGCCTTGGCTTCGGCCTCTTTCTTGGCCTTAGCCTCTGCCTCGGCCCGCGCTTTTTCCTCAGCGGCTTTGCGTTTGGCCTCCTCCGCTTCCGCAGCGAGCCTTGCTTTTTCCTCCGCTTCTTTTTTGGCTTTTGCTTCAGCTTCTAAGCGCGCCTTTTCTTCGGCCTCACGCTTGGCTTGTTCAGCTGCGCGCCTCGCTTCCTCATCGGCTTTAGCTTTGGCCGCCATTTGGGCAGCACTGTCCGGCTCCAATGGGAGCTGGGTAACCGTCCCATCAGATTCGATTAGGTTCAGCGGCGCAGGCGTCCATTCGCGCGCTTGATCCGTCTCGTCTGCAAACGCGCTGATTACGCCGTTTGGGCTGCCTTCGCTGATCCCGTCCCCACTGGCTGCTTCTTCAGCGCGGAGAAGGTTACAATCAATCCAATCACGATCAGCGGTATTGTTAGCCATTGGCCCATCGATAGTCCGGTTTGCATCGCGAAGTCTGACAAATGACGGTCAGGTTCGCGAAAAAATTCATTGGTAAAGCGCGCCAAGCCCATGCCGAGGATAAACACGCCCATCAACAGTCCGGGACGATAGCGCGCACGGGTTTTCCAAAACATAAACGTCAAGATGATTAGCAAGGCGAGCCCTTCGAGCCCCGCTTGATATAGCTGGCTGGGATGGCGCACAGCTTCGTCAGCTTTCGAAAACACCATGCCCCACGGCACATCGGTTTTTCTGCCCCACAATTCGCCATTGTTGAAATTGGCGAGCCGGCCAAGCAGCATCCCCATCGGCACAGTGACAGCGATGTAATCGCCCACCCGCAAATAGCTGAGCTTATTGCGCCAGCAGACAAAGGCCGCCGCAACCACCACCCCGATTAAGCCGCCATGGAAAGCCATTCCGCCTTCCCACACTTCGAGCAATTTCCATTTGAGGAAGCTATTGCCGGTGAAATCAAAGAACACAGACGGCGTATCGGACGCTCCGCCGGTGTAGAATGCTGCATAACCCAGCCGCCCGCCTACGATTACGCCCAGAGTGCAATAGAAAAACAAATCATCAACATGCCGCTGCGCCATCGGAGCGCCGGGCTGTTTGATCATTTTGGAAACGTGCCAATAGGAAAAGATCACGCCGATCAAATAGGCGAGCGAATAATACCTAAGTTCGAACCATCCAATTTTGAATAAGGATGGACCCAAACTGTAATCGGACGACATTAAAGGACCTGCGGCATCCGCACTTGCAGCAAGTAGTGACAGCACTGATATAACCTCTTAATAGCATCGCCATACCACTCGCATCGTGTGGTTTCTGTTTTAGCTTTTGGCACAGCACGGCCCGTGGGGGAAGGGTCTGTTATGCACGCCGGTATCCATCGGCGAGCATAGACACCGCTGAACCAAGAAACACAGAAACCCCATCTGAAGCGAGTGCGGGAAAAAGAGGATCGAGGCCACAAGGCCATCTAAGAGGAGAGATATAAGCATGCCAACCCAGCTGGATAATGCGCTTGAGACCATTATTGGCGAACTGACCAAAGAAGGTCAGCCTTTCACCACCGTCCCGTATGAAAGAGACGGCGTGAGTGTGCCTGCATTTGCGATGGCACCGCCTACTTTGGCGCATTACTTCGCCCACTTTTGTAATGAGCATAAAGATGTGCCGTTCTTGGTGGATGGCGATATACGGCTGACTTTTGGCGAAACCTACCAGGCAGCGGTCTGCGTGGCTGAAGGTTTGGCCACGAAACACGGCATCGAAAAAGGGGACCGT
Source organism: Pseudomonadota bacterium (assembly GCA_038532855.1). Lineage (GTDB taxonomy): Bacteria > Pseudomonadota > Alphaproteobacteria > Sphingomonadales > Sphingomonadaceae > Erythrobacter. The sequence continues at coordinate 25,390 of JBCAZT010000011.1, forward strand.
GTCGGGATTGCCGCGCGCAATTCAGCAAACTGGATGATCGCTTATATGGGCATTGCCATGGCCGGCGGGTGCGCGACATTGCTCAATGGATTTTGGTCGGGTGAAGAACTTGCCTACGGCATCCGTCTTGCCGAATGCAAAGTCGTGCTGGCCGATGCAGGCCGGGCAAAACGGCTAGAAGGCCAAGATCACTCCGCCAACTTGGTGATGATGGATCACGGTGCGCCTGCTGAAGGTCTCGCCAATGTCTGGGCTGTGCCGGGCGGAGAAGGTCCCTCGGTTGCCATGGCCATGCTGGGTCAGCTGGGCGCAGATGATATCGCGACAATCCTCTACACCTCAGGATCAACCGGCCAATCCAAAGGCGCATGGTCCGATCATCGCGGGGTGGTCTCTGGCGTGATGAGCTATGTCAGCCAAAGCGCGATGGCCAAAGTGCTGATGGAAAGCCAAGGCGAAGATATGAGCGCGCAGCCCTGTGCATTGGTCGCAGTGCCTTTGTTCCACGTCACTGGCGAAGTGCCGTTGTTCCTTCAATCATACGCAATTGCACGCAAGCTGGTGCTGATGCCCAAATGGGACGCTGAAGAAGCCCTGCGGCTGATGGACACTGAAAAGGTCACCTATTTCGTTGGCGTTCCGCTGATGAGTTATGAGATCGCAACCCATCCCAATCGCGAAAATTATGACATTTCAGCGTGCAAAAGCTTTGCCGCAGGCGGCGCGCCGCGCCCGGTTGAGCATGTAAACAAGATCAAAGAAGCCTTCCCCGGCGGATTCCCGCTCCTTGGCTATGGCCTTACCGAAACAAACGCGGTTGGCTGCGGCAACTTTAATGAAAACTATCTCGCAAAACCGGGTTCTACTGGACGCGCCTCAAAACCCTTGGTCGAAGTCGGAATTTTGGATGATGATGGCAATCCCGTTGCGCAGGGCGGGATTGGCGAAGTTTGCATCCGCACGGTCGCCAATTTCCGCGGCTATTGGAACAATGATGACGCCACTCAAAGCGCTTTCACCAAAGACGGTTTCTTCCGCACTGGCGATTTGGGATACCTCGATGAAGACGAATATCTCTTCATCGTAGACCGCAAAAAAGACATCATCATCCGCGGCGGTGAAAACATCACCTGCATTGAGGTGGAAGATGCGGTTTATGCCAATGGCGACATTGCAGAATGCTCCGTATTCGGTCTTCCTGATGATCGCATGGGCGAAGTGCCGGCTTGCGTTTTCCGCGTAAAGGACGGCCGCGACGCCATGTCAGCAGCGCAATTGCGCGAATTCCTGTTGTCACGGATTGCTCCGTTTAAAGTGCCCCTCGAAGAGCACATTTGGGTGGTCAGCGAAGTTCTTCCGCGTCTCGGCACGCAGAAAATCGACAAAAAATCTCTTCGCGAAGCCTATACAAAGCAAATTGGTGCCGCTTGATTTTCACCCCAAAACTCGCGCCATGACGGGGACCAATTAATGCCGGAAAAACGCATTCCCCGTCAGCGCGATATTGTTGATCGGCGCGCCCTTTCAGAAGAGATTGCTCGGCTCGTAGAAGGCGCAAAAGATGGCGCCCGCGCAGACGTTCTCGGCTTGCTGCGCGATGCGTTGGACAAAGGGCACACAGAGCTGGCCAATCGGCTTATGGAAAAGCCGTCTGCCGGGCATGAATGCACTTTGGGCCATGCGTTTTTGACCGATCAGCTGATCCGTTTGATCTACGATTATGTAACGCAGCACGTTTTCCCAGCATCCAATCCCACCGCGGCAGAGAGGCTCGCGATTCTGGCGGTTGGTGGATATGGGCGCGCTGAAATGGCGCCGCATTCGGATATCGATATCGCCTTTATCACACCCATGCGCCGCGCCCCTTGGTGCGAGCAGGTGATTGAGGCAATGCTGTATATGCTGTGGGATTTGGGCCTTAAAGTCGGCCATTCCAGCCGCACTGTCGCCGACACCATGAAAATGGCCAAGGAAGACCTGACTATCAGGACCGCCTTGCTGGAATCGCGCCTTATCTGGGGCGATCAGGCCATCTATGACGAAGCACGCCAGCGTTTCTGGATTGGGGTTGCACGGGGCACTGAACGGCAATTTCTCACGCAGAAACTGGCTGAACGCGATGCTCGCCACAAGCGCATGGGCGATAGCCGATATGTCGTGGAACCCAATGTCAAAGAGGGCAAAGGAGGGCTGCGCGATCTTCAGACGCTGTATTGGATCGGCAAATATATGCACCGCGTCGGCAATGCAGCAGAGCTTGTCGATATCGGGCTTTTCACGCCTCAGGAATACCGCAATTTCCGCCGCGCCGAAGGGTTCTTGCTTGCCGTCAGATGCCACATGCACATCATTACAGGACGCGCAGAAGACAGGCTGACATTTGATTTACAGCGCGAAGTCGCTGCCCGCATGAAATTCGCAGATCGCCCCGGCAAAAGCGCGGTCGAACGCTTCATGCAATATTACTTCATGCAAGCAAAACGCGTCGGGAATATCACAGGCATATTCCTCTCGCATCTCGAAGGGAGGCTTGCCAAATCATCGATGCGCAGCGGCTTTTTTGCAGGCTGGTCAGCCAAACCACGCACGCGCAAAGGCTTTGTGATCGAAGGCGGCCGTATCCGCGCACCAAGCGATAAATGGTTCATCAATGATCCGGTGCGGTTGATCGAAGTGTTCCAGCTTGCCGAAGCCGAAGGGCTCGAAGTCCACCCTGACACTATGCGTCAGGCTGATCGCGACACCAAATTGATCACCGCAGCCGTGCGCAAAGACAAACGCGCCAACGCTCTATTCCTTGACCTGCTTTGCGGGAAGAATGACCCAGAAACAGCTTTGCGCTGGATGAATGAGGCGGGCGTTTTTGGTCGTTTTGTTCCCGATTTTGGGCGGGTCAACGCGCAAATGCAGTTCGACATGTACCACCACTACACCGTCGATGAGCATACTATTCGCGCGATTGGGCTGCTTTCACAGATCGAGCGGGGAGTGCTAGCCAAAGACCATCCGCGCGGGACCCAACAGATCCATAAAATCGCCTCTCGAAGAGCGCTCTACGTGGCGGTGTTGCTGCACGATATTGCGAAGGGGCGCGGCGGAGATCACTCCGTTCTGGGCGCAGAAGTCGCGCACAAACTTTGCCCGCGCTTTGGCCTTGATGAGAAAGAGACAGACCTTGTCGCGTGGCTCGTTCTGCAACACCTTCTGATGAGCTCGACCGCACAAAAGCGCGATTTGACCGACCCTAAAACGGTCGAAGATTTTGTGGGTGAGGTGAAAACTCTCGAACGTCTGCGAAATCTCGCCATTCTGACGACAGTTGATATTCGCGCGGTTGGTCCAGGAACATGGAACAGTTGGAAAGGCCAGTTGCTGGGCGAGCTGTATGATGCCGCTCAAGAACGGCTGCGCCTTGGGCATATGCGCCATGGCCGCGCTGAAAAGGTTGAGGCGAAAAAGGCAGCGGTTGCGGAGAATCTTGGCGACAAAGCGAGCCTTGTCAGCACTATCGGGGACAGTCTTGGCGATGCCTATTGGATCGCAGAACCGGAAGACATCATCGCGCGCAATATTGTGCAATATGAAGTGGCTCAAAGCGAAGAAGGCAACCTGTCGGTTCATTGCGAAGTGGATGAAGAACGCGGAGCCACAATTGTAAGCGTGATCACCCCTGACCATCCTGGCCTGTTCTATCGCATAGCAGGTGGCATTCATTTGGCAGGCGCTAACATTCTGGATGCGCGCATTCACACCGCGAAAAATGGCTATGCCTTCGACAATTTCCTTGTTCAGGATCCGCAAGGGCGCCCGTTCAAAGAAGCAAGCCAGCTTACCCGCCTTAAAAAAGCGATTGCGGATGCTCTGTTGGCCAATGTTGAACTTGTGCCAAAGCTCGCCGCCAAACCGTTAAGCCATTCACGGTCAAAAGCGTTTGATGTTGAGACCACCGTGAACTTTGACAATAATGCCAGCAGTCATTTCACCGTCATCGAAGTCACCGCACGCGACCGTGTGGCCTTGCTGAACAGGCTGGCGCACGCGCTGTTTAAGTCCAATCTGATCGTCCATTCAGCCCACATCACGGCCTATGGAGAAACGGCAGTCGACACCTTTTATGTGACAGATCTAACAGGCAGCAAAGTGACTTCGACAGCGCGGCAATCGGAAATTGAAAGCGCTTTGGTCGGCGCCGCCAGCGACAAACGCCAAAGAGAGCTCGAAAAAGCATAAATTGGCGTCGCTACGATTGCCCGACGAGCAGATCGCCTCCCGAAAATAAGTTGCATTTGTGCAACGTAACCGCGTTTTCTCTGGCAAAAGCGCCAATTTGCTAGCGAGTGAGCACGCGGCTGATTAGATTTTGTGAATTCTCGTAACGTAAATGCGTATGAGTTTTACCCCCAAAGTGACCGTCCAAATGACGGGGCTTGGCTTAACAATGGAAGAGGAGACCCTGATGGTCCACGCAAAATCTGCGTTTATTTTGTCATGCGCATCGATCGCGCTGATTATGTCCGCACCGGCAATGGCGCAAGATGCCAGTGTCACCAGCGACACCGCAGCCAGCAGCGATGATGGTGGCAACGCAATTTTGGTCACCGGTTCGCGCATTCGCCGTCAATCTCAAGCAGATCTTGCTTCACCTCTAGCCACAATCGGCAATGAAGCGATTGCTGATATTGGCGCGCAAAACATTGGTGAGATCACACAGTCTTTGACCATCAATAGCGGCGCGCAGAACAACCCAGACGCGTTTACTCAAGGCGGCACGACCGGCACATCGAACATCAACCTTCGCGGTTTGGGTGTTGCCTCCACTTTGATCCTGCTGAACGGAAAGCGGCAAACGCTTTCAGCAGCACCAACCAATGACGGCATCAACTTTGTCGACACCAGCTCACTCGTTCCTCTGATCGCAGTGGAGCGGGTTGAAATCCTTAAGGATGGCGCTTCTTCGCTTTACGGCTCTGACGCGGTTGCAGGCGTGGTCAACTTTATCACGCGCGATGATTATCAAGGCCTTTTGCTTTCAGGCGAATACACCACGCATGACAGTGTTGGCGATTATTCGGAGTACAACCTCCAAGCTCTCGCCGGGTTTGAAGCGGGTGATTTCAACCTGATGGCGGCAATCAGCTATGTTGACCGTTCGCCTTTGACGACCGCAGAGCGTCGCCTTTCGCAAGGACCTATTTTTGCAGCAGACGGTTCACCTACATTCTTCGGCGATGACACATCTGCGCTGGGTAATCCTGGCTCATTCTTTGGCGTACCAGGCTTCCCAGCAGACGCGCCCGTGCTTGATCCAGGCTGTGCGCAGGCAGGCGGTATCGCAGATGTGATCTCTGCCACCCCAGCAGGCGTGCCTGATGTAGGCCTTTGCCGCTTTGACTTTGGCGAATTCTTCAACCTTGTTCCTGAAGAAGAGCGGATCACGGCTTTCGTATCTGCCAATGCTGATCTGTCAGATTCCGTCCGTTTCAGTGCAGAAGTTGGCTATGCTGATAACAGTGCGGTACGCGGTAACTCGCCAACATTCCCGTTCTTGCAGCTGGGTCAGGCAGTTGTCCCGACATTCAACCCAAACAATATTTTTGGCGCTGATGTCGTGTTCTTTGGCCGGGCGAGCGGTACAGGCGGCGAAGTCTCTCCAGCCTCGTTCTCGTCTGACACTTTGCGCGTCTCCAGCACATTGGAAGGCGATTTTGATGGGTTCCTCGAAAACGGCCTGTGGAATGTCAGCCTGACATATGCCGACAACAATTTCACGGCCCGCACAGAAGATACAGTGCGTGACCGTTTCGCATGCGCGCTGCGCGGATTTAATGCGGTTCCAGCGTTCAACGCTGCAACGGGATTGGATTGCACAGCCACAAACGATTTCCTTGTGGCAAATGGTGCGGTCATTCCTGCGGATGGAACGTTCTTCAACCCGTTCTCCTCTGCACTTTTGGGCGGACAAACGAACGACGCATTGCTGGACTACATCACTGAATTCTCAGTCGCGAACCGCGAATCTGAATTGTTTGTTGCCGAAGGCTTTATCTCAGGCGATTTGTTTGAGCTTCCATCCGGCCCGGTTGGTATTGCTGTCGGCTTCCAATATCGCGATCAGCGCATTTCAGCGACGTTCGATGACATCACCGCCAATGACGGCTTTGCCTTCTTGATCGGTGAGCAAGCCTTTGCTGGCGGGCAGGACGTTTATGCCGTCTTTGGAGAAGTAAATCTTCCATTTGCCGATTGGGCCGATCTCCAATTGGCGATCCGTTACGAGGATTACGGCAGCCAAGGCGGCAGCACGGTTGATCCTAAAGCGGCTTTGCTGCTGCGTCCAACCGATTGGCTTTCGCTGCGTGGATCGTTCGCGACATCTTTCCGTGCGCCTTCGACCTTCCAGCTGGAAGGCCAATCGACCACGCTTCAGCAGGTGTCAGATCCGAACAATGGCGGTGCCAACGCATTTGTCGCCGTGCGCGCCGTGGGCAACCCCAATCTTGTCCCTGAAGATTCGACCGCGTACAATCTGGGCTTCACAATCAACCCGTTCAGTGGGTTTGAAATCAGCGCAGATTACTACAACTTCGAATTTGAAGATGCGATTGTGCAAACCGCACCGCAAGCAATCGTCAATGCTGACCCCAATGGAGCGGACATCATTCGCAGCCCCGCTGGAACGATCATTCAGGTCAATAACAGCTATGTGAATGCGGCCAGCGTTACGACATCAGGCGTTGATTTCTCCGTGCGCTATGCACTCGACATTGGCTCGATCACGGTCACGCCAAGCATTGAGGGCAACTATGTCTTCGAATATGACCTGCAAAACGAAGCTGGCGGTGCAACCATTGATGGTGCGGGCAACAGGAACTTTACCAATTTCGGCTCACCAACGCCTGAATTGCGGTTCAATGCCGGGCTCCAACTGGAAGCAGGCGCGCATTCGTTCAACGTGTTTGGTCGCTACATTGACAGCTATCTCGATGACCAAAATGGCGGAGCAGAAATTGACAGCGATTTCCGTGTCGATCTGCAATATGCGCTTGCCATCAACGAGCTGTTTGATCGCGGTGCGCCTATCCAGCTGACACTGAGCGCGCGCAACGTCTTTGACGTGACAGCCCCAGTGGTTGCCACCAATGGCGGTTTTGACAGCCGGGTCCACGACCCACGCGGTCGTTTGCTTACCGCTGGTATTGTGTTCGGGTTCTAAGCCCCGACAGCAATCGCTTTCAAAAGAGGCGCCCTGGCAACGGGGCGCCTTTTTTCATGCCTGCAATCAATCTATCGCTCGGCGATCAGGAACAACGCGATGCGCTGCGCATCATAGGCGACAAAACCCCACTCGTTTGCCGCACCTGCAATAGGGTTCCACAATCCATCATATCGGTTCGAAACAATTGTTATGACGGAAGGCTCAAACAACTCGATAAAGGCGCGTGCACATCGCTGTGCCTCACCACTCGGTAGCCAAGGCCGAGATGGATTTGCGATATCGTGGGACAGAGCCTCAACAATCTGGTCAAACGCAGATCGGGGCTCACCCGCATCCCCTGCGGCATCAAGCAATTCCCAATTGAACCCGATCGGCTTTAGCCCCAGCATGCTGACAAAGCCGTCAGCAACATCGCAATGGGTTCCTTTCAAAGCGCCGATTTGGCCATGCTCAATCGCAATCCGCGCCTGACTGCTGAGTTTGGGCAGCCATTCTTCTTTGAAAGCTTCACACGGATCGCTCACCCGCGAGCGCCGAACAAAGCGGTGCCAACACGCACATGCGTCGCGCCCAATTGGACAGCCGTTTCATAATCACCGCTCATTCCCATGGAGAGGCCTATGATCTCATTATCGGCAGCCAATTTGTAGAGAAATGCGAAGAATGGCGCTGGCTCAATCCCAGCGGGCGGCAGGCACATCAGACCTTCGATAGGAATGTTGGCATCGCGCACTTGCTTTAGGAATTGCGGCAAGTCAGCGATGGCACAACCGCCTTTTTGATCCTCATCGCCGATATTCACTTGAACAAAACACGGCACTTGGCGGCCCAATTTGTCCATTGCTTTTGCCAAAGACTTAAGAAGGCTTAGCCTATCAAGTGAATGGATCACATCAAACAATTCAACAGCTTCCTCGGCCTTGTTGGATTGCAATTGGCCGATCAGGTGCAGCTCCACATCGGGAAAACGCTCTTTAAGCGCAGGCCATTTGCCTTGCGCTTCTTGCACGCGGTTTTCACCAAAGACCCGGTGACCGATTTCGAGCAAAGGCGTGATTTTGTCAGCCGGATGGGTCTTACTTACCGCGATCAAGGTCACGTCTTCGGGCTTGCGCCGCGCAGGTTTGCAAATGCGCGCGATTTTCTCTTCGACATCGGCGAGACGGGAGGCTGCACTTTCCATGATCGAGCGCTATAGCGTTCCAATGCGCCAAGACCAGACCCTGCCCCATATCTGGCTCATTTCTGATGAGCGCAATGATCGCCGGCTGGAGCGCGCCTTAATGCGCCTGCCACGCGGCAGCGGGTTTATTTATCGCCATTACCACCTGGATGAAGCAGCGAGATGGGAGCGATTTCAGGACCTGTTGCGCATTTCGCGAGGCTGCGATCATTGGGTGATCTTGGCCGATAGCGCGCTGACCGCACGCGAATGGGGGGCTGATGGGACCTATGGCGCGCCGCTATCCCAGTGGCCGCGGCGGCGCGATATGATCCATCTGGCAACAGTTCACGATATGAGCGAGTTGCGCCAAGCAAACCTGTCAGGCGCCAATGCTGCGCTTATCTCTCCTGTTTTTACAACACGCTCGCATCCCGGGGCCGAAGTGCTTGGCCCTGCACGCTTTCGTCTTCTGGCGAAGCAGGCTCAAATGCCGGTTATCGCTCTTGGCGGAATGACATGGCACCGCGCCCGCGCGCTCAATTGGAAACGCTGGGCTGCCATCGACGGACTGCGTTAATTTCGATCAACAGCGCTGTTTGCCCGTATGAATGCAGCGCGGCGACTCTTGACCCAGACTCCGCAAAGATTCATGGTGTGTTCCGCCCCTTTCCTTCAGGACACTAATCATGGCTAGCCGCGCAGTGCACACACGAAAATCCTCCGCCGAATGGCGCGCGGGCCTGCGCCGCTCCATCCGCCGCGCGGCTCAAATGGTGGGTGCGGGCGTGCTGCTTATAGGAGCGGTGTTCCTCACCGTTTCACTTATTACCTACACACAAACAGACCCAAGCCCGTTTACCGCCGCTGCAAGTGACACAGTTGGCAATTGGATGGGGTCTTGGGGAGCATGGGCGGCAGACTGGGCGTATTTCGCTTTTGGCTTGCCTGCATGGCTGCTTATCCCCTTGCTGTATATCTCGGCCATGAAATTGTGGCGCGATGTCGAAAATGGGGACGAACCTGAGACTACCCGCTGGTGGCTTCCAACAGGGCTCTTGCTTGTGGCCATGGTTCTTTTGGGAACGGTGCTGTCGCTCGCTTTTGCAGGTCCTTCCAGTTCAATGCCTGCGCAGATTGGCGGGATAAGTGGCCTCTTGGGAGCCAGCGTGATCGAAGGCGTCGCCGGGCTTTTTGGAGAGACAGCTTCGGGTTGGATCATCCTTTTGCTGGCGCTTATCTGCCTTGCCATCGGTATCGCCTTGATAACCCGCATTTTTGCGATTGATTGGCGCGCACTGCTCACCGTCCCGCAATTTGTTGCTGAGAGCGCGATTGGCAGCAAAGTGCTTGCCCGTCTGCCTGGCACCACCGACGAGCCCCGCTTGGTTGATGAGCGCGAGGCATTTGTTGATGAGCCCAAAACTTCAACGCCCAGCTCAAAACCCGAGCCTGTTGCAGAAGCGCCCACTGCGCGCCGCGCTCCTGAGATCAGCGACCCCACAGCCCCGCCCAAACGCGCAGCCCCTGCAAAAGCAAACCAGCGCGACATGTTTGCCTCTTACGATTTGCCAAGCATGGAATTGCTTGCCGATCCGCCAAGCGAGGCAGCACCAAAGCTCGACAAACTCGCGCTGGAACGCAATGCGCGCTTGCTTGAGAATGTGCTTGATGATTTCAATGTGAAAGGCGAGATTACCGCCGTTCGCACAGGTCCTGTGGTCACTATGTACGAGCTGGAACCCGCGCCCGGTATTAAGGCCAGCCGCGTCGTGGGCCTCGCCGAAGACATCGCCCGCAACATGAGCGCGATTTCCGCCCGCGTCTCTCCCATTCCGGGCAAAACCGTCATGGGCATCGAGCTGCCCAACAAAGACCGGCAAATGGTGATGCTCAAAGAGCTCGCCGCATGCGCTGCTTTTGCTGAGGCCAAAGGCAATCTGCCAATCATTTTGGGCAAGGATATTGCAGGTGAGCCGATTATCGCAGACCTTGCTGCCATGCCGCACTTGCTGGTCGCAGGGACCACCGGATCGGGTAAATCGGTCGGGCTCAACTGTATTATTCTCAGTCTATTGTACCATTTCACACCGGCGGAATGCCGGATGATCCTGATCGATCCCAAAGTTCTTGAACTCGCCAGTTACGACAACATCCCGCACCTCCTCTCTCCCGTGGTGACAGAGCCGCACAAATCTGTGCGCGCGCTCAAATGGGCAGTTGAGGAGATGGAAAAACGCTATCGGATGATGAGCTCTGTCAATTCGCGCAATATCAACTCATTCAACGAAAAAGTGCGCGCCTCGATTGCCAAGGGCAAGCCGCTGGGCCGCCGCGTGCAGACAGGCTTTGATCCTGACACGGGCGAGCAGCTTTATGAAGAAGAACAGCTCGATTACGAACCACTGCCGCAGATCGTTCTGATCGTCGATGAGCTTGCCGATTTGATGGTCACTGTGGGCAAGGAAATCGAAGTATTGATCCAGCGCCTTTCGCAAAAATCGCGCGCGGCGGGCATCCACCTGATCATGGCGACCCAGCGCCCGTCGGTTGATGTGATCACCGGTGTGATCAAGGCGAACCTTCCCACCCGCATCAGCTTCAAAGTCACCAGCCGTATCGACAGCCGCACCATTCTGGGCGAGCAAGGCGCAGAACAGCTGCTAGGCAAAGGCGATATGCTTTATAAGCCCAACACCGGCGCAATTGTGCGGGTGCACTGCCCATTCGTCTCGGATGAAGAGGTTGAAGCGGTCGCCGATTTCTGGCGCGCGCAAGGATCGCCTGAATATGTCGATGCCGTCACCGAAGAACCCGAAGATGGTGGCGGGCTGACATTCGAAGATGATCTAACAGCCTCCGATAATCCTGAAGAGCGTAAATATCGCCAGGCCTGCCAGATCGTTATTGAGAACCAGAAAGCGTCTGGATCATGGCTCCAGCGGCAAATGGGCGTGGGTTACAACACGGCAGCCAAATGGATTGAGCGGATGGAATCAGAAGGTCTGGTAGGCCCTGCCAACCATGTGGGCCGGCGTGAGATTTTCCGCGATCAGGATGGCAATCCGATCTAGGGTCAGGTTACGCAGCTTTTCGCCATGGGGCGAGCTTGCGGCTTCTCTCTTTCAAAGATTTGGACAGCCAACCGCCCTTCTGACGCGAGGTGATCTCTTTCAGTTCCGCTGCTGCCTTTTGCAGTGAGATTTGCTCTGCGATCAGCGCTTTATAGATTTTGTCAGATGTTGCGCGGCGTGTCATCGCATCGCTTGGGTCAATGAAACTCTCAACCACACCGAGCAGTTTCTCCGCCACAGCGCCAAGCGGATTGGACTGATCACCGCTGTTATCACCATCGTCGGCACCAACATCCTGCTTTCGGATTTGCTCTTCCAATCGCGCTTCCAACGCATCGAGCTGCGCAGCAGACACATTGGGCAATTGGTTGAGCATGCTGCGCGCTGCCGCCACGCTTTCGCGCACTTCCGTATCGCTCAACACGCCAAATTCTTGAAAGCTTGCAAGCGCACGATATCCGCGTTCGACCTCTGCCGGGGTGTCTGAGCGCAGCTGCTGACACGCTTTCCAAACAGTCTCCCACGCCTGCCAGCGATACACCCAATCAAGGCCAGTGCCTTTGATGTTCTGCATGCCCATAATCCGATTGGTAAGGCCGGGCGGGGTCGCCTCGGCAATCATGCGGACAATGGTTTCACCCTTGGTGTAAACATCGCGAACCGGCACCAGCTTTGCTTTGAAAGCGGCGCCCAACATTTCGCGCATCTGCGCATCAATGCCGCTGTGATCCCCGCCGGAACGCACCGCCTCTTTGACCGCATGATACGCCTGCATCGTGGCCGCCAGATCAGAATAATGTTTGGCAATGGCATCCGCATTGGCAATGCCAGCCTCTTCCAGCACCTGCTTCAGATTGCCCGATTGCGCCGCCGCAATGGCCTGTTCCGCCGCCACCTCTTGGCCGGAAAGCATGGCCGCCAGCAGTCCGTTCAAGCTCTCTTGATCGAGTGCAATGCGCTGTTGCCGCGCCAATTGCTCCAATCGTTCTTCAGGCTCCACACCGTCTTCGAAGAGAGTGAGATTGGCAGCATAGGCCTCCCATTCTTCATCAATAAAGCCCAAAAGCCCCTCGACATTGGACCCGATCAGGAAATGCCTGTCCGCTGCAACATCATGCACCAGCATCCGCGCAAACACACGGCTGCGCGGCACGCGGTCTGCGCGGTTGTTGACGACAGTGCTGATGAAAATCTCAGGATCAACGCCAAGATCGTGTTGGTCAAAGCCCATACGCGTCCAATTGCCCATCGCGCCAAAGCGTTCATTGGCGGACATACCCATGACAAATTCGAGCGTCCGGCCATTAATCGTACTGCGCGGATAGGTTTTCAAAACGCCAAGGTCAGCCACCACCCGGTCTGACATTTCGCGCAGGCAGAAATCATGCTCCAATCCCAGCTCATCGCCCATCGCGGTGACAAGAGCGATGTTGTATGGGTGCTCTTCATAAGGGAAGCGGTTGAGAAACTCTTTGTGAACGAGCCCTGCCTCTTTCCAGCCAACCCGGCGCAATTGCGTTTTCGCCTTGGCGGATCCTTCCTCTAGGATTGGCAGCATCTCCTCCTCGGTTGTGAGGAGGTTCGAATTGTGCGGAATAAATTCGCACATCACCTCGGGGATATTGCGCCCTGCTGGTCCCTGGATATCTTCGTGATCGGGATAAGTGTTGGTGATCGTCCCAATATCATCGCGCATCCAATCTTGTTGGAGCACCCGGACATAGGCTGGGTTCAGCCCCATACATTCCCACAGGAATACACGCGCTTTCAGGCCTTTGGATGTTTTGATGAGATTAAACTGTTCCCAAATACTCGCTTTGTCATAAGGGCGGAACAGAAACATTTCGGTCAGACCGCCAAACGGCGTGCCGATCAAAAACATCGCCTCGCACCCTGTGGTTTTGGATACGATTGAGGGCCCAACCGCATTCATCAGTCCCGCTTTCAAACGCTCTGTTCCCGATTTGCCGCGCGTGCCCCAGCCGCCCAGCGAAAGGCTAATCGATTTGCGCACACGCCGCGCATACCAACCCAGCACGGCATGGCGACCGAAGAACCAAAAGCTGGTCAGCGCCAGGAAAATGGCAAGCTCAACAAGGCTGTTTTGATAAACGCTCGATGCGTATGCGAAGCCTTTTTGCAGCCAAGTATCGACAGATTCGATCATTCCGCCTCCCCCTCAGCTAGCATTTGGGAGATATGGCGATTGGGCACTGTTACGTCTGGATAGGCCCGGAATTTGATGGAGATTCCAAGCGCGCGCAAAGCAGCGAGAAACTCGGTTGGTTCGCGATTGCGCAATTGCGCCAGATCAGCAAATCGCCGGGTGATTGCAAGAAAGGCTCGCGCACGCGCTCCGAAGCCTTCTGGCGGCTGCAATTCTGTAATACCGGCGCTCGTATAAATCTCGATGGCATCTCCGTGATCCAACGCTGAAAGCGCCTGATCAAGAAGCGGCAGATAATTGCGCCATCCCCCTTCAGATGCCTCGACCAAAGGTTCACCGGGCACTTTGGTAGGGGCAAGCTCAGCCATCCGCGCACTCGGAGCGATCACAGTGCCGTGATAATGGCGACCGGTGGTGTGGATATGCGCCTGCCGCTTATCAGTCGCAGCGCTGCTTCCTTCGAATAAAATTCGCCACAAGCGCCGCTTAAACCACTCGCCGCGTTGAATGCTGGGGCGGCGACCTTTCTTGAGCGAAAGACCGAAATCACGCTGGGCCAAGACAGCCATAACCCGGCCAACAGTCTCGGACTGATCCGGGAGGAACTGGGCAAGCGCGCGAATAGGACGGATATCCGCCTCAAGCTGATCATGCGTCACCTCCCGAAGGATCTGGGCGATTTCGATCGCTTGCGGGTCCGAAGTGAGCCAGATTTGCTCATATGCTTCATCAGCCCATCGTAGGACCTTGGGCGATAGATCGCGAGATTGGAATTCTTGAAACGTGTGCTGCAATTCCTTGATGACATCATCATGATCATCGCCCGCATGCCGACAATGCGCGGCCAGATGGGTCGATGCGTCCATTGCGATGCGCAAAACGAACTCATCGTCATCCTCTGCAAGAATATGCGCGATATGCGCTGCAAGACGGTTGGGTGTGATAACGTCCAACAGCTTTAGAATATCAGCGAAAATGCTTGCTCTGACCTGAGGGTCCTCATCATCGCGAAGCGCCTGACAATGAAGCACCGCAAGCGATTTTGGCAGAATTGGTAGAACGTCAGCCAAAGCTTGACGAACCGCGCCCGATTCATCTTTGCCAAGCCGCGCCAGCAAGTTTGGAAAGTGCTCATCCCGCGTAATGTTGCGGGCCAAAATCTGCACCAGATGACGACGCAGAAAAAGGTCATTGTCCGCCAATTGCGCA